>NZ_QUFO01000004.1:0-147640 GCF_003478915.1 Roseburia sp. AF25-13LB
GTTTTTCTCAAAATCTTTCAAGGTTATTTCACTGTTCAGTTATCAAGGTTCTTGACCAGTTCTGTGAGCTCTTTTGCTTCGTTCTCACCGGTCAGCTTGTTTATATTATCACAGGACTCTTTCTTTGTCAACAACTTTTTTTACTTTTTTTGACTTATTTTTTGCAGTCGTAAAATCCATTGTCGAACGTCCGCATAATCATCTCACAAGCGAGCGGAGAAGGAGGGATTTGAACCCTCGCGCCGCTGTTAACGACCTGCACCCTTTCCAGGGGTGTCCCTTCGGCCAGCTTGGGTACTTCTCCGAATCAGTTTCCAATTATTAAGTTGGAAGCGGAGAGAGTGGGATTCGAACCCACGCGCCCTTGCGGACAAACGGTTTTCAAGACCGCCTCGTTATGACCACTTCGATATCTCTCCATATTGATACGCTTCAAATCAGCGCAAAAATGATTCTATCATCAAATAGATAGCATGTCAACAATTATTTTCATTTTTTCAAAATCATTTTTCAAAATTTCAAAACATATTCATTTGATTTCCCATTGGTGCCGGATGGTTCATTTTCTATGAACATACACCCTTACCAGGATTTCCTGCATTCAGCATAAACTCCGCCATTTCCAAATCTTCCGGTGTTGTAATCTTAAAATTGCGATAGCTCCCATCTATTACATATACCGGAACTTTTCCATACGCCTCCACTACCATTGCATCATCTGTAACATCTTCTCTTCCATCCGCTATCATCTTCTGATAAGAATCATAAATCAGGGAATAAGAAAATGCCTGCGGTGTCTGTACCGTATAAAGGCTTTTTCTTGGTGGGGTATCCTCCACTTTTCCATTTTCATCTACCTTTTTTATGGTATCCTTTACCGGCACAGCTGCAATACACGCCCGCTTTTCCCGTACTTCATCCATCGTGCGGCGGATGACTTTCTGTTCAATAAACGGGCGTGCCCCATCATGAATCAATACATAATCCGTATATTCACACGCACTTAAGCCCTGAAAAACAGAGTGGTAACGTTCCTTACCACCCTTTACTATCTTCGTTACTTTATGCAATTTATATTTTTCTACAATTTCTTTCCGGCAGTATTCCTCTTCTCCTTCACCGGTTACCAGTACGATTTCATCTACCGGGCTTTCTTCAAATGCCTTAAGGGTATAATAAATCACCGGCCTCCCACAAAGAAGCAGATACTGCTTATGGACAGAGCTTCCCATGCGGCTTCCTTTTCCCGCAGAAAGCACGATTGCTGTATACTTTGCCATTAACGTTCTCCTAATTTTAAGTTTGGTACTGCATTCAAATCAAGTCCGGAACGGATTCCCGCCCGGTAATCATAATATGCTGCTGCACCTATCATTGCTGCATTATCGGTACAGAGAATCGGCGACGGATGATAAAATGCCACATTTCTCTTCCGGCACTCTTCTTCCATTGCTCCTCTTAAGGTTCCATTAGAAGCCACTCCTCCCGCAATAGCAAATTTATCAATCTGATATTTTTCAATGGCATGCATGGCATTTCCCACCAGCACATCAATAACCGCTTTCTGGAAAGATGCTGCAATATCTGCCTGCACAATCTCAATACCTTTCATTTTACAGCTGTTCAGATGGTTTAAAACAGCAGACTTTAAACCACTGAAGCTGAAGTCATACTCCCCATCTGCAATCTTCGGTCTTGGGAATTCCACAGCATGAGGATTTCCTTCATGTGCTACTTTTTCAATCTTTGGTCCACCCGGATAGCCTAATCCGATTGCTCTCGCCACTTTATCAAAGGCTTCACCTGCTGCATCATCCCTGGTTCTTCCAAGTATCTCATATTTTCCATAATCCAGTACTTTTACCAGATGTGTATGACCGCCGGATACCACAAGACATAAAAATGGTGGCTCTAACTCTTTATTTTCAATATAATTTGCGCTGATGTGTCCCTCAATATGATGCACACCTACCAGCGGAATATTTCTTGCATAACTGATTGCTTTTGCTTCTGCCACACCAACCAGGAGGGCACCCACTAATCCCGGTCCATAAGTTACACCGATTGCGTCTATATCTGCCCAGTCTGCCTGCGCTTCCTGCATTGCTTCTGTTATTACCTGATTAATTTTCTCAATATGTTTACGGGATGCAATTTCCGGAACCACACCTCCATATAAGGTATGTAATGCAATCTGGGATGAAATGATATTCGATCTCACATCCCTTCCATTTACTACAACTGCTGCCGCAGTCTCATCGCAGGAACTTTCTATTGCAAGAATTGCAATATCTCCTTTATTTTTCTGCATCACCATTGTCTCCTTCCAGTGCCACAAATCCTAATATTTTCCAGTCCCCATTCTCATCCTTACGCAGCACATATTCCTGGTTAGCCCGGTTATATGCCTTGGTAGAGCGCAGGAAATAAGATGCCGTCACATAGGCACAATCACTTCCATCTACTTTCTTATAAGCCACTTCATCTGTATCGCAGACAGATGCTGTTGCTATAATCTTACTTTCTGCTTTATAAGCCGCAATATCATTCTGCATCTGGGTTGAAAATGTATCCTGCGGATTGTTTTCCAATAACTCTTCATCCATCAGTGCACGCATCTTCTCCAACAGCTTCTGGTACTGCTCATCATCATAAGTTTCATTATAAAGGCAGAGCAGAATCCTATTATAATATTTGATTACAGCACGAGGTGACGCCGGATAATCCTTCTCTAAATTTTTACTTAAAACAGAGGTTATCTCATCTGTTTCTCCTGTTGTTTCCACACTTCTTGGTGAGCGGTTTGTCAGATAATAATAAAATCCGGCCACAATTCCAACGCAAATCACACCTATAATAACTGTCTTAATTATGCCTGCTGTACGTTTCTTCATGTTTACGCCTCCTCAAAATCCAGTGTAACACTCTTTCCATCTTTGCCTAAATATGCATTCGAATATATCTTCCTTACAGCATCCATATAGTCTTCGCCCCTTACAAGGGACGGGCTGAAGTGGGTAAGCCACATTTCTTTCACCCCGGCATCCTTGGCAAGATGTGCTGCTTCATAAAAAGTCATATGTTTATATTGTTTCGCTTTTGCAAGTTTCTCTTTTTCTGCATACATACCTTCACAGATAAATAAATCGGAATCTTTGGCATTTTTTGCAATGCTCTCCGTCGGGCGGGTATCAGTACAATATGTCAACTTGATGCCTTTTCTTGGCGGGCCTAATACCATTTCCGGCAGATAGGTCTTGTCCTCTTCTTCAATAATTTCACCTTTTTGCAGGCGGCTCCAGTATTTCTGCGGTATCTGCCGTTCTAATGCATGTTCCACCGAAAATCTTCCAGCCCTTGGGATCTCCAAGGTATAGCCGTAGCAGGTAACATTATGGTTCACCCGGAAAGCATGGATCGTATATCCCTTTAATTCTATAGTCTCTTCCGGTTCCGTCAGTTCTATAAATTTAATCTCAAAAGGCAGTTCCGGTGCAATCACACGCAGTGCATTTACCACACGTTCCAGTCCCTTTGGTCCAATCATCGTCAGTGGCTCAGTTCGTTCTGCATTTCCCATGGTCAGAAGAATTCCAGGCAGTCCGCTGATATGGTCCGCATGGTAATGTGTAAAGCACATAATATCCACCGGCTTAAAGCTCCAGCCTTTTTCTTTTACTGCAATCTGGGTTCCTTCGCCACAGTCAACCATCAGACTGCTGCCATTATATCTTGTCATCAGTGAAGTCAGCCAGCGATATGGCAATGGCATCATTCCACCGGTTCCTAATAAACAGACATCTAACATTCTATTTCCTCAGCTCTCTATACAATTTCTGTTACTTCTTCCATTAAAGGCGGTATCACAAACTGTTTTGTCCATTCATCAAAGCAGGACTCGCATACACGCAGTTTGCTTTTCACACCATCCTTAGTAGAAAAATAATTCCATTCTTTTTCTATATAAATATAATCCTGTTTTCGTTCTTCGATTTCTTTTCCACAACAATTGCAAACCATTTCTCATCCTCCGTCTCTTATCTTGTGGTTCTCTTTCATTATAGAACCATTCCAATAAATTTGCAGTGGAAATTACTGGACCCTGCTCATGATATATGCATCCTCTGAGGGCTTTTCATAAAAATTCTTTCGAGTTCCAAGTACAGAGAATCCAAGTTTCTGATACAGGCGAATGGCAGGCTCATTGGATACCCTTACCTCTAAAACATACCGGCTAATACCATGTTTTCTACCCTGCTGCATTAGTTCTGTTACTAGTTGTTCCCCATAACCTCTGTTTCTGCAGGCTTCACTTATTGCCACATTGGTAATCTCACCTTCATCTAATGCCATATACATTCCACAATATCCTAAGATGGAACCCGCTTCTTCTGCCACCAGAAAAATCACATGGTTCATGGCAAGAGCATCGCGAAATCCCTGCTCGCTCCATGGCTGTGAAAAGACTTTTGCCTCTATGGCTGCTACATCAAAAACATCTGCCTCTGACATTCTACGAATTTCCATGCTGTTCCATCCTCTCGCGTTCTGCCTGGGAAAGGCGCAGATATTCCGGTTTGTGTTCTTCTGCAGATTCTAATTTACCTGCTTTGTAATATTCTTCTCCTAAAGCTGCAACAGCTGCTGCACGCTGCTTATTCACATGTGCCGGTGCAAAGGAATATGGCACTTTACAGTTTTCTTCTATATAAGTGGTAAATACCGGGACACCATCTCCCAAAAATACAACCGGAGCATTGTTTTCATTTATCTTTGCTACAATCTCATCAATTCCCACAACGCACTGTGGGCACAATACCTGCATTTTTTTGTCTTCAAACTGATATAAACCAGTATAGGTCTGGTTTCTTCTGGCATCCATTAATGGACAGATAATATCTCTATGCCCATAGAGGTTGTATGCCAGTGCATCCACGGTCGGTACGGATATCAGCGGCTTATCCAGTGCAAGTCCCAATCCTTTTGCTGTTGCAGAGCCAATCCGAAGTCCGGTAAATGAGCCCGGGCCCGCTGCAATTGCAATGGCATCTAATGTATCCAAATCCAGTTCTATCATTTTCGCAAGTTCATCTAACATTGGCAGCAAGGTCTGTGAATGTGTTTTCTTATAATTTACAGTAAATTCTCCCAACAGCACATCATCTTCTACTACTGCTACGCTGGCTACCAGTCCGGAGCTATCCAATCCCAATATTTTCATCGTTCCACCTCTTCTATTGTTATCCTGCGATAATCAAATCCTTTTTCCAAATCTTTCTCTATTGTTATCTGCCGGTAATGATCCGGTAAAATTTCTTCAATCAGATTTGCCCATTCTATCATGGTCAGACCATTTCCATAAAAATAGTCCTCATAGCCGATTTCATCCATTTCCTCAATATCCGCAATCCGGTATACATCAAAATGATAAAATGGCATTCTTCCTTCTTCATACTCCTGCACAATAGTAAAAGTCGGACTGCAGATAGGTTCTGTTATCTCCAAACCCTTGGCTATTCCCTGGGTAAAAACGGTTTTTCCTACTCCCAAATCTCCGATTAATGTATACACTTCTCCCGGCTTTGCTTCCCGTCCAATCTGTTCGCCTAACTTTTCTGTTTCTTCTGCCGAAAATGTTTCATATACCATATACTTTTCTTCCTATCTCTTCTTCATACAATTCTGGTGCTTCTTCAAATTCTTATCTGCCAGTTCCTTCAACGCCGCATACTGTCCGCCTACAATTTCCATGGGCAGGATATATGCATTCACGCGGCTGCTGTAAATCAGAACATTATGCTTTGTTGACACCATTTTATAAATCTGTTTCCACTCCAGCAGGGCATTTTCTTCTCCCAGAGATACATGGACACCTTCATCATCCAACATATAATGCAGCGTACTTTTCAGTGCCTCTGACATGGAAATCTGTCTTGCCGCCCGCATTTTCAAGGTTAATGGAAAATAAAAAAGAAAGACAATGCCAAATATGATGTAAAGCACCGTATACATGGTATCTACCTTTCCATAGGTTCCCACTGCGGCTACAAATCCAAGCACCGCTGCCAAGATGGAAAAGATTCCGGTAAAACTGGTATATATATGATACATATTAAACCGGTACATATCGTTCGCTGTTATTTTTACATCAAATTCAATTGGCATTGTCTTTCCTCCTGCTTACTTTTCTGATTGAAGTATAGCATTATTTTCGGGAATAGACAAACTCTTTATCAATTTTGTGTCGGGCAAAAAAGGGACGTCTAATTCTTACGGCTGTTGGTTCCTTTGATGATTGGTGAAATATGTTTATAAATCAAAAATGTAATTCCAACACTAATCATACCTTTTAAGAAGGTGAATGGCATATTAAATACTACCAGACACTCCAATAAATTATCCATATGTCCGCCTACTGCAGAAGCGATTGCATTGTAAGCACCAATAATGGCATCTTCCGGCATAAATGCTGTATAGAACGGATATACCAGGAAATAGTTTGATACCACACTGAATACTGCCATGAAAAGTGCTCCTGCTAAAGAACCGATTAATGCACCTTTGCGGTTCTTCTTAAATTTGTAAATCAGTCCTGCCGGAAGCACAAACGCTACTCCAAGAATGAAATTGGACAATTCTCCAACACCACTTGTGGTTGTAATAGTCAGATGAATCAGATTTTTAATCAGGCAGATTACAATTCCGCTGACCGGTCCCATGGAAAATGCTCCAATCAATGCCGGAAGTTCTGAAATATCCAGTTTGATGAAGTTTGGCATAAACGGAACTGCAAAATCAAGGAACATCAGGATGAACGCAATAGCTGAAAGCATTGCTGTCATCGTCAGATATCTTGCATTTACACCTGTTTTTACGTTGCTGTTTGTTGTTACACTGTTTGTACTCATTTCTTTTACTCCTTTTTTCTTTACTTTTAGCTCTTGCAAGGGATGTCCGGAGTATTGGTGTACCATAAAAGCCCCGGATAAAACTATCCGGGGCACGCAAAATAATCACCTTAATGGTCACTTATCTTCTCCCATCCAGACTATACTGTCGGTTTTGGATTTTCACCAAATCAACTGCAATACTGCAGTTCACGGACTAATGTGTCATGCACAATCACCGTCGGTCGGGAATCTATGCTTCGCATATCACCCTGCCCCGAAGACTTCCTATTCAATTACTATGGGTTTATTGTAGAACTTCGCTTTTTCCTTGTCAATACCCAATTTTATCTGTTACCTTTTATTTACAGTTTCATAGTAAGCTGGATTCTCTGTTTCTTAAGGTCTACGCTCATTACTTTTACTTCTACAATATCTCCCACGCTGACCACTTCCAGCGGATGTTTGATATAGCGTTCGCTCATCTGGGAAATGTGTACCAGTCCATCCTGATGTACTCCGATGTCCACAAAGGCACCGAAGTCAATGACATTACGGACGGTTCCTTTTAATACCATTCCCGGGGTCAAATCCTTCATTTCCAGTACGTCACTCCGCAGAATCGGCTTTGGCATATCTTCCCTCGGATCTCTTGCCGGCTTTTCCAGTTCCTTTACAATATCCCGTAAAGTAAGTTCTCCTACTTCCAATTCTGCTGCCAGTTTCTTATAATCTGAAATCTTCTTTGAAATCCCGGTTAATCCGCCACCGCTTATCTCTTCTTCTGAATATCCTAATTTTTCCAAAAGCTTTCTGGTTGCTTCATAACTTTCCGGATGCACGCCGGTTGCATCCAACGGATTCTTTCCACCAGTAATACGAAGAAAACCGGCACACTGTTCATATGCCTTCGGTCCTAATTTTGCCACTTTCAAAAGCTGGCTTCTGGATGCAAATTTTCCATTTTCTTCCCGGTATGCCACGATATTTTTCGCAATCACTTTGCTGATACCGGAAATGTATTCCAACAGGGATACGGATGCGGTGTTTAAATCTACACCAACTTTATTTACGCAGTCTTCTACCACGCCGCCTAAGGCTTCACTTAATTTTTTCTGGTTCATGTCATGCTGATACTGACCGACTCCGATGGATTTCGGATCAATTTTAACCAGCTCTGCCAGCGGATCCTGCAACCGTCTTGCCATGGAAGTGGCACTTCTTTGTCCCACATCAAAGTTTGGGAATTCCTCTGTTGCAAGTTTACTTGCAGAATATACGGAAGCCCCTGCTTCATTTACGATAATATACTGTACTTTTACCGGAATCTCTTTTAATAAATCTACAATAATCTGCTCCGACTCACGGGATGCTGTTCCATTTCCAAGAGAAATCAGTGTAATATGATACTTGGAAATCAGTTTCTTTAATACTACTTTTGCTTCCTCTACCTTATTCTGTGGTGCTGTCGGGTAAATGACTGTCGTATCCAATACTTTTCCGGTCGGGTCTACCACTGCAAGTTTACATCCGGTACGAAATGCCGGGTCCCAGCCAAGTACAACCTGTCCTGCGATTGGCGGCTGCATCAGAAGCTGCTCTAAGTTCTTTCCGAAAACTTTGATTGCTCCGTCTTCTGCCTTTTCCGTAAGGTCACTTCGAATCTCACGCTCGATTGCCGGTGCAATCAGACGCTTATAGCTGTCTTCGATTACTTCTTCCAAAACAGGTCTGGTTATGGCATTATCTTTGGTTATTACCTTTTTCTGTAAATACGGAATAATCTGTTCTTCCGGCACTTCTACTTTTACTGTCAGTATTTTCTCTGCCTCTCCACGGTTCAATGCCAGCGTACGATGTCCTGCCATTTTTGTAATCGGCTCATCAAAATCATAATACATTTCATAAACAGATTCTGTTTCCGGATCTTTGGCAGCAGATACAATCCGACCATGTTTTACGGTAAGGTCACGGATGCGGATACGATAATCTGCTTCATCGGAAATACGCTCTGCAATAATATCTTTTGCACCTTCTAAGGCTTCCTCTGCAGTATGAACTTCTTTTTCTTCGTTGATATATTTTGCTGCTTCTTCTAAGATTGGAGTCTTAAGCATCTGAAGACTGATTACATTTGCCAGCGGCTCTAAGCCCTTCTCTTTGGCGATGGTTGCCCTGGTTCTGCGCTTCGGTCGGTATGGACGGTACAAATCATCTACGACTACCAGTGTCTGTGCTTCTTCTATCTGTTTCCGCAGTTCGTCCGTCAGCTTGCCCTGTTCTTCAATGCTGGCAATAACCTGTTCTTTCTTCTCTTCTAGGTTTCTAAGATAAGTCAGCCGGTCAAATAAGTTACGTAATATTTCATCATTTAATGCGCCGGTTGCTTCTTTTCGATACCGGGCAATAAAAGGAATGGTATTTCCTTCATCAATTAACTGAATTGCTGCCTGTGCCTGATTTTTTCTGATTCCAAGTTCTTCGGCAATTTTTGCTGTTATGTCCATCTTGTATTTCCTTTCCTGTTGATGCGTTTGCGCTCATTATAGCACATCAGGCATTTCTGCAAAAGGGAAGATTTTGGGTTTTATTGTTTTTTCCAGCAGAAAATGGTATACTGTATTTATTCACGATTTGAGGAGGTTTTTTATGGATTTTCAACAGCAGTCAAACGGCTATCAACCAAATCCCAATTATTCATATAATATGAACCAGGCACCACAACGTAATTACATGGACAAACGTTCCACCGGACTTGCCACCGCATCCATTGCTCTTGGCATTGTCTCCATTGTAACTTTCTGCTGCCTGTATGCAGCACTGCCTTGTGGGGCACTTGCCATTATTTTAGGACTTCTTTCCCGTGGCGGCGAGATGACTTTTTCCACCACCGGCAAAATCGGTATCGTCCTTGGAATTATCGGTCTTGTACTTACTATTGCACTTTATACTTTCGTCATTGTCATGATGTTTACCAACGCCGATTTCATCAACCAGATGTCCAATGGAAATACCGCTGATTATAACGAACTGATGCGGCAGTTTAATGAAATGAATCAAATGTACCAGTAAATATATGCAAAAGAAAAATGCCAGGAAACCAATTCTGATTTCCCGGCATTTTTCTTTTCTTATTTTTATACCGAAGCACTCCACGTACTGTACTGCGGATTCTGCTGTTTTGTTCCGTATGGGTCTGTCTGGTTTTCTGTCCGGTCTAATTCTCCTGTAATGTCACGATAGAATGTCACCTGTGTCTGCGTATAGTATGGTCCAATCCACAGGAAGCCAATTCCAAATGAAAGGAGGCCAAGGAAAGACCAGCCAAGGAAGCTTAACATGATATAGAAGTATCTTCCCTTGTTGCCCTGCATCAGTGCTTTACTTTCCCTCATTGCCTGCCGGATTCCTTTGGTATTATCCTCAAGCAATATCAAAAACAGCATGGAATATTTTAAGGAAAGAATAAATGCGATCACTTCTCCTCCAATTCCAAGTACACACATAGCTACTACATAGCCAATAAAAATCCCCTCTGTGATTTTCATGCTGCCGGAAATGGCAGTTACATACATTCCAACAGAGACTGCGATTGCCGGAAGCATCGGAATTAATACCACAACCATAAATAAAAGGTATGCCAGAATGTATTTATCCGGATGATGATTGAATCCATAGAACATATCGGTAAACTTATATGGCTGCTTTCTTCCCATTCGCAGGGCAATCTGGAGAATTCCTATATTTAAAACAACCCCCAGCAATGCCAGTACAAATGCTGCCACATAATAAATTGCCCACTCCATTTTTCCGGAATACGGAGTCAAATTCCAGGAAAAGAACATGGTCGGCAAAGTTACGATTAACTGCGATACTACCATGGCTCCCATTGGCAATCCATAATGTCCGGTAAGATTTTCTCTTGCTATACGTTTTATTTCTGCTGATTTTCTTTTCATCTATCTCATGCTCCTGTTTTATTTTCTTGTGTCGATTCTGGCTCCGGTCAGATCTGCCGCATCCTGGCTCTTCCGCTCCTGCTGATATGGGTTCGCTTCGTTCGGATACTTAATGGTGGTATTGGTCTCTCCGCCTGCCACATATACTCTTCCGCACTCCGGGCATACGCCGGTACGAAGTGTTACGCTTGCAGATACCACCTGACCATTTCCTTCTGCTGCTTTGGTATAAGCATTGGAAACATGTTCTGCCTCATGGGCTGCCACACGGATTCCCGCCGCCTCCGGAGAGATGTGGGAAGCTGATTTAAAAGAAACATTCTCGTTGGAACCATCCTGATATTTCCGGTTCTTACAGGTCTGGCATTCGCCTTTGCTGCCCTCTGCCACCCCGGTACTCTTCGCATCTGTGTCAGTTCCGACCCCATATGTATGATTGTACCCGGTATCATATCCTATATCTTTCGGATTCCATCCATCAATCTGCATAAACCACTCCTCCTTCCAAAGTCTGAAAAAAGTGCCTCTTTTTATTATACACATATCTTGGGTGAAACACAATAACTTTGACTTTCCCTTATGACAATTGTATACTACCAACAGATTCTATATTTTGTTTGAATACTGATTTGCGAGGGTTTATATGGAAAAGAAAAAAACGTCCACTGCTATGGACAACGGATTATATATCACCGGCTGGTGCATCATAGGCACTCTTCTTCTGCTGGTGCTTTTTATAAAAGCAACGAATATCCAGCTTTCAAAATATCTTTTCCCCTGTGTGCTTCACAGCCTGACCGGACTATACTGTCCCGGCTGCGGTGGCACCAGAGCGATAGCTTTTTTACTGCATGGGGATTTCCTGCACTCACTGGTTTATCATCCCTTTGTGCCATATACCTTTGTGCTCTGCACCTGGTTTATGATTTCCCAGACTATTGAGCGGCTCTCTAAGGGAAGGCTTCGTATTGGCATGCATTTCCGGGAAGTATTTCTTTGGATTGCACTGGCTATTATTATTATAAATTTCATTGTGAAAAATGCGGCTCTTCTATTCTTTCAGATTGATTTTATGCCGCTGACGCATATATCATAAGGTATTATATATCAAAACCTATAAGGAGCTGCCACCGACAGCTTTTTCGAACGCTTAACGAGAAAAAAGAATGTGCCTTGGCACATTCTCGCGCCTGCGGCGGTCGCTTGCGACATCTACCTTATACGCCGCAGTGCGCATCCTCGCGGAGCGTTTTTTACTTTACAGGAAAGCAATTTCCTGTAAAGTGAAGAAGAGGAAGCGGCTTACGCCTCTTCCTCTTCTTCTGTATCTTTTGCCCATCCGAAGGCATATTTTACTGCTTTCTTCCAGCCTTTTAATTTTTTCTGTCTCTCTTCTTCTTCCATCTGTGGATGAAATACCCGCTCTATCTGCTGGTTCTTTATCACATCTTCTTTTGTCTTCCAGTAGCCTACTGCAAGTCCTGCCAGATACGCCGCACCTTTTGCTGTTGTCTCTACACATGCCGGACGGTTTACCGGCGCCTGTATCATGTCTGACTGGAACTGCATCAGGAAATTATTGGCACTGGCTCCGCCATCTACATTTAAGGAACGGATTTCGATTCCAGCATCCGCTTCCATGGCAGAGATAACTCCTTCCACCTGATAAGCAATAGATTCCAGAGTTGCCCGGATGATATGATTCTTATTGGTTCCTCTGGTAATTCCTACAATTGTTCCTCTTGCATACTGATCCCAGTACGGAGCACCCAGTCCGGTAAATGCCGGAACCACATAACAGCCATGTGTTCCTTTTACTTTGGTCGCCATATACTCTGAATCCGATGCGGAGTCAATGAGACGCATACCATCACGCAGCCACTGGATTGCCGCACCTGCCACAAAGATAGAGCCTTCCAGTGCATAATTTACTTTTCCATCCAGCCCCCAGGCAATGGTGGTGACCAGTCCGTTTTCTGAAAATACCGGACGTTCTCCTGTATTCATCAAAAGGAAACAGCCTGTACCATATGTATTCTTCGCTTCTCCTTCGGAAAAGCAGGTCTGTCCGAATAAAGCTGCCTGCTGGTCGCCTGCTGCACCGGCAATCGGTATCGCACTTCCGAAATATGCCGGGTCTGTATAACCATAAACACAGCTTGATGGCATCGGCTTTGGCAGCATGCTCTCCGGAATATCAAGTTCTGCCAGAATATCTTTATCCCAGGTTAATGTGTTTATATTAAAAAGCATGGTTCTTGATGCATTGGAATAATCGGTTACATGTGCTTCCCCTTTCGTCAGTTTCCAGATCAGCCAGGTCTCTACCGTTCCAAAGAGCAGCTTTCCTTCTTCCGCTAATTTCCTTGCACCCTTCACATTATCTAAAATCCACTTGATTTTCGTTGCCGAGAAATAGGCATCAATAATCAATCCTGTTTTCTTACGATAGGAATCTTCCAACCCCTTTTTCTTTAATGCATCTGCAATATCAGAGGTCCGGCGGCACTGCCAGACTATCGCATTATAAACCGGTTCTCCGGTCTCTTTGTTCCATACAATTGCCGTCTCTCTCTGGTTGGTGATTCCAATGGCTGCAATATCTGCTGCCGTAGCACCAATCTTAGACATTGCCTCTACTGCTACCCCAAGCTGCGTCGACCATATCTCATTGGCATCATGTTCTACCCATCCTGGATTCGGAAACATCTGACGAAATTCTTTTTGTGCCATACTGCAGATTTCACCGGCTTCATTAAAGAGAATACACCGGTTGCTGGTGGTTCCGGCGTCTAACGCCATAATAAATTTTGACATAAAAATACCCTCCTGAAATTATATTTATACCCTTAGTACAATTATAATTTCGAAGAGGGTTTTTCGCAACTATTTTACACGAATCATCTGAAGAATATCAGCAAGTTTTGCTGCTTTCTCTTCATATGCTGCTTCTGTCATTTCTTCTGTTACAAATCCAAGTTCGCCGTTTACACCTTCTGCTGCAACAAACTCAACTGCTCCGAATGCATTCTTTACTGCTGTTTCGTCTGCTTTGGTACGGACAAAGAAACGGTTGGTTACCATCTTATAATCTGCAAGCTCTAATTTCTCCGGTCTCCATTCCATTGGAAGGTTGGTGTCTTTGAATTTTGCAATTTCAACCATATCAGCCACAACAGCACTGGCGGTTGGAAGTTTTCCTGCTCCACTTCCGTAGAACATTGCATCTCCTAATACATTACCATGTACAAAAATTGCATTAAATACATCATTTACCGGATACAATGGATGCTCCTGTGGAAGCATACATGGAGATACCATTGCACAGTAGCTGTCTCCTACTTTACGGCTGGTTGCCAGTAATTTAATGGCTTTACCCATTGCTTTTGCATATTTGATATCTGTTGCACTGATTTTGGTAATTCCTTCCGTATGAATGTCATTGAAGTCTACCTGTTGTCCGCATACTAAAGAAGTTAAGATTGCAATCTTACGGCATGCATCAAAGCCTTCTACATCGGCAGTCGGATCTTTCTCTGCATATCCTTTATCCTGTGCATCCTTTAATACATCTGCAAATTCAGAACCCTCTACGCTCATCTTGGTAAGCATATAGTTGGTCGTTCCATTTAAAATACCAGTAATCTCTTCAATTACATCTGCAGTCAGGCAGGAATTTAACGGGCGGATAATCGGGATTCCGCCTCCTACGCTGGCTTCAAACAGGAAATTCACATTTTTCTCTTTGGCAAGTGCAATCAGTTCTGCACCTTTCTCTGCTACTAATGCCTTATTTGAAGTTGTTACATGCTTTCCTGCCTCTAACATGGCACGGACAAAAGTATATGCCGGCTCTACACCGCCCATTGTCTCAACTACCATGCCAATTTCAGGGTCTTCTGCAATTACTTTGTAATCATGCACAATTTTATCCTGAATCGGGTCTCCCGGGAAATCCCGTAAATCCAGAACATATTTTACTTCGATTGCTTCGCCTGCACGTTTTGCAATGCTGTCATGATTAATGTTTAATACTTCTACTACTCCGGAACCAATTGTTCCATATCCCATTACTGCTGCTTTCATTGTTGTTTCACTCCCTGGCTAATATTTTCAGATAATGTATTCCAGCCTGTCCTTCAATCTTATCTACCATCTGTGACAAATCTCCTGTCTCCGGCAGAATATCAATACTCAGTGTCAGGGATGCAATCCCGTTTACCGGTATGGACTGGTGGATAGTTAATATGTTGGCATGAAATTCTGCCACGATATTCAAAACGGTTGATAATAATCCCGGCGTATCATCCAGCTGGATTACCATCGTAATTGTTCTCCCCTTCGCATTGTCGTGAAATGGAAAAATATCATCTTTATACTTATAAAATGAACTCCGGCTGATATCCACCTGCTCGGCTGCTTCCTGTACGGATGTTACGCGGCCAGATTCTAAAAGACGTTTCGCTTCCACTACTTTCAGCAATACCTCCGGTACAGCCTTCTCTTTCAACACAAAATACTTCGTATTCTCTGCCATATTCCCCTCCGACTGTTTGTGGTACAAATACAACTGTTCTCACCAGAAAGATGATAGCACATATACACAGCCATTACAAGTAAATTTCTCTTTTTTATACAAAAGTACCCATATGGAACCTTTTTCGGATTCCATATGGGTAAATTGACGAATTTTTATATTTGCTTTCCTTATCCGAAAGCTCTTAGAATTTACGGCTTCCGCCTCCGGTGCTTCGTCCTCCTGCTCCGGTATGTACTGTTGTTCTGCCTGAACTGCTTCCGCCTCCACCAGAAGATTCCCTCTGGATATGACGATGGGTTACTACCTGATTTACAAAGCGGTCAGTACGGTTTGTAAGATTTACATGGCTGTTCTTGTGGTAATCATATTTGTACTTATCAAAATGCAGGCGGTATTTTCCAATGGTGATTCCACAAAATGCACCACCGATACCCAATGCCACCAGTAAGGTAATCAGAATTTCAAACCAGGTCAGCGTATTTTTCTCGTAGTAATCATACTCCCCGGTTTCTTCATCGTAATTATACTGACCGGTTGGCACGCCCTGTCCATAATAATATTCTGCCTCATCAATCATTGCCTCCATGGCATCTGCATACTCTGCATCTCCCATATAATTGAAGCCTTCATCCAGAATACTTTCTACTCTTTCATCCGTATAATAACGGTTTGCTTCTCCAAAATGAACCACTGCGATTTCACGGTTATCCATGTCAATGACAAAAGCAACGCCATCCATGCCGGTGGCATACTGGTCAAAGGTATTCTCTCCATACTCCTGGGAAGTATACCCCTGCGCATCCTCTGTGGTAAATGCATAGATTTCCCAGCCGGTCTCACTGGAAAAATCGCCGATTTTTTCACTGATGGAATCTGCTTCACTCTGGGTAAAAAGCTCTGCGTCATCATAGACGAAGTCTGCCTTTGGCTCTGATGCCATAACAGGAACAACAAATAACATACTGCATAAAAGCAGTAACGGTACAATTATCTTTTTCTTTACCATATCAGCAGCCCTCCTAACAATCCAAGTACCAGCACTGCTGCTGATATGATTCCACTAACCAGAGTCAGTTTCTTATAATCTACCGGAAGTTCTCCACATACTTTTCCAGTCTGACCATTCATGGAATAGTAATACATCTTGCCATTATTGGCGCGATAGGTGATGGTCCAGATTGGAAGAAGCACATAATTCCAGTTCTCACTGCCATTAGAAAATCCGCAGTTATGTACCTTCACACCGTCATAGCCGGATACACTTTCCCGCAAGAGCCTGGTTGCATAATCCTTTGTCTCTCGTCTAGCTTCCTCTGCTACGCCTTCTTTTTCAATATCACGCTTCTCTGCCTGGAAGCCGGAAAGATACCCCATGGAGAAATCCTTCATCTTGTCAAACTGATATGGCAGTACACCCTCTACCAGCTCTTTGTTGGCTTTCTGTAATGCATTCAATTCCAGATTGGAAAGAGATACATCTCCGCCACGTTCTACTTCATAGAATTTTGTCTCGGTATATTCTTCATCTCCGGAACGCCATACCCGGACACGGGTTGCCTCTGCCGAAAGATTACCATTCACCCTGGTATCATAAATCCAGAATGGGAAGTATACACCAGATAATTTATCAATTTGTTTCTTATTGAAAAATGCCTTTGGAACAAACTTTTTCCTGCCTACATATTCCATAAAACGTTTTTCTGCTTCTTTACGGTCAATTGCAAACGGAATTACCTTATTCGGCATATAGTTTCCAGATAATCTTCCGGAAAGCACTACCGGATTGTGGCAATAATAGCAGAAGGTTGCCGCCGTGGTTGCATCTGTTACAATCTGTGCACCACAGCTCGGGCAGGTATAAATGACTGCTTCTTCCTCTGTCTTCTTCTCTTCCTGTGTTCCGTCTGTATTCTCAGAAGCCTGGCTTCCATCCATGCTACCGGCAGTTTTTTCCTTTTCCTCCGCCGGCTTCATGGCATCCAGTTCTTCCTGTGTAAATTTTGAGCCACAATATTCGCATTTATATGCGCCGGAAGCAGGGTCAAAAATCAGTTCGCCATCACAATTCGGGCACTTAAAACTAATTACTGACATGCAGTGCTCCTTCCTCCATTATGGTCTCTGTTTTCCACAATTGCTGCAGAATTTTCCGGTATTTACTGCTCCACATTCGCAGGTCCAGTCTGCTACCGGAGCCGGTTTTCCGCAGTTAGTACAGAATTTTCCGGTATTTGTTGCTCCACACTCACAGGTCCAGTCTGACTTTACTGCCGGTGCAGGAGCCGGTTTTCCACAGTTACAGCAGAATTTTCCGGTATTTGTTGTTCCGCATTCACAGGTCCACTCATTGCCTGCCGGTGCTGCTGCCTGCTGTGCCGGAGCTGCCTGTTGAGCCGGTGCTGCCTGCTGCACGCCTGCTACTCCGCCTGCCATCTGTGTTCCATTATTCATCTGCTGGTTCTGCTGCATGCCTGCAGTCATCTGATTTAAGCTGTCCATGCTGCTGTTGAATGCATTCATTCCCATTCCAACACCCATAAATCCGGTCATTGCACCGGCTGCATTAGAACCTGCATCACGGATACCTTCCGTAATATTTCCAACAGCAATACCACGCATTACATTCGGGTCACTACCCATCATTGCACCTTTATTGCGCAGATTGATAAGGTTAGTGGATTCCTCGTCGTAAGAGATGCTTGCAATACCTACTGCCTGAATCTCCATACCACGCATCTGGTTCCATTCCTCATCAAGAGTTTCTGACATGTATTTACTCAGCTCGCGTCCCTTGGATGATACATAGGAAATGCGGACACCATCTGCAGATAACTGATTGATGGATGTCTGTAATGCTTCTAAGAATTCAGAGATATACTGTTCATTGATATCTGTGATTTCTACCCTGTCTTTGTTTCTTGGAATTGCTTCTGCATAGAAACGAATCGGGTCTACAATCTTAATGGAATAAGTTCCGTGTGCACGCAGGAACAATTCTGCATTGTAGAAATTATCAAAATAGTTAATCGGATTTCTTGTTCCAAATTTGATTCCCTTGATTTCCTGAAGATTTATAAAGAATACCTTCTGTTTATCCGGTGTCTGACCACCAAATTTGATACGTGCGAAGGAATCTTTTAAAGTATCCTTTAACTGTCCGTTAAACAGGGATGGCAAAGAAGAATTATCTACTTTGTAATATCCCGGTTCTGCAGTATAGTCTACGATTTTTCCACCATCTACTAACATCATAAACTGATTATCATATACATGGATGATAGAACCATTAGATACGGTATCATCCGTTCCCTTTGTATTCTGTCCGCGGCGAATCAACACACCTCTGGTAAAGACGGTCTGATCTCCCATATCATCCGGCTCGATTACCTCTAACCACTGATCTGCAAAACTTCCTCCAACTGCCTGTGCTACTGCTTTAATTAAACCCATAACAAACCTCCTGTTTTCTTATGTTATATATTTTCATTACACCTTTTGGTATGTAACTTCGTAAAAATGCTGCAGAGACCAAACCTGCATATTGATTGGTATTACTTCACTGCCACAGAACTCACAGTATTTCGCTCCAAGGGATGTAACCGGAGCACCGCAGTGCGGGCAGGTAAGTCCTACCCCTTTATCAGCACTGACTTTGCTCTCATCTTGGATATACATCAGTTCCATGTTGTACTTGGTCTGTTCTAACAAATCTTTTTTACCGGAAATCAGTTTTCCGTCTTTTTCTTTATAGTGAATATGCTCCACTGCACTCTGTAGTGTAATAATGCATTTTCCCTTTTGTTTTTCATATCTGGCAATCTCAGTCTGATGAACACGGATACGTTCATATACCTCATTTACACCTGCTGTCTGATTCTGCTCAATTCTTGCTGCCACTTCTTCTTTAAGTGCTTCCGACAGGCTCTCTGCCCTTCCTATACTATGTGCGGAAATTGCCATCAATGACAATTTCAATGCATCTTCTGCCTTATTTTTAAACTGCACCCAGTTAAATTCCGGGAAATCCCGCTGTATCTGTGGTTCTAATAATCTTGTCATTCCGGATACGGAACATGGTGTGACAGACAGTTCCTCTTCCTGTTTCTTCCAGCCTTCCACTAAAGAATCTGTTCCAAAGAGATCCTGTGAGAATTTCCTTACTTTATTTTTCACATAGAAAACCACGCCTGCTATCACTCCCACAATGACAAGAATAATGACCAGTGGTATGATTACTTTTTCCATCTTACTCTCCCATCTTCTCCGGACAACCCAGTGACAGCCACTTTAAATATCCATTGATGAAAATATCAATATCTCCATCTAATACTGCATCTGTATTTCCCGTCTCTACGCCGGTTCTGGTATCCTTTACCATAGTATACGGCTGCAATACGTAGGAGCGTATCTGATTTCCCCAGCCAATTTCTGTGACTTCACCACGGATATCTGCTGCTTTATCTGCATTTTCCTGCTGTTTCAATAAATACAGCTTGGATTTTAACATCTGCATTGCCTTGTCTTTATTCATGTGCTGGGAACGCTCATTCTGGCAGGTTACTACAATTCCCGTCGGAAAATGGGTAATCCGGATTGCTGAAGATGTCTTATTGATATGCTGTCCACCGGCTCCGCTGGAACGGTAGGTATCAATCCTTATATCTTCATCCTTTACTTCAATATCAATGTCTTCTTCAATATCCGGCATCACATCACATGATACAAAGGAGGTCTGACGCTTTCCTGCCGCATTAAACGGTGAAATCCGCACCAGACGGTGTACGCCTTTTTCTGATTTCAGATAACCGTAAGCATTTTCTCCGTTTACCTGAAAGGTAATGGATTTGATTCCTGCTTCATCTCCATCTAAGGAATCCAGTACTTCAATGGCAAATCCTTTATCGGATGCCCATCTTGTATACATGCGGTATAGCATGGATGCCCAGTCACAGGATTCTGTTCCACCTGCTCCTGCATGCAAGGATACAATTGCATTGTCTTTATCATATTCTCCGGATAACAGGGTTTTGATCCGAATCTTTTCAAACGCTTCTTCGTATTCCTTTATCTCTTCTTCGATCTCCGGAATCAGGGAAACATCATTCTCTTCATCTCCCATCGCAATCAGTGTTTCAATGTCAGAAAGTTTCTCTTCCAGCTGTGCACAGACTGCCACGTCATCCTTATAGCTTTTTAACTCTTTCATCTTCTGCTGGGACACTTCTGCATCATTCCAGAAATCTGGTGCTTCCATCTCCCGTTCCAATTCTTCGATTTTTTTTGACTTATCTGCTAAGTCAAAGTGAATCCCTCACTTCCTGCAGTGGAGCCTTATAGGTTCCCAATTTGTATCGGTATGCGTCCAATTCAACCACAGTATCACCAACTTTCTTATATTCTTATGATTTTCTGTATAACAAAGAATGTGCCTTGGCACATTCTCGCGCCTGCGCAGTCGCTTGCGACATCTACCTTATACGCCGCAGTGCGCATCCCCGCGGAGCGTTTTTTCTTTGCAGGAAAGCAATTTCCTGTAAAGTAAGAAAAACCACTATAAACATTATAGTGGTTTCCCGGCTTCGAATCAATTATATTTTCCTTAATATTGGTTGAAAAGTCTATTTTTCTGCTTTCCGTTTCATTTTTAAGAGCATTTTCTTATCCTCTTTGGTCACGCGATAGGATTCCCTGATTTTCTGTATCGTCTTATTGTAAGTCCAGTCATCCAGATGATTTGTCCTGAGATAGGAAAGTGTTTTATCCCGGAACTTCACAAAACACACGGACAAATTCCAGGCTACTGCCATTTTCACATAATAGGCATCCTGATGAATCTTATCCATCTCTTCTAAGACAAGGTCGATATAGTCTTCCGTAATAAAATGATCTAATAACATCACAACACCAAACCGGATGAAAAATTCTTCATCACTGCGAAGATAAGGCAGTAAATATTCTAAAACTGCCTCCGGCTCTTTTCTGGCAATTTTTAAACTTGCACAGGTGCTGTCACATACCGACCAGTTCTTAATCTTTGGAAGAAAGGCATCAAGATACGGACGGATTCCTGCAAAATTACTTTTTACATAACCTAAAGTCATACCCTGCAGCATGGTTTCTTCCATGGAATCATCCGATGCCTGTGAAAGATAAGTCTGCCAGTCACCTTTTGCTAATTTCTTTGCATAAGAGCGAAGTAAGGGCAGCCTTACTCCAAGCACATGCTCTTCCCCTGGAATCAATCCTGCGGAAAAGGTGCCGAAATCCGGTTCTGCCCATTCCATCAGCTGTAAACGAATTTTCTTATTTAATTCACTCATGATTTATCTCTGTTGTAATTTCTGTATTCTGCGCATTATCATGCTCTTCCGCATCCTGATACATCCCCTTAAGTACGAGAATGGTAACTACCAGAAGAATTACTGCCACCACATAGCGAATGATAAGTTTTTTCTTTTCTTCGTTATTCATCTTCATTATTCTTCTCCGTTCAACACTTCAATGGCTTTTAATATCTGATTATCCTGCATCTCATCATAAGTACCCTCGGTATCTCCGGTGTACTCATATTCAATTTCAACATCCGGTGTAATTCCGGTTCCATGGATGTTATCACCGTTTGGTGTATAATATTTTGCTACCGTAAGCTTAATGGCACTGCCGTCCTTTAACTGCATGATATTCTGCACAATGCCTTTTCCAAAGGTTGTGGTTCCAATCAGTGTTCCATAATCAAAATCCCGGATGGCTCCTGCAAATATCTCGGATGCACTGGCGGAATTGCCATTGACTAATACTGCAATCGGCATATCAAGATAATGCTCTGCATCAGAAGTATAATCCTGACGGTTGCCATATTTATCTTCCGTATAAACAACAGTTCCTTCCGGAAGAATCATATCCAACATCTGCTGACAGGATACTACCATTCCGCCGCCATTATCACGTAAATCAATAACCAGCTTCTCCATACCCTGACCCTGTAAATCTGTAATTGCATCCGAAAACTGGGTTGGTGTATTCTCTGCAAATTCAGATACCTGTATATATCCGATATTGTTTTCTAACATTTTATAAGCTACTGTTGGAATATCTACTTTGGCACGGGACACATCAAATTCCAGATTTTCTGATTCCCCTTCTCTTTCAATTACCAGATGAACGGTGGTTCCCTCTTCGCCACGGATGTTGGTTACCAATTCCGACAATTCCATAGAAGTGGCTTCAATATCATCTACCTTGACTATCTTATCGCCTTCTTTTAATCCTGCTTCCTGTGCCGGAGAATTATCATAAATATGGGTAACGGATACTTCCATGGTATTCTTATCCTGGGTAAGTCCTGCTCCGATTCCATAATAATTTGCATGGGTGGATATCATGATATCTTCATATTCTTCCGGGGTATAATACTCACTGTACGGGTCTCCGATTCCCTCAAACAAGCCTTTATACATACCGTTAATCAAGTCTTCCTGATCCACATCTTCATAATAATCTGCATTAATCTGGTCTGCCAGATTATCAAGCTTATTGATGACATCCTTTGAAAGCAGATCACCATCTGATGCTGCTACCGTCTGGCTGCCTCCTGTTACGCCTTTTCCACCAATTACCACAGTACCACTGTAAATACCAATCAATAATACAATCAGCAATACCGCCATGACCGAAGCAGCACCGGTAATCGCACCACGCCAGTAAGTTCTTTTCTTTTCCTTTATTTCCTGCCTGATTGCTTCTGCTGAATTTGTCTCTTCCCTTATTTCGTCCATCTTTCTTCCTCTTTTACTATTTACTCAGATAATTCCATGGGCTTACATAGCTTCCATTTAAGGATACGCCAAAATGTAAATGATTTCCAGTAGATATACCGGTACTTCCTACCTGGGCTATCGTCTGTCCCGCCGTGACTTTATCACCGGTGGATACCAAAAGTGCCGAAGCATGCCCATATACTGTATATAGCCCGCTGCCGTGGCTGATCATTACATAGTTGCCCATTCCATTATTATAGCCTGCATAGGAAACCGTTCCATCTGCCGCCGCCACAATACTCGCACCATAGCTTGCCCCAATATCCAGTCCCTTATGATTAGAGGATGCTCCCTGGGTCGGAGATAATCGCGTTCCGTAATCACTGGTTACCCTGGTACTGCTCGGACACGGCCATACAAAAGCCCCGCCACTGTATACATCTCCAGGAGTCGTATCCGGAGTAGTTCCATTTTCCTCTGCTTCCTGTCTTCGTTTCTCTTCTTCCGCTTTTTTTCTGGCTTCCTCTGCCTGAATCTGCGCAATAATTTCATTCTGTGCATCAATCTCTGCCTGTACTGCATCTGCATCCGACTGTGCCACCGTAATGTCACTCTTTACCTTATCCAGTTCGTCTTCCTTGGCATCCATCAGAGCCTGCACGGTCTGCTGCTGGGATTCTACCTGTGCCTTTAATTCTTCCAGCTCTGTATATTCCTGTTCTAACTGTTCCTTGGCATCTGCCACGGTCTGTACACTGTCATTGTACTGCTGCAGCATATCTCTATCATATTCTGAAATCTGCCGGATATATTCTGCCTGATTCAAAAATTCTGCCATACTGCCGGATTGAAAAAATGCTTCCAGATATGACATTTTTCCACTATTTTCATACATGAACTGAATCCTTTTGCTCATAGCTTCTGCCTGGCTTGCCACATCCGCCTGGGCATCCTCTAATTCGCTCTGGGTGTCTGTAATCTCGGCACTCTTTTCCTCTAACTGTGCCTGTGTATTGGTAATTTCAAGAGAAATGCTTGTAAGCTGCTGATCTAATTCCTTTACCTTCGTCTGAATATCAGCCTTGGAATCTTTCAGCCCATCAATGACACTTTGGGCCTCCTCTAACTGCTTCTCTAAATTTTCTTTTTCCTTCTGTGCATCAGACAGGCTGCTGGCAGATATCTCCATCACCGGAGAAAGTAACATCACAGCTGTCAGTATTGCGGTTGTTACTTTTCTTCGTATCTTCATCTTATTCTCATCACCTTTTATATATTCAAAACAGGGTATCCCCGTGACTGCCCCAGTACACAGGCGATACCCTTTGTCCTTATACTTTCAAATGCTTCTTAATAGTCAGCCGGCTGCCAACAAATCCAATTCCCACTCCCAACAGCAGTGAAATTGGAACCAGACTGTGAAACAGTTCTGCAACCGGAATAAAATTCATAATATTATCTAAAAAGCTGAATTTGTCCGCTACATATACTATAATCTTGCCATACATGAAGTAAAGCAGAATCAGTGGCAATGCAGAACCCAGAAGTCCAATCAGCACACCCTCTACTACAAATGGTGCCCGCACAAAAGAATCCGTAGCTCCAATCAGCTTCATAATCGCAATCTCTTCTCTTCGTACCGAGATGCCAACTGTAACGGTATTACTGATTAAGAAGATAGCAACCGCAAGCAGAATTAAGATAATGCCTCCGGAAACATACGCAATCAGTTTATTAAAATCAGACAATGTATTTGCCACCACTGCAGAATGATGCACTTCCCTTACGCCATCTAAGGACTCTAAATATGTAACCAGTGCATCCTGCATAGAAACATCTTTCATATAAATTTCATAACTGGCAGAATTAGCAAGTGGATTCTCCGCAAATCCCTCTGCTGCTTCTTCTGAGCCACCAAAATATGTCTCTTTACATCTTTCCCACGCTTCATCTGCGGAAATAAATTCATAGCTGGCAACTTCCACACGCTTACTAATTTTATTACCAATCTCATCTATCTGTTCCTGCGAGATTCCCTCATTAAAGAAAACAGATACTGCAACGCCTTCCTCTGCCTCTTTTACCATTGACTGGAAGTTTTCTACAATCGAATAGAAAAGTCCAAACAAAAAGATACAGGCACACATGGTCGCAATAGATGCTACTGAAAACATTTTGTTACGCCAGATATTCTTGATACCCTGTTTTATTGAATAGAAAAACGAACTAATCCTCATCGCTGCAATCACCTTTCTCGTCACTGATAATGACGCCTTTCTTCATTGTGATTACACGTTTCTTCATTGCCTTGACAATCTCAAGATTATGTGTAACAACGACTACTGTCGTTCCCTTCTGGTTAATCTCCTCTAAGAGTTTCATGATTTCCCATGCATTATGGTTATCAAGATTACCGGTCGGCTCATCTGCCAGAAGAATCTTCGGCTGATTTACCAGTGCTCTTGCAATGGCAACCCTCTGCTGTTCTCCACCGGACAACTGTTTTGGATAAGATTTATATTTGGCAGCCAGCCCTACCATGGATAACATGGTCGGTACACTGCTTCTTATGAGCCTTGCCGGAGTACCTATTACCTTCTGGGCAAATGCTACATTCTCATATACATTTCTGTCTTTTAAAAGGCGGAAATCCTGGAACACAACACCTACATTACGACGATATTTCGGTATCTGTTTTCTCCGGATCGCATTTAAATTACGGTTGTTAATCGTAATAACCCCTTTGGTCGGCTCTAATTCTTTTAACAATAATTTAATCAGTGTTGACTTTCCGGAGCCGCTGTTTCCAACGATAAAAACAAATTCCCCTTCTTCTATATTAAGACTGATATCATTTAATGCCGGTATTCCTGCCGAATATGACTTGCTTACATGTTCAAGCTTAATCATGTGTTCCTCCTAAAACTACTGCTTAGTAATCCAATGTCTCCATATATTTCATGTATTTTACTACCATTAACGCAATTTTAAATGTAATGGCATCTTCAAATACCCGAAGGTCTAAGCCTGTGCTTTTCTGCAGTTTATCCAGACGGTATACCAGTGTATTTCTGTGTATGTATAACTGTCTGGATGTTTCTGAAACGTTCAGGCTGTTTTCAAAGAATTTATTGATGGTAGTAAGTGTTTCTTCATCAAAATCATCCGGAGATTTTCCATCGAAAATCTCTTTGATAAACATTTTGCAAAGTGGAATCGGGAGCTGATAAATCAGACGTCCAATTCCCAGTGCAGAATACGCAATAATATTCTTCTCTTCAAAGAATATCTTTCCTACATCCAATGCCATTCGGGCTTCTTTATAAGAACGGGATACTTCCTTAATCTCATTTACTACGGTACCATATGCGATATAAGCCTCGCAGTCTTCATCTGCCTTGAACAGATTTAAGATAACTTCTGCCGTTTTCTCCAAATCCTCATAGGTCTCATTTTCTGCAAGTTCTTTTACCACAATGATATTTTTCTCATCTACCGCTGTCACAAAATCCTTGGACTTGCCACCAAAGATACTGCGTACTTTTTCCAGTTCATTTCCGTCCTTTTCCCGGTTGGTTTCTACAACATATACCACGCGGCGTACTTCCGTCTCAATATGAAGCTTCTTCGCACGGTTATAAATATCTACTAAAAGAAGATTATCCAATAAAAGATTCTTAATAAAGTTGTCCTTATCAAACCGTTCCTTATATGCTACCAGAAGATTCTGAATCTGGAAACCGGCAATTTTTCCCACCATATACACATCATCACTGTCACCATTTGCCAGTAAAACATATTCTATCTGATGATCATCAAAAACTTTAAAGAACTGGCATCCCTGAATCACCTGACTGTCTGCCGGAGATTCTACAAATGCCAATGCAGGATTGATATAATTATCTGCATCGGGAAATGTGGTTGCCAATACTTTCCCCTCAGTATCGATAATGCACATATCCACTCTTGTAATCCCTTTCAAACCGTCAATTGTGTTTTGAAGTATCTGATTTGAAATCATACTTTTTTCTCCTTCTCTTATCAATATCGCCCCAGTTACTGGACAACTTTCACAAAAAATTCGCATCCTTTTGTGAAAGATAAAACTCTTTGAATCTTATTTTAATGCAAAACGTCAAAAAAATAAAGAGGAAATGTGAATATTTTTATGCTAATATTCCAAAAAACCTTCTCCCAGCACTTCCCGGGCATCCGTCACAATTACAAAAGCTTTCGCGTCAAGTTCCATTACTATCTCTTTTAACTCTACAATTTCCTTTTTCGGCACTGCACAAAAGAGTATGTCCTTCTCATTTCCGGAATACATTCCCTTTGCATGAATCGCCGTAACACCGCGGTTCATCCGGTGCATCAGTGCATCTGCCACTTCAGCGGCATCTTCCGTAATGATATACGCCGCCTTGGAATATTTGATACCTTCCATAATTGCATCCGATACTTCCGTTGTTATAAAAATTGCCACCACAGCATATAACGCCGGCTTTACTCCAAAGAAAAACATTCCGCTTAACACAATAATACCATCTAACACCAGCATAGTCTGTGCAATGGTATATTGTTTAAGAAAACGCTGTAATAAAGTGGCTACCATATCTGTCCCTCCAGTAGAGGACTTCGTCACCAGAACCAGACCGATTCCCGCTCCGGAGATGCATCCGCCATAAATAGCTGCCAGCATATAATCATCCTGGGCTATATTCCAGTGAGGCAGTACCAGAAGCCAGAAAGACAGCATTACCATTCCATATAATGCCCGCCACAAAAATTTCTTTCCCTTTCTTCTCCATGCGCATAAAAAAACCGGAAGATTCAACGCCAGGTTCGTAAACCATAACGGAATTCCTCCGGGAATCCATTTTACTGTCAGTTGTCTGATAAGAATTGCAACTCCGGTAAATCCACCAACAACCATTCCTACCGGGTCATAGATGGACTGAATTGCTATACCCATAAGGCAGGTTCCTGCTGTCATACACAAATAATCCACTATGGCCGGTCTTTTATATCCCAGACCCATAACCATCCGTTTCCTTTAATCTTTATTATATTTGTGTAATTTGCTCTGCAGTTTCTTCTTATAAATCAATCTGCCCGCTATCTGGGATATTCTGCTGATACGGGAACGCGGTGCATAATCACTGCTCAACCCATACCATATTTTAGCATCCAGTTTGCTTTTATTTTCTGTCAAAAACTGTTCCTGTAACGGAGACGGCAGAATGGAAAAAATAACATCTGCACTGGCACTGTTAATCTCATTTACCACACTTTCAAAGTCATTGGACTTTTCCTCAATCGCACAATGACCCGCCACCTCAATCTGTTCGTATTTTCCTACAAGGAAATGCTCCAGCTGTTCTTCCTGAGCAATGGTTTCTGCCAACAAAAAAACTCTCTTATGGTTACGGATAATCCGCTTGATGAATTCCCGGAAGAAATCATGATTAATGGTCTCACTGAGCCGCTGGCTGGAATGAACATCTGCCGCAATCAGAATCTCCTTCTCTCCGATTACCGCAAGATCCAGCTGTTCAATGCACGCCCGCACCGTTTCATCCTGTCCTGCCAGTTCTAACATCTTCATATCTATGGTCTCTATGGTATTCATTATCGTGTTATCCAGATAATTTTCCACCTGCATCATTGCTTCACGGACTGTATAATTATCTACTTCTATTCCCAGTATATCGATTTTCTTTAACATCTTACACCTGTCTTATTCTGTGCATTTCCATGCGCTTTTATGCAAGTAGTATAGCAAAAGCTCCAGTTTTTTTCAACCATTGTGCAAATTTTCTGTAATAATTTTCTCAGATTGCCTTTTTACACCTTTGTAAATAAACTGACATTTTCAGACAATTTTATATGATTTTTTCAATATTGCAATGTCAATAGATTTTGTGTATTTTTTTGAAAAGTTATCAACTTTATCATTTGTTCACAAAACATCCGTTCTTATTTTTTGCTATGTAAACCTATATTTTTCTCCTTTTTTCTGTGGATAATGTGTATAACTTGGTGTATAACTCCTTTTTTTCGATATTTCCACATTTTTCGATGTGGATAACTTTTGGGACTTTTTTATGATTTCCAGCACTTTTTTTCGACGTTCTTTTCTTTTTTGTGCATATTGTATATTTTCAAAAAAGAAGTGCAAAATTGTCTGATTGCAATTTACACTTCTTTTCCGTCAAATGAATTTCTTTTCCACTTTTCAAAATAGTACCTCTTCCCCATATGTATATTTACATAATATCATATTCGTTCACATAACTATTTTGATTAGAAAATTGTATGAACAATTCCTTCTATTCTTTTTTTCAAAACTGCATCTGCGTCCAGGCTTCAGGCTCTGCAGACAGCTTCGATTTCTTCTAACTCTTCCGTGGTAAGTGCCGGTGCATCTACAATCTTTAAATTATCTAATATCTGCTGCGGACGGGATGCGCCAATCAGAACACTTGCTACCGTCTCATCCTTTAATATCCAGCTTAATGCCATCTGTGCCAGTGTCTGTCCACGGCGCTTTGCAATTTCATTCAGGCTCTTAATCTGCTGCATTCTTGTTTCCGTAAGGTCGGATGCATGAAGGAATCTGCCATCTCTTTTAATCCGGCTGTCCTCCGGAATTCCACCGATATACTTATCTGTCAGCATTCCCTGTGCAAGTGGAGAAAATGCGATCACACCTTTCCCCTTCTCTTTTGCAGCTTCTAGCAAGCCATTATTCTCTACCGTACGGTCAAAGATATTATAGCGGTTCTGGTTTATCACAAACGGACACTTTAAATCTTCCAAGATTTCAGCTGCCTGTTTCATATGCACGCCATCATAATTGGATATTCCTACATATAATGCTTTTCCGCTTCTTACAATCTGGTCTAATGCCAGCATGGTTTCTTCCAATGGCGTATCCGGATCCATTCTGTGATGATAAAAAATGTCCACGTATTCAAGTCCCATACGTTTTAAGCTCTGGTCTAAGCTCGCAATCAGATACTTCCTGCTGCCATGGTCCCCATAAGGTCCCGGCCACATATCATAACCTGCTTTCGTTGTAATCAATAATTCATCGCGGTAGGCACGCAATTCTTCCCGCATGATTCTGCCAAGATTACTCTCTGCACTGCCATATTCCGGGCCATAATTATTTGCCAGGTCAAACTGTGTGACTCCATGGTCAAATGCCGTAAAACACATCGCCTTCATGTTCTCATAATTATCATTGGTTCCAAAATTATGCCAGAAACCAAGGGACAACACAGGAAACAACAATCCGCTCTTTCCTACTCTTCTGTATTTCATGGTTTCATATCTTTGTTCTGATGCTGTATATTCCATCTGTGGTAACCTGCCTTTCCTTTCATTCTATAATAATGCGCCTCCGCCACTTTATTGGCTGATTTTATTATAATTGCAGTTTTTCCAGATAAAAATAGAATATCTTTTAATAACGTATCAAATTTTTATATCTGCTTTTTTCCAAATGTCTACCTGCAGTGTGCATCCTCGCGGAACGTTTTTTACTTTACAGGAAAGCAATTTCCTGTAAAGCAAAAAAAGGACTGTTGCAACCGCAACAGTCCCTGTTTATCCTTTTCAATATTATTTCATCCTTAATTTTACCATAAACTACAAGAAACACGCTTTGCGAGTTTCTCGAGTTATCGCGGCGCTCGCCAAATCTGCATGCAAGCATGCGATTTTTCTCGCTACTCGCGTAAATCAAATCCGGACATCCTAGAAAATACGTCTTACAGAAAGAACTGGCTTATAGTCAATCGGTGATGTAAATTTGATTCCTGATGACGGTGTGCTGGCATGTACGATTGTGTTGTTACCAACATAAATTGCAACATGTCCACTGTAGCATACGATATCGCCCGGCTGCATCTGGTCTGTACCAACTTCATATCCGCAGCCTCTCATTGCTCCTGAAGAATGTGGTAATGATACTCCAAACTGTGCATACACACTCATTACAAATCCGGAACAGTCTGCTCCGTTTGTTAAGCTTGTTCCACCTGCTACATATGGATTACCAACGAACTGGCTTGCGAAGTTTGCAACTGCTGCTCCATCAGATCCGGATGGTGCATTGTATGTAGATGTACCACCAGATGTACTGGAGGATGAGCTGCTGCTCTTAGAAGATTTTTCTGCTGCTTTCTTTGCTGCTTCTTCTGCTGCTTTTCTTTCAGCCTCTTCTTTTGCAAGTCTTGCGGCTTCTTCTTCTTTGGATTCTGCCTGAACGAATTCAGTAGATAATGTTACATAATCAGCGGATACATATCCCTCGCCCTCTTCGATGGAAACTTTTACCCATCCATCTACAGACTCATCTGTAACTGTCAAATCATCCAGTCCTGCAACCATTCCAAGTTTCTTAGAATCGGTAGAAGGCTCTGTTCTCACAAATAAAGTAACTGCATCTTCATTTACAGTTGCTACACGACGTCCGACGGAACGGGCCAGCTCTTCATTGCCGACTACTACATATTCACTCTTAACATAACCGGTAACGGTGCCAGAAGTAATCTGATACCATCCATCTACGGTCTGCTGGACGGTTGCTGCTGAATTATTATAAAGCTTACCAAGCACCTCACTGTCTTCTGATGCTTCGCTTCTGATATTTACATAGTTATCAACCTGTGCAATTGCCACATTTGCGAACGGATCTTCTTCTGCCGGCTGTGCCTCTTCTGCTGTATCCTGCTGTGCTGCATCCCCTTCTGTAACAACAGGTGTATCATTATTCTGTGCAGTTGCCACATTCGCCTTTGCTACAAGCTCACTGCTTGCCATATAATTGCTGAATGTCAAAGAAAAACCTGCTACTAATGTGTCATTGGAAGCCCCCACTTCCATTGCTGAAGTAACACCTGCGACTGGTGCTGCATATGTTGTTGCATTGCTTCCAGTGATTAATAATGCGCTTGCGAGTCCGCAGGCTGTTAATCTTAACGCTTTCTTATACATAAAAACCTCCAAACCTAACGATTTGTTACAAATTTATTACATTTATTACAGAGTCATTATAGCGCAGCTAACCTGTCATGTCAACCTAAAATTCCCGCTTTTTTTACAACATTCTTTCCTTTCTTTTACGAAATCATTCCATCACTTTCCATAGAAGCAATGGCATTGGCGCCATCTGCTACTGCCGTTACGACCTGGCGCAGCTGTTTGGTTCTGACATCCCCCACTGCATATATGCCAGGCACACTGCTCCTTCCATCCTCTCCGGCTTTGATATATCCTGTATCATCCAATGCCAGATGCGGTATTACTTTTACGGTATTCGGCACCATTCCCACAGCAACAAAAATGCCATTTACCGGAAGCATTTTTTCTTCCTGTGCCTTCTTATTTAATATTTTGATTTTCTCTACCATTCCTTCACCGCAGATTTCCTCTACTACGGTATCATATAAAATTTCAATTTTTTCATTTGTCTGCACCTGCTCCGCTAACACTTTTGCGCCACGGAAACTGTCTCTCCGGTGAATGAGGTATACTTTTTCACAACCTCTTGCCAAAAAGAGTGCATCCTCTAACGCGACATCACCACCGCCTGCCACCGCAACAGTCCGATTCCGGAAAAATGCTCCATCGCAGGTAGCACAATATGAAACTCCCATACCGGTAAGTCTTTCCTCCCCCGGTACCCCAAGCTTCCGGTAAGATGCTCCTGATGCAATGATTACTGCTTTTGCTTCGTACTGGTTCTGATTGGTTGTTACTAACTTCTTTTCCTGCTTATCCTCTACCGATACGACCTGTTCTTTTACAAAAGTCACGCCGCTCTTTTGGGCATGCTCCCGCATCTTCTGTGCCAGTTCAAATCCACCCACTCCTGGCAGTCCCGGATAGTTGTCCACTTCACTGGTATTGACAATCTGACCTCCGCTCATTGGCTTTTCTTCTATTATAAGTGTATCAAATTTTGCTCTTCCTGCATAAATTGCCGCCGACAGCCCTGCAGGGCCGCTTCCTATTATAATCACATCATACATGTTGTGGCTCCTCCATTTCTTCAGTAGGATAAGTATACCACCTTTTCCAAAATATATGAATGTTTCCTTGCTTTTTCTAATCTGCCATGCCATAATGAAAGTACATATCAAAGCAGAAAGGATGTGACTGATATGGATATTGCAGCATTAAACAATACTGCTTTAAGCGCACTCAACAGTGCCTCTACTCCAACCAGCGAAGCGATTGGAGTTGCAATGCTGAGTAACCAGCTGGATGTCAGTCAGAGTATGAGTGACAGCCTGATTCGTGCCATGGAATTGTCTGTAAATCCTGCTGTTGGCGGGAACTTTGATGTCTCCGTTTAAATCCACTGTATGGTTTTGCAAGACAATACATTGCAACGCAAAAGACCGGAACCTTTTTCTTCCTTCAGGGAGACTTTAAGATTTCCGGTCTTTTTCTATGTTTCCTTGTCCTATTTCATTGCGATTGCTTCGATTTCAAGCATAACGTCTTTTGGCAGACGTGCTACTTCTACGCAGCTTCTTGCTGGGAAATCGGTGGTAAAGAATGTCTTATAAACCTCATTAATTGCTGCGAAATCATTCATCTCTTTGATGAACACCGTCGTCTTAACCACTTTGTCCATATTTGTGCCTGCTGCTTCTAAAAGATTGGAAAGATTGGTCAGTGCCTGTTTTGCCTGTGCTACAGAGCCTTCCGGAATTTCGCCGGTTGCCGGTACAACGGGAATAATACCAGAAGTATATACCATTCCATTTACTTCAATTGCCTGTGAATATGGTCCGATTGCTGCCGGTGCTTTTTCTGTTGCGATTACTTTCTTCATGTCTCGTTCCTTCTTTCTTTATTTAAATAATAACTATTCGCGGTGCTCGCCAAATCTGCATGCAAACATGCAGTTTTTCTGGCTGCTCGCGTAAATTAACTGTTTTTACGGATTGCATGCTCGCTGAGGGTTATCTTTCTCTCCTTATAGAGTCTGCCTATAGCGCGCTTGAATGCTGCCTTGCTGAGTCCGGTTTCCCTCATGATTACTTCCGGTGATGCCTTTTCTGTAAATGGCAGTACGCCGGCATAGGAATCTATCACTTCCATTACCTTCTGTGCATCGCTGTCCATCTGAAGGTAAGCTTTTTCCCGAAGGGTAATATCCAGTTTGCCATCCGGTTTTACATTGACTACCCTGGCAGCAATTACATCCCCTATCCGAAGATGGCTGCTGTCCTCATGCTTGGAAATCATTGCAGAATATTTATCATCCACCGCTGCAAAGGTTCCAAAATTATCACTGAATTCATAGATTCTTGCTTCTACTTCATCCCCTGCTTTATATGGAGAATCTTTGCTTAAAAGGTCATAAAGATTCTTCATGCTGGCACAAAGTCTGCGGCTCTTATCAATATATAAAGTTACCATGACTTCATCCCCGGCATTTACCTTGCGGGTCATCTCCTTATAAGGAAGGAATAAATCCTTTTCCAGTCCCCAGTCTAAAAATGCTCCTATTTTACCAACTTCCAATACCGGAAGCACTGCAAGCTGTCCCAGTACCAATTTCGGTTCATAGGTGGTTGCAATCAGGCGGTCTTTGGAATCCCGGTATAAAAAGATTTCTACTTTATCTCCAATGCAAAGTCCCTCCGGCACCTGTTTTGCCGGCAAAAGCACTCTGGTCTCATCCTTCGGATTTTCTGCCAGATACATTCCAAATTCAACTTTCTTTACTGCTGTTAGTTCCTGTTTTTCTCCAAGATTCATATTTTCCTGCTTTCTATTGTTCAAATTCTACAATGGCATATGGTTTCTGCTCTTCATCCGCCAGTGATACCAGATACATTTTATCATCTGCATATACAAATGGGAATACCTTGTCTCCTAATACTGCTGCTTTCCGGTATTCTGCCCGCATTTTATGGATATTAAAATTCTCAGGCAGATAATTCTTTGCCATGGCAATATACTGTTCATTATTTACATGATGATTGGTATCAATCTGCTCCGGGCGAATCTGAAAGCTTTCCTGTTCCTGCATTTTCTCCGGAAGTTTTATCTTTCTGTCCGCATAGTCCATTTTGAAAGGCTCTTCCATCTGATATTCTTCTAACATCTTATCAGAAATCCGTGCCGGTCTTTCCCTCTTTAAATCCATAAAAATCCACTGGGAATCCGCATAAGCACAGATTTTTCCCTCAGCATCCTCTATGGTAAAATTACGATAACCATAAAAACCTTTAAAGTTATATGGCCAGGTCTTTACTGTTATTTTTTCTCCAAGAACCGGCAGCCGTTCTACCACAATCTGCCAGGATGCCAAAAACCATGCCTGTGCATGCTCCTTCAAATAGTCCACGCCAATTCCAAGATCCTCTGACTGGAATATACAACAATCCTGCAGATAATTAGTCAATGCCTGAAATGTCATCTTCTGTCCGCTGTCTGCTTCACTATATCTTACTCTGCTTTTCATGGAATACATAGATGTGTCCTCCTTGTAAATGCCTGGCTATTAAAAAGAATGTGCCTGGGCACATTCTCGCGCCTGCGGCGGCCGCTTGCGGCATCTACCTTATACGTCGCAGTGCGCATCCTCGCGGATCGTTTTTACTTTGCGGGAAAGCAATTTCCTGTAAAGTAAAAAAACACCACGCTGCTGTGGTGTTTTCATGAGCAGGGCTACAAGGATTCGAACCTTGAAATGACGGAGTCAGAGTCCGTTGCCTTACCGTTTGGCGATAGCCCTTTGTTGTGTCAACAATGGGTATTCTACATGAAAACATTCCATTCGTCAAGCACTTTTTCGATTTTTTTTCGATTTTTTGCAAAAAGTTTTTACAGGTCATCAAAAAACTTTGATTGTACCGTTCAAATCTGCAAATTCAATGGTCTCTTCCCACATCAGCTTTGCCTTTCCACTGGTGGAATCCGTAAGTTTCTTTTCTAATTCCAGACACTGTTCTAACGGTACTGCTGCATCCAGTTCCACACCTTCTGCATATTCGGTATCCATAATCGTAACGCCCTGTTCTGCCAGAAGATACTGTATCTTGCCAAGTCCTGTATAATCCGTACTTATCTTAAGACGCTTTCCCGGTCTCTTTTCAATGATGGTACAATTCTTTAAGCCCTCCTGTACAGCACCCTGATAAGCACGCACCAGTCCACCGGTTCCCAGAAGTGTTCCACCAAAATACCGGGTTACTACTACCACTACATCCCGGATGCCCTCCCGTAAAAGTACGTCTAACATCGGACGGCCTGCTGTGCCGGAAGGTTCTCCGTCATCCGAGCAGCGGGTCAGCTCCTGATTTCTTCCTATTATAAATGCGGAGCAGTTATGTCTTGCATCCCAGTATTTTTTCTTCATAGCATTGATATATGCTACCGCTTCCTCTTCTGTGGTAACTGGTGCAATATTTGCAATAAACCGCGATTTTTTCTCTTCAATCTCACCACTGCCGCCTTCATATATTACTTTTCCGTTTGAAACTTCTGACATATTGCATTGCTCCTGCCTCTTTTTTCGTTTCCTTATTGTAGCATGATTTCCATTTTTCCTGCAAGGAAACCTTAAGAATTTCTTATCAAAACCTTGCGTTTTTACTTTTTTCTTTATTATATGGTATCTTTTTGCTATAATAAGAAAATAATGTTATTAATCCAAAGGAGGCACATTATGAATTATGGAAAGAAGAGTACCGCCAGGAAGGAAAAAGAGCTCACTTCCAAAGGTACTATGGTCCGTAAGAAGTTTTCCGTAATTTTCTGCAAGACTCTACTGATCTGCTTTTTCTTAGTAGCTGTCGTCGGTATTTGTGCAGGAATCGGAATCTTCAAAGGAATCATTGATTCTGCACCAGATATAGATGATATTGATGCAAGTCCTACCGGACAGCTCTCTACCGTTCTTGACGATGAGGGTAATGAAATTGCCACTCTGGTTACTTCCGGTACAAATCGTGACCCGGTAACCATTGATAAGATGCCGATTAATCTTCAACATGCATTCGTAGCCATCGAAGATGAACGTTTTTACGATCACAACGGAATTGATATCAAAGGAATCATCCGTGCCGGCTTCAAAGGCATTGCATCCGGTTTTCATTTTAATCAGGGAGCCAGCACAATTACACAGCAGCTTCTGAAAAACAACGTTTTCACTGACTGGACAAGCGAAGACAGTATGGCTGACAAGTTTGAGCGTAAAATACAGGAACAGTATCTGGCTGTACAGCTTGAAAAAAGAGAATCCAAGAACTGGATTCTGGAAAATTACTTAAACACCATTAACCTTGGTCAGAATACCCTTGGTGTCCAGGCTGCATCCAAACGATATTTTAACAAAGATGTATCTGACTTAACACTTTCTGAGTGTGCAGTAATTGCAGCGATTACCAAGAGTCCGACAAAGTATAATCCGATTACTAACCCGGACAACAACGCATCCCGTCGTAAAGATGTCTTAGACAATATGTTAGACCAGGGTTATATTTCGCAGGAAGAACACGACGAAGCATTAGCAGATAATGTCTACGACCGTATTCAGATTGTAGATAACAGCACTTCTTCTACTGCAAATGTCAACTCCTACTTTGTGGATACCCTTACCGACCAGGTAATGGATGACTTAATCAACGAATTAGGTTATACCGAGACACAGGCTTTCAATGCACTCTATGGTGGTGGTCTTACCATTTACTCCACCCAGAATGCTAATCTCCAGCAGATTTGTGATGAGGAAGTCAATAACTTAGATAACTACAACGGTCAGGTGGAATATTCTTTCTCCTATCGTCTTTCCATCCAGAAAGCCGATGGTACACTGCAGAATTACAGTGAACAGACCATGCTCACCTACTATCGTGAAAAAACCGGTAATAACAGCTACAACATCAACTTCAGTTCCAAAGAAGATGCCCAGGCTGCCATTGACCAGTATAAAGCAGATATTATGGAAGAGGGAGATACCATCCCGGGCAGCGGCGAATCCGTTACCTTTACGATTCAGCCACAGGCTTCCCTTACGCTGATGGATCAGGCTACCGGTGAAGTGAAAGCATTAGTTGGTGGCCGTGGTGATAAAACCGCAAACAAAACCTTAAACCGGGCTTCTGATACCACCAGACAGCCGGGTTCCACCTTCAAGATTTTAGCTGCTTATGCACCTGCTCTTGACAGTGGTGGAATGACCTTAGCCTCTGTAGAAGATGATGCTCCTTATTCTTATACCAATGGACGTTCTCTTCGTAACTACGATGACCAGTATCGTGGATTTACTACTTTAAGAGAAGCAATCTGCCACTCCATCAATATTGTAACCGTTAAGACCCTCACTGATATCAGTACCGATTTAGGTTACAGTTACTTACAGAGCTTCGGATTTACCACCTTAGATGCTGAACACGATAATAATCAGGCTCTCTGCCTTGGAGGTATCTATAAAGGTGTTACCAACTTAGAATTAACTGCCGCCTATGCGACCGTTGCAAATGGCGGTACTTATACCAAACCAAGATTCTATACCAAGATTTTAGACCATGACGGAAATGTTTTAATTGACAATACTCCGCAGACCCATACTGTATTAAAGGACACCACTGCATGGCTCTTAACCAATGCCATGGAAGATGTTGTTACCTCCGGTACCGGTACAATCGTTAACTTCGGTTCTATGCCGATTGCCGGTAAAACAGGTACTACAACCTCTGACCGCGATGCTCTTTTCGTAGGATACACACCATATTATACCTGTGGTGTATGGGGCGGATATGATGATAACAGCGAACTTTCCAGCACCAGATATCCAAAGTTAATCTGGAAAGCAGTTATGTCCCGTGTTCATGAAAATCTGGAATATAAAGACTTTACTATGCCAAGCGGAATTACTTCTGCTGTCGTATGTAAGAAATCCGGGAAACTTGCCGTAGAAGGTTTATGTGACTGTGATCCGCGTGGCAGCATGGTTGAAACAGAATATTTTGCAACCGGCACAGTTCCAACAGAAGTATGTGACCATCATGTCAGTGCAACAATCTGTACTTCCTCCGGAATGCTTGCAAATGAATATTGTCCGGAAGAAACAAGACAGACTGGTATCTATATCGTTGGCGGTTCTGAAGGTACGGATGATTCTCCATATCTTATGACAGATGAATTATCCAACAGCACCTGTAACGTACACACTTCAAGTTCCGTTACACAGCCTTCCACCCCATCTACTAATACAACAGATACCTCTAATCCAACCAGTGGAAGTCTTACCGGTGGTGGGGATAATACTACACCAGATCATGGTAATACCGGAACCAGCACAAATACCGGTGGTGATACCGGAACCAATGGTGGTACAGGAACCGGCGGCAATACAGGAACCGGTGGTGGTACAGGAACCGGTGGTGGTACAGGAACCGGCGGCAGTACAGGAACCGGTGGTGGTACAGGAACCGGCGGTGGAAGTTCCGGTACCGGCTCTGATGGAAACACTACGAATTAACCAAATCATTATTCTATAATCAGACACCTATAGAAGCTGCCAAAGGCAGCTTCTATTTTTTCTATCTGATGCCGGGCACAGACAACAACAAAAGCCCTGACATACGCCAGGACTTTCGTTGTTGATGTATATACTACTAAGGGGATTAGATAATTACTAACCTAATCACAATTAGATTAGTACATGATTAGTGAAGTTCTCTTGTTACAAAATCCGGGTAAGCTGACTCTAAGCCATGCTCAGTAGAATCCAGACCTTCTAACTCTTCTTCTTTTGATACTCTAAGACCAATTGTCTTCTTTAATACGATAAATATAATGCTCATGGTTACAATTACCCAGCCTGCGATACATACGACACCAAGTGCCTGAATAGCCAGATGATGAATTCCTCCACCATAGAAAAGACCATCTGTATAATCGAAAAGACCTACCATCAATGTTCCAAAAAGACCACAGACACCGTGTACGGATACAGCACCAACCGGATCATCTACTTTTAATTTGTCTTCTACAAAGTATACTGACATGGTACAAAGGATACCAGCTAAACCACCGATAATGAATGCTCCTACTGCATCAACATTTGCACATCCTGCTGTAATTGCTACCAGACCTGCCAGGGAACCATTTAAGGACATGGACACATCCGGTTTACCATTCTTAATCCAGGTATAAATCATTGCTGTAACAGTTGCTGCTGCCGGTGCAATGGTTGTTGTTGCAAAAATCTGCGAAAGCTGTAAGGTATCAGTTGCTGCTGCACCATTAAATCCATACCAGCCAAACCAGAGAATAAATACTCCTAACGCACCAATTAAAATGTTGTGACCCATAATAGGTCTTGATTTACCATCTTTGTCATATTTACCAATACGAGGTCCTAATAAAGCGGCTCCAATAAATGCGGTAATTCCACCTACCATATGAATACATGCAGAACCTGCGAAATCTGTAAATCCAAGGTCTGTAAGCCATGGAGTTCCGCCCCATACCCAGTGTGCTTCTACCGGATATACAATCAGGCTGATTACAAAACTGTAAATACAATATGTAATGAATTTGGTACGCTCTGCCATTGCTCCAGATACAATTGTTGCAGCTGTTGCACAGAATACCAGGTTAAATACGAAATTGGACCAGTCTGTTGTTCCAAAATTCTTCAATGGATTTAAACCCCATCCTACAAATTTTCCATCACCACAAAGAATATTATATCCTAATAAATAAAATGCAACGGTACCAATACAGAAGTCCATCAGGTTCTTCATTGTAATATTACCTGTATTTTTTGATCTGGTAAAACCAGCCTCTACCATTGCAAATCCACATTGCATAAAAAATACTAACGCTGCTCCCATCAGGAACCAAACACTCATATCCATAATCATTTCCTCCTTTACTAAAATAAATATTAAAGTAAAAAAAATAGAGATATCAAACAAGGCTCTCTCCTTGTCTGCTTATCTCCTTCGATAATATTTATTTGCGATATTCATTTTTCAATATCCACAAGACAGATTCCTATCTGCGCCTTACTCCTCTTTGCATCTTTTATAATGCTTTGTCACCATGTTCACCGGTACGGATACGAACGGCATCTTCTACATCATACACAAAGATTTTACCATCACCAAAGTTACCGGTATTAATCTCATCTACTACCTTATCAATTAATCCTGGCGCAACTTCATCTGAGACAACGGTCTCTACTTTGATTTTCGGAAGTAATGTTACATTATAAGATGCTCCACGGTAATTCTTGATAATACCCTTCTGATTACCATATCCCATGCTATTTACAATGTTTAAACCATTGACTTCACTGCTTTCTAAGACTGCTTTCAAGTCTTCAAGCTTTTCCGGTTTAATAATAATTTCCAGCTTTTTCATATCATCTCGTCCTCCTTCTTATTATTGTTCACAATTTATTCACCTGGCATTCAAAGATGATTCACTTTATCAACACGCTTTTTTCAAATTAGGCTGATATAGTATAGTCATAAGCAAAAGAAAAACATAACTTTAAATATTCTTTTTCATAATCTGCCAGGTAACTTAAGTTGCCTGGCATCCTCCCTTTTATGCCTCTTTTTCCGTCTGTTCTAAGGAGAATGCCCTGCAATTAAAGTTCTTTTTTATACTTCGAAGATTAAATCTCCATAAGATGGCATTGGCCATATATCTTTGTCAACAAGCATCTCTAACTTGTCAACCGGAGCTCTTAATGCATCCATTGTTGTTTTTACAACATCTCTGTAATATACAGCCTGATCTCTTCCCTCTTCCATTGTTCCACCTTTTTCTGTTACTTCTTCCAGTTTTGCCAAAGCAACCTTGGTCTCAGATAAGAGGTCAGATACTTCTGCCAGTAATTCTGTCTGAACACTGATGTCTGCATCACATACAGATTTTACAGCTGCTGCAGAAGTTGCAAGCTCTGTTGTATATTTGATAACTGCCGGGATAATCTGTTTTCCTGCAATATCAATCATAGCTTTTGCTTCGATGTTAATCTCTTTTGCGTAAGTCTCATATTCGATTTCTACACGGGAATCCAGCTCCGCTTTGGTAAATACACCAAAACGCTCGAATAAAGAAACTGCTTTTTCTGTATTCAGTGCCGGGATTGCATCTACCATGGACTTGATGTTTGGAAGTCCACGACGCTCTGCTTCCTCTACCCATTCATCAGAATATCCGTTTCCGTTGAATACGATTCTCTGATGCTCAGTTGCATATTTCTTAATCAGATCATGTACTGCCATATCAAAATCGTCTGCTTTTTCCAGTTCATCACACGCCTCAGAAAATGCTTCTGCTACAATTGTATTCAATACAACGTTTGGCTGTGCGATGGAATCCTGGGAACCAACCATACGGAACTCGAATTTGTTTCCGGTAAATGCAAACGGTGAAGTTCTGTTACGGTCTGTTGCATCTTTCATGAAGTCAGGCAATGTCTTAACACCAGTCTCTAATTTAGAACCAGCTAAACTGTGTGTAGCTTCTCCGGTGCAGATAAGCTGTGATAATACATCCTGTAACTGTTCTCCAAGATAGATAGAAACGATTGCTGGCGGTGCCTCGTTTGCTCCTAATCTGTGGTCGTTTCCAACGTCTGCTGCAGATTCACGAAGCAGGTCTGCATGTTTATCTACTGCTTTTAAGATACAGGTAAGCACTAATAAGAACTGTACGTTCTCATGAGGTGTTTTGCCCGGCTCTAATAAGTTAATTCCATCATCTGTTGTGATAGACCAGTTGTTATGTTTTCCAGAACCATTGACACCTGCAAATGGCTTCTCATGAAGCAGACACTGTAAGCCATGACGGCCGGCAACCTTCTTTAAGGTTTCCATTACTAACTGGTTGTGGTCTACTGCTACGTTTGCTTCGGAGTAGATTGGAGCTAACTCATGCTGTGCAGGAGCAACTTCGTTATGCTGTGTCTTTGCAGATACACCAAGTTTCCATAATTCTTTATTTACATCTCTCATGTATGCTGCAATTCTCTCACGGATGATTCCGAAGTAATGGTCATCCATTTCCTGTCCTTTTGGAGGCATTGCTCCAAATAAGGTACGTCCGGTAAAGATTAAATCTTTTCTCTTTAAATATTTTTCTCTGTCTACGATGAAATATTCCTGCTCCGGTCCAACGGAAGGAGTTACTTTCTTAGATGTTGTATTTCCAAATAATCTTAAAAGCCGGAGAGACTGGGTATTAATTGCTTCCATGGAACGAAGTAACGGTGTCTTCTGGTCCAATGCTTCTCCTGTGTAGGAGCAGAAAGCGGTAGGAATACAAAGAGTTGCTCCTGCTGCATCCTGTCTTACGAATGCCGGCGAAGTACAATCCCATGCTGTATATCCTCTTGCCTCAAAGGTTGCTCTTAATCCACCGGATGGAAAAGAAGATGCATCCGGCTCACCTTTGATTAATTCCTTACCGGAAAAGCTCATCAAAACTTTACCGTTTGGCATTGGTGCTGTAATAAAGGAATCATGTTTCTCAGCAGTTACTCCTGTTAATGGCTGGAACCAGTGTGTATAATGGGTAGCTCCTTTTTCGATTGCCCACTCTTTCATCTCATGTGCCACTACGTCTGCTGTCTCAAGGTCTAATTCTTTTCCCTCTTCGATTACTTCTCTTAACTTTTTGTAGGTCTTTTTCGGAAGACGTTCCTGCATTACTGCATCATTGAATACGTTCTCGCCGAAAATATCTGCTACATTGAAATATTCTGTCTCACTCATACTATACATCCTTTCTGCCTCTCACCATAAATCCCCTGAGAAATATGATTTTTATTTTCTGCAATCAATGTATGACTTCTCTCCTCCGGTAATTCCCCAGATATAGAAAAAAGGGCATTCCAATTCTTTTGGAACACCCTTGTTCGTCACGCACATTTCATCTGCTATATCTAAAATACATGAAACTTTCTAAAAAATCAAGTCAAAGTTTATATTTTTTTTATTTTTGATACATTCTACAAATTTGTGCAAAATAATATACATTTTTTGTCGATTTTATCAATCGCCGGTTTCGAAATCAGTTGCTGCCAGGCGGTACTGCATACCCATTCTCATCTGCAACTACTTTTTCCGTGCCCTCTTCTGTACTTTTTAATGTACGCATTCCGTGGTTTCCAGCATTTCAGGCAAGAAAGAATATAAAGAGTCTCTGAACTGAAATTATTCTTATCAAAGGCTAAGGAAGAAAACCTCAATGCACAGTACTTCTTATCATTAGTAAAGAAATATGCTGAATTTACAGAATTAAATGCTGAGATTATACGAGAATTCGATGACAAGATTATTGTATTCAAAGCAGAGAAAATGGATGGTCGCAGACAGCAGGAAATCCAAATTATCTACAACTGCATTAGTGCAGTTAATCTTCCTGCAAGCAAAAGAAAAAAATGGCATAGCCGGATTTCTCCGAAACTATGCCAATTTTTCAAAGGATAAAAATCCCTTACTTGCACCCTCTAATGGGCGGCCCTTATAAAAATCATTCTTATTCTGCTTTTCCAACAGAACCAAATAATTCCATTTTTTCTTTTACAGTAGCTTTGATTGCTTCTGCACCCGGAGCTAATAATTTACGTGGGTCAAATCCTTTGCCCTCTAAGTCCTTACCAGCTTCAATATATTTACGTGTAGCATCTGCGAAAGATAACTGACACTCTGTATTTACATTAATCTTAGATACGCCAAGAGAGATAGCTTTCTTAATCATATCTGCAGGAATTCCTGTACCACCGTGAAGTACTAATGGCATAGTTCCTGTCTTCTGCTGGATAGCGTCCAGAGTCTCGAAAGAAAGTCCTTTCCAGTTTGCCGGATATTTTCCGTGGATATTACCGATACCTGCTGCAAGCATATCTACACCAAGATCAGCGATTGTCTTACACTCGTTAGGATCTGCGCACTCGCCCATTCCAACTACTCCGTCTTCTTCTCCACCGATGGAACCAACCTCACACTCGATAGAAAGTCCAAGCTGATGAGCTACATTTACAAGCTCTGTAGACTTAGCAAGGTTCTCTTCAAATGGATAATGAGAACCATCAAACATGATAGATGTAAATCCAGCTTTGATACATTTATAACATCCTTCATATGTTCCATGATCTAAGTGAAGTGCTACAGGAACTGTGATTCCAAGTTCTTCATCCATAGCTTTTACCATAGCTGCAACGGTCTTAAAACCTGTCATATATTTTCCTGCACCTTCAGATACACCAAGAATTACAGGGGATTTTAATTCTTCTGCAGTTAACAGTATTGATTTTGTCCACTCAAGGTTGTTGATATTGAACTGGCCTACTGCATAATGACCAGCTTTTGCTTTTTTTAACATTTCTGTTGCTGATACTAACATTTTGATTCCTCCATTGTTTTTTTTCATTGTACCATGGCTTTTCCCAAAAATAAAGTTAAAAATATAACAATCATTTTACAGATGTTTCTTTATTCTTGACCATAATCTCCAAAGCCTGGTGCATATTTCTTATTTCCACTTCCTTATGGTCTCCCCCAAACTCACCATCTAAAGTCCATGGAATAATTTCTTCCGGATAAAACTTAATATTGCTGCTCTTAAATGAGTATACCAGGTCGGTATCATCCTTGCGGCTGGTTAATGCTGCAATAATCTCATTTAACTCCAGTGGATTCTTCGGTGCTTTAATCAGTGTCACCTCAAAAACACCGTCATCCAGGAGTACATTTTTACCTGTCAGGTTCTTAAATCCCCCCACAGAAATAGAATTGGTAATCATACCATAGATAAATTCGTCCTCTAATACCTCATCATCATATTCTACCCGCATCTTATAGACCGGAATATCTAAAAGCTGTTTCATTCCTTCTAAAATATAAGCTGCGTGTCCTAATACATTCTTTAACTGCTGGCTGGTCTGATAAGATACTGCAGTAAACAGTCCAAATGCTGCCACATATACGAATGAATCTCCATTAAAATATCCTATATCTACCGGAAACCGTCTTCCCTTTACCGCTACATTTGCTGCCTTTAGCATGCTTTTAGGTATTCTTAAAGAATTGGCAAAGTCGTTGGTACTTCCTGCCGGAATATAGCCAAGCAGTGTCTTTTCTTCACTTTCCATCATTCCGCTGACTGCTTCATCCAAAGTACCGTCTCCACCACTACAGACAATCAGATCATAATTCTTCGCTTCTTCTCTGACATGGTTCTGCGTATCCCCTTTGCTCTGTGTCGGATATATGGTTACTTCATAATCTGCCTTTACCATAATGTCTACAATTTCTAACAGTTTATTCTTAATCAGTCCCTTGCCGGAATGTGGATTAAATATAAAAAGTAATTTCTTTTTCATTTTTTACATAACCTCTCTTTTCCTTCTAGCCCTCAGACAGGAACTGTTCCAATGTATCCAAGGCTTCCTTCTCGTCCTCACCCTCAGTAACAACTGTTACCATATCCTCATAATTCATTGCCAGTGACATCATACCCATAATGCTCTTCACATTTACTTTTTTATCTCCGGATTCAATATAAATACTGCTGGAAAAACGATTTGCAGTCTGAACAAGCAATGCAATGGGACTTGCTTCGACACCATTGACAAATTTAATGGTCACCTCTTTCTTCATCATATGTATTCCTCCTCATCCTTTTCATACTCTCATGTTTTCAGCAATTTCACTTATCTTTCTTAACCTGTGATTCACACCGGATTTTCCCACCGGTGGATTTAAGTATGCCCCCAGTTCCTTAAGAGGCGCTTCCGGGTGTTCCAAACGTACCTGTGCCATCTCGTAAAGATTATCCGGCAATTCCTGCAGTCGTCCCTTTTCCTGGATAAACTTAATATCTTCAATCTGCTTTACTGCAGCATTCACAGTCTTATTAATATTGGCAGTTTCACAATTTACCTGCCGGTTTACACTGTTACGCATCTCTTTCAAAATGCGTACATTTTCAAGGTTCATCAGTGCCACATGTGCTTCCATGATATTTAACATATCCACAATCTGTGCACCTTCTTTTAAGTATACCACATGGTGCTTCTTACGTTCCACCACTTTCGCATCCATGCCAAAGTCACTGATTACCGTCCTGAGCTGTTCTGCCTGTTGTGGCGTTGCACATACAATTTCAAAATGATAGGATTTATGCGGGTCACTCATGGAACCCGAAGCCAGAAATGCTCCTCTTACAAACGTCCTTCTACAGCAGGACTTCTGCAGCAACATTCCATTTACTGCCTGTCGGAACGGATGCAGTGAACCGTCCTCTTCCAAAAATTTAAGTGCCATTAATACCCTGCGCATGGCATCCTGTTCTTCTATATATAACACACCCGGATTCTGTTCAGATAACTCTGCACTGATGTCAAATGCCCGCTTCAAAAGCGTATAGCACTTTTTTGCCAATCCGGCATGTTCTGTTGCAATTTCCAATCTGGGATCTGCTCCCGTCAATATCATTCTTCCGGAAAAACTTATAATTGCTGCAAGTTCTGCTAACTGGCAGTGTCTGCTTTTACTTATATGCTTCTCCAGTTCCGCCTTTACTTCTCCCGAAAAAGACATCTCATATCTCCATCTAATGCCGCATCGTATCCTTTTCAATGTCACGATGCTCTATCTTAATTCCAAACTGTTTCTGTTTCTCCAACCGTTTAAACAATTCATTGGCAAGGGTTACGGAACGATGCTTGCCTCCGGTACAGCCAATTGCAATTACCAGCTGGCTCTTCCCCTCTGTTATGTAATTCGGTATCAGGAATTTTATCATATCTTCTAATTTATCCAGAAATACGTGGGCTTCCTTATATTGCATCACAAAATCCTGAATCTCTTTATCATTACCATTCTTTGGGCGTAATCCTTCCACATAATACGGATTTGGCAGAAAACGTACATCAAACACCAGATCTGCATCTGCCGGAATTCCATACTTGAATCCAAAGGATAAAATTGTGATAAATAAATTCTTAAACTCCTGATTCTCTACAAATATTTTATTTAATTCTGTTTTTAATTCTCTGGTCAGAAGATGACTGGTATCTATAATGTAATTTGCCTGTTTCTTTAAGAATTCCAATCTTCTTCTTTCTTCTTCGATGCCTTTATCGACACGATCGCTTCCTGCCAGTGGATGACTTCTTCTGGTTTCTTTATAACGTTTTACCAGCACACCATCCTCTGCATCCAAAAACAGTACATCAAATTCTTTTCCTTCACCTCTCAGGTGGTCAAGAATATCCTGCAAATCTTCCAATGCCTGTCCGCTTCGGATATCCACACCCACAGCAACCTTCTGAAGCTCGGTATTTCTCAAATCTGCTAACTCTATAAACTTTTCAATCAGCGGAATCGGCAGATTATCGACACAATAAAATCCGATATCCTCCATCATCTTAAGTGCTGTACTCTTTCCCGCCCCGGACATTCCTGTCAGAATTACCAGTTTCATGAAAATTCTCCTAACCTTCTTACTTCCGGCTCCAGTCTTACCTGAAACTCCTGTTCTACTTTTTCCTGCACCCTGCGCATCAGCTCTTCCACTTCTGCTGCAGTTGCCTGCCCACGGTTTATAACAAAGCCACAATGTTTCTCGGATACCTGGGCATCTCCCACACGATAGCCTCTTAACCCGGCATCCATAATCAGCTTTCCGGCAAAATAGCCTTCCGGCCGCTTAAAGGTACTTCCTGCACTTGGGAATTCCAACGGCTGCTTCTCCTGCCGTTTCTGGCGGAGTTCCTGCATGACAGCTTCAATTTTCTCTTTTTCTCCGGATACTAATTTTAACGTTACACCCAGCACTACTTCCCCGGTCTCCATAACACGGCTGTGTCTGTAACTTAAGGAAATCTCTTCTACCGGAACTTCTACCACTTCACCATCTTTGGTCAAAAGATCCGCAGATACTAAAATATCCTTCATCTCTCCGCCATAAGCACCGGCGTTCATCACAACTGCACCTCCGATGCTTCCCGGAATTCCTGCTGCAAATTCCATTCCGCCTAAGGATGCTTCCAGTGCCTTGTGCGCAACCTTCGACAGCAATGCTCCCGCTTCGGCATGAATCATATTTTCCTTTACTTCAATGGAAGAAGCATTTGCGCCAAATTCAATGACCACTCCGGGAATTCCCTTATCGCCCACCAGAAGATTACTTCCGTTTCCAATAATCGTATACGGAATCTTCTTTGCTCTGCACAATGTGATAACATCCACTGCCTCTTTTATGGTCGGCATCAGAAAAATCTCTGCCATGCCCCCAATCCGGAATGTGGTATGACGGCTCATCGGCTCCTGCAAGCGTATTCTGCTTTCATCTACAATTGTCTTAATGGCTTCTATCCAGTCTTCTCTCACAATTTGCTTCTCCCATTTTTTATTTCTCTATGAAGCCAAAAATGCTACATATCCTTTATATGCTTCATATAAATCTGCTTTACTGATAATCTCCCATGGTGCATGCATATTTAAAACTGCCACACCACTGTCAATTACCTGCATTCCATAATTTGCCAGAATATACGCGATGGTTCCGCCGCCACCCTGGTCTACTTTACCTAATTCTGCAGTCTGATAAAATACATTACCATCGTCCATCACTGCACGCAATTTTCCAACATATTCTGCACTGGCATCATTAGAACCTGACTTTCCTCTGGAACCGGTATATTTATTAAATACCATTCCTTTTCCAAAATATGCTGCATTTTTCTTATCCATAACGGACGGATAATTGGGGTCAAATGCCGCACTGACATCAGAGGATAATACATGGGAATTCTGCAATGCACGACGCAGTGCAAGTTCTGTATACTGTCCTGCTGCTGCCATCACTTCTGCTGTCATATTTTCAAAAAATCTCGACTGCATCCCGGTTGCTCCCACGCTGCCGATTTCTTCTTTATCTACCAGGAGACATACACTGGTATATTCCGGTGTTTCATTTTTTGCCAGCATTGCCTCAAAGGATGGATACGCACAGACTCTGTCATCATGTCCGTACCCCATAATCATGCTCCGGTCAAGTCCATAATCTCTTGCTTCTCCGGCTGGTACCACTTCAATCTCTGCGGACAGGAAATCTTCTTCCCCAATTTCATATTCCTCTTTTAAGATTCCAAGGATATTTTCTTTTACCGTATCCTTGGCATTTTCTTTTTCTTCACCTGCAAGCGGAATACTTCCAATCAGAAGGTCTAAGTTTTCTCCTTCAATAACCTTTGCTGCTTTCTTTTCCATCTGCTCACCGGCAAGATGAATCAGTAAATCACTGACACCAAATACCGGATCTCCCGGCTTATCTCCAATATTTACCTCTACTACACTTCCGTCTTTCTTTGCCACTACACCATGCAATGCCAGCGGAAGTGTTACCCACTGGTATTTCTTCACACCACCATAATAATGGGTATCTAACATAGCAAGCCCGGTATCTTCATAGAATGGATTCTGTTTTAAATCCATTCTCGGAGAATCCACATGTGCGCCGAGAATCCGCATGCCCTCTTCCATTGGTTTCTTTCCTACAATGAACATAGCAAGTGCTTTTCCATTATTATCTGCATACACTCTTGCACCGGATTCCAGTTTTATTCCTTCTGCAATCACTTTCTTTATATCAAGATATCCTGCTGCCTCTGCCCGCTCTACAAAAGTGCGTACACATTCTCTTTCTGTCTTACATGCTGATATAAATTTACGATACTCTTCTGCAAATTCAAAAACTTTCTTCTTCTCTTCTTCACTGTAATGATTCCATGCTACTTCTCGTTCCATATGAATGAATCTCCTTTTACTCTTCTTCCTCGTCGTCCTTCTTGTTCAGATTTGCCTGTACACGACGATACAATTCCTGAGCTGCATTGTAACCCATCTTCTTCTGTCTGTGGTTAACGGCTGCAGCCTCGCAGATAACTGCCAGATTTCGGCCTGGACGGATTGGAAGGGAATGACATACTACTTTATTTCCAAGTAACTCTGTATATTCTTCCTCAAGGCCAAGGCGGTCATACTCATTATCTTTCTTCCAGTCTTCCAGTTTAATTACAAGGTCGATATTCTGTTTCTCTTTTACACACTCAACACCGAACAAAGTCTTTACATCAATGATTCCGATACCTCTTAACTCAATGAAGTATCTGGTGATATCCGGTGATGTGCCGGTTAAGGTATGCTCATTGATTTTACGGATTTCTACCACATCATCTGTTACCAGACGATGTCCCCGCTTAATCAGTTCCAGTGCTGCTTCACTCTTACCGATTCCGCTTTCACCGGTAATCAGAAGTCCCTCACCGTAAACGTCTACCAGCACACCATGGATGGTAATACACGGGGCAAGCTCTTCACTCAAAAGATAAATCAGCTCCGCCATGAATTCTGATGTGCTTCTGCCTGTTCCGAATACCGGAACATTATTTTCCTTTGCCCTCTGTAAGAACAGGTCATCCGGCTGTAAATCCCTGCAGAAAATAACACATGGTATATCATATTTTAAGAACCGGCTGTAAATGCTGTCCTTTTCTGAATCATTCAAATGCTGCAGGTATGTATATTCTACCATACCGATAATCTGTACACGGGACTGCTCGAAATGTTCAAAATATCCGCTCAGCTGTAACGCCGGACGGTTTACATCCGCAAGTCTGATGCGGTGTCCCTTTAATTCCATATCCTCAATATATTTCTTTAACTGCAGTTTTTTTACAATTTTCTCAATTCCTACACCTTCCATGGCATGACTCCTTCCTTATCTTCACCCCTGTATTTTTATAATTCTTTACTGTTCTAATAATTTGAAACGTTCTACCAGTTCATCTAAAGAAGTTGCCTCTGCAGACAATTCTTCACTGGTTGCTGATGCCTCCTGGGATGCTGCAGAATTGGTCTGAATAACATCATCAATCTGTTTTACACCATCTTCAATTTCTTTTACTGACACTGCCTGACGGTCAGAAGCAATTCTGATATTAGCAACTTCTGTAATAATAGCATCCAGTTCTGTAATAACCTTATTTAATGATTCCGATGTCTGCTGTGTTACTTCGTTTCCATGTTCTACTTCTACCTGGTTTGTCTCCAGTAAATGCTTGGATGTCTCTGCAGATTCTGCACTGCTTTCAGCCAGCATACGAATCTGCTCCGCAACAACTGCAAATCCCTTTCCTGCTTCTCCGGCTCTTGCAGCCTCAATGGATGCATTCAGGGAAAGAAGGTTGGTCTGGCTTGCAATACCATCAATTTCAGTAATAACTCTTTCCAGCTCTTTGGATGTTGTCGAGATACGTTCCATTGCCTCCATAAGTTCCCGCATCTTGTTCTGGCTGACATTTGCTTCCATTCCTACGCTCTTTGCACGGTCATGTACAATATCTGTTGACTTGCTGTTTGCAACAACCTGTTCTGTAACCTTTGAAACATTCTCCACCAGATTATCTACTGCAATAGACTGGTCTGTTGCACCCTTTGCCAGATCCTGGGAGCTGATTGCAAGCTGTTCAGAACCGGCGGCTACCTGATTAGAAGATTCCTTAATCAGGCATAATGTACTGCTTACGTTCTGGATGGTGCTTACCAGTTCTTCCATCACCGTTTCAAATTCTCCCACATATGCTTCTTTGCATGAAGAACGTACGGTATAATTACCCTGTGCAAATTCTTTTAAAATATTCTGTAAATCGCCAACAATTTTCTGTAAAGTATCTTCCATATTACGGAACCGGTTTGCCAGTTCTCCGATTTCATCTTCAGACTGATAAGTTACTTTCTCATGCAATTCTCCATGGGAAAGATGCTCTGCTACATCTTCTAATTCCCGGATTGGTTTTACAATATAATAAATTAACCACTTGGATTCCCGGCCGGTTAAAGTAACACTTACTACTACAATTGTCAGCATAATCACAATGCAGATAACCAGAACCGGAATACGGAACGCATCCGGCACCACTGCCAGCAGAATCAATCCCAGACTGGCTAGTGCTACTGTTGCAAAATACAGCCTGAATATCATGTTAAATGCATCATTAACTTTTTTCTTGATACTTTTGTTTTTGAATTTTTCTTCTTTGGTCATAGTGATTCTCCTTTTTCTTTTTATTTTTCCTCTCCCCTGTGGAAAAAGCGGAATACTTCTTCCGCTGCTTTTTCGTTCATCGCTTCTGTCCCAGACAATTCTTCTATGGATGCACTGCGAATTGCGTCTAAGGACTGGAACCTTCTCATCAGCGCCTTTCTTCGTGCCGGCCCGATTCCCGGGATATCATCCAGCACAGAATGCACCTGTTCCTTACTTCGTAAAGAACGATGATATTCTATAGCAAACCGATGTGCTTCATCCTGTATTCTTGTAATCAAATGAAATCCTTCACCGGAAGTGTCTATCGGTATCTCTATATTCTGATAATATAATCCTCTCGTCCTGTGATGATCATCTTTTACCATTCCACAGACCGGTATGGAAAGATGCAGTTCATCCAGCACCTGAAGAGCAATATTTACCTGACCTCTTCCACCATCCATCATAATCAAATCCGGGAACTTTGTAAATCCCCCATATTGGTCATCCAGCCCTTTTTTTTGTAAAATTTTCCTTTCTTCCTGTCCATGGGTAAATCTGCGGGTCAGAACCTCGTGCATGGATGCATAATCATCCGGTCCCGTGATAGTTCTTAACTTAAATTTCCGGTAATCACTACGCTGTGGTTTTCCCTTTTCATAAACCACCATGGAACCTACCGTTTCAAATCCATTGATATTGGAAATATCATAGGCTTCCACGCGTTCTAACTTTTCTAAATCCAGCCAGGATGCAATTTCTTTCATTGCACCGATTGTCCTGCCTTCTTCACGCTTTAGTTTTTCCCTGTCCTGGGACAATACCAGTGCGGCATTTTTCTCAGCCAGCTCCACCAGTTTTTCCTTCATTCCTTTCTGCGGTACCCGGAGTACTACCTTCTGACCACGCTTCTTAGTCAGCCAGTCTTCAATAACTGCTGCATCCTCAACTGCATATTGCAGCATGATTTCCTTCGGGATATATGGTGTTCCGGAATAGAACTGCTTTAAAAATGTCGTCAGTATCTGTTCCTTACTGTCTTCATTGGCAATAGTTACATAAAAGTGTTCTCTTCCTATAAGCCTGCCACTCCGGATAAAGAATACCTGAACTACCGCATCCCGGTCATCGGCTGCAAGAGCTATTATATCTTTATCCTCTCCGTCGGAACTAGTGATTTTCTGCTTCTGTGCCACCTGTTTTACACTGTTTAAAAGTTCCCGGTACTCAATTGCCCTCTCAAAATCCATATTTTCCGATGCCTGCATCATCCGCTCTTCTAATTCTTTTAAAACCGGCTGATAATTGCCATTTAAGAAATCTACTGCCTGATTGATTTTCTCCCGGTACTCCTCTTTGGAAATATAACCCTGACAGGGTGCCTGACACTGATGAATATGGTAATTAAGGCACGGACGTTCTTTTCCAATATCTCTTGGCAATACCCGGTTGCAGGTTCTTAAATGATAAATTTTTTTCAACAAATCTATCGTATCTTTCACCGCACCGGCACTGGTATATGGACCAAAATATCTGGATTTGTCTTTTTTCAGCTGACGGCAAAAGAGAACCCTGGGGAATTCTTCCCCCAGAGTCACCTTTATATAGGGATAAGTCTTATCATCCCGGAGCATGGTATTATACTTCGGCCTGTACTCTTTTATTAAATTGCATTCTAATACCAGCGCTTCTAATTCCGAATCAGTGATAATATATTCAAACCGGGTAATCTTCTTTACCATCTGGTCTTTCTTGATTCCTTCGTCATGACACGCCTGAAAATACTGACGTACCCGGTTTCGAAGGCTTACTGCCTTACCTACATAGATAATGGCATCACTGGCATCATGCATGATATAGACCCCCGGCTGATCCGGAAGCTTCTTTAATTCTTCTTTAATATTAAACGTCATTCCCGTTCTCTTCTTTTTGGTCCTCTTCTTCCTTCTTTTCCTCATCCGGATCCGGCAGCCCTTTTAACTCACGGAATATCTTCATAAATTCTTTACCCGTAATGGTTTCATGTTCATATAAATAATCCGCAATATGGTCTAATACCTCGCGATTCTCTTCTAAGAGCTGATATGCCTCCTGATAGCAGTTATGAATCATGGTACGGACTTCTTCATCAATCTGTGCCGCTGTCTCATCGCCGCAATTCAAATGTGCTGCACCATCCAGATATGCATTATCTACAGAAGCCAAACTCATCATGCCAAATTTATCTGACATACCAAACTGTGTAATCATTGCCCTTGCAATCTTGGTCGCATTTTCAATATCATTTGCTGCTCCACTGGTTGCAGAATGGAATACCAGTTCTTCTGCTGCACGGCCTGCCATATAAGTCGTTATCTTGGCAATTAATTCATCCTTGGTCTCAAGAAATTTCTCTTCTTCCGGTGTCTGCAAGGTGTATCCCAATGCCCCCATGGTTCTTGGTACGATAGTAATTTTCTGTACCGGTTCTGTATTCTTCTGTAATGCGGTAACCATTGCATGACCTACTTCATGATAAGAAACAATCTTCTTCTCATGATTACTCATGGCACGGTCTTTCTTCTCTTTTCCACCAACTGCCACGATTTCAAAGGCTTCAAACAAATCACTCTGATTTACAAATTTACGGTTATGTTTTACTGCATTAATAGCAGCTTCATTAATCATATTTGCAAGATCGGAGCCAACCAGTCCTGCACTTGCCAGAGCAATTGCTTCCAAATCTACGGATTCATCCATATGCACATCTTTGGAGTGTACCTTCAGCGTCTCAAGACGGCCCTTCAAATCCGGTTTGTCTACAATAATTCTACGGTCAAACCGGCCCGGGCGAAGTAACGCTTTATCCAGTACTTCCGGACGGTTTGTTGCTGCCAGGACTAAAAGTCCCTTTGAAGTATCAAATCCATCCATCTCTGCCAGCAGCTGGTTTAAGGTCTGCTCGCGCTCGTCATTCCCACCGCCGAATCTGCTGTCACGGCTCTTACCGATGGCATCAATCTCATCAATAAATATGATACATGGTGCCTGTTTCTGGGCATCCTTAAACAAATCTCTTACCCTGGATGCACCGACACCTACAAACATCTCTACAAAGTCAGAACCAGCCAGTGAGAAGAACGGAACATTCGCTTCTCCGGCAACTGCCTTGGCAAGCAGAGTTTTACCGGTTCCAGGAGGTCCTACAAGCAATGCTCCCTTCGGAAGTTTTGCTCCGATTTCACGGTATTTTTTCGGATTATGCAGGAAATCTACCACTTCCTGTAAAGATTCTTTTGCTTCATCCTGTCCGGCAACATCCTTAAAGGTTACACCGGTTGTCTTTTCTACATATACTTTGGCATTGCTCTTGCCGACTCCCATCATTCCGCCGCCGGCCTTCTTCATGACTGCGCCAAAAATAATCCAGATAATAATTAAAGGCAATACAATACTTAAAATATTAAATACCCATGTCGATGTATTATTCGGAATATATCCGTCAATTTCTACATTGTGTTTATTTAAGAGGTCTAATAAATTTTCATCTTTAATAAATCCGGTATAATAGGTCATCTTTACCAACGTCTTATCATCTGACTTTGGTGTGATATTATACTGGTTTGCACCTACTTCGACCTTTTCTACCTTGTCATCCTTTACCATCTGGACAAATTCCGTATAGGTAATCCGCTGGGAAGTCATATCTGCACTGCAGCGGTTTAAAAGACTCATAAAGAACAGCGTCACAAGAGTAATGATAACAAATGCCAGTATCATCTGGCCATTACCGCCCTTTTTATCGCCGTTCTGATTATTATTCCCATTATTCTGGTTATTATTTCCACCATTCTGATTATTATTTCCATTATTAAACAGGTTATCCATTGTATCCTCCGTATATGATTCTCGAAACTCTCCCAAAATATAGTTCTTATTATATGTAATCTGCCCGGATAAATCAATAATAACTCTGTTAAGTTTTCCTTTCTTTTCTAAATATTTTATAAATTTTTGTGGATTTATTTTTACTGTCGTTGTATAATAGACTAAGTTTGAGAAAAAATGAGACCGACGGCGCATTCACTGTCGGTCTATCTAAGTTTTAACCATATACACACATTTAAGGAGGAACTACCATGCCTGTAAAATACGTCTTTGTCACCGGTGGAGTTGTTTCCGGTCTCGGAAAAGGCATTACTGCTGCATCACTTGGCCGTCTGTTAAAAGCCAGAGGCTACAAGGTTACCATGCAGAAATTTGACCCGTATATCAATATTGACCCGGGTACCATGAACCCAATCCAGCACGGTGAAGTTTTCGTTACCGATGATGGAGCAGAAACCGACCTGGATTTAGGCCATTATGAACGTTTCATTGACGAAAGTCTTACCAAGAATTCTAACGTTACTACCGGAAAGGTTTACTGGTCTGTACTTCAGAAAGAACGCCGTGGAGACTTTGGTGGAGGTACTGTTCAGGTAATTCCACATATTACCAATGAAATCAAGAGCCGATTCTACCGTAACTTTACTTCCAATGATACCCATATTGCCATCATTGAAGTAGGTGGTACTGTTGGAGATATTGAAAGCCAGCCTTTCTTAGAGTCTATCAGACAGTTCCAGCATGAAGTCGGACATGAAAATGCAATTCTGATTCATGTAACACTGATTCCTTATATCAAGGCATCCGGTGAATTAAAGACCAAACCGACACAGTCCAGTGTAAAAGAATTACAGGGAATGGGTATCCAGCCGGATATTATCGTATGCCGTTCCGAGCATCCTTTAGACCAGGGCTTAAAGGATAAAATTGCTTTGTTCTGTAACGTCCCAAACGATCATGTACTGCAGAATCTGGATGTAGAGTATCTTTATGAAGCACCACTTGCCATGGAAAAAGAAAATCTGGCAAAGGTTGCCTGCGATTCCCTTCATCTTCCATGCCCGGAACCGGATTTAAAAGACTGGACCGATATGGTAGAAGCATTACGCAATCCGATTCAGGAAGTAAATATCTCCTTAGTTGGAAAATATACACAGCTTCATGATGCTTATATCTCTGTTGTAGAAGCATTAAAACATGGTGGAATTGCCGAGCGTGCAACCGTTAATTTAAACTGGGTAGATTCCGAATTATTAAATGATGAAAATGCAGAAGAAATTCTTGGTAATTCTGACGGAATTATTGTACCGGGTGGTTTCGGTGACCGTGGTGTAGAAGGAATGATTACTGCTGCAAAATATGCAAGAGAACATAAAATTCCATACTTAGGACTTTGTCTTGGTATGCAGGTTGCTATCATTGAATATGCAAGACATGTCTGCAAGCTCAATGATGCCCACAGTATTGAATTAGACCCGAATACCACACATCCTGTTATTGCACTGATGCCGGATCAGGATGGTATTGAAGATATCGGCGGAACCTTACGTCTTGGTTCTTACCCATGTGTTCTGGATACTGATTCCCTTGCTTATCAGGTTTACGGAGAAGAAACCATTCATGAACGACATCGTCACAGATATGAAGTAAACAATGATTACCGTAATATCCTTACCGAAAACGGCATGAAGCTGTGTGGTCTTTCTCCAGATGGACGTATCGTAGAAATGGTAGAAATTCCTGGACACCCTTGGTTCGTTGCAACCCAGGCCCATCCAGAATTAAAATCCAGACCAAACCGTCCACATCCTTTATTCAAAGGCTTTATTAAAGCAGCAACTGAAATCAGAAAGCAGAAATAGACTTTATTTTAAAAACAGCCTGTGATTTTCATGATACATCATGAAAATCACAGGCTGTTTCTGTTTTACAAATATAACCTAAAATCAAAGCAGTACTGCTTACTTTCTTTCTCCGTCTAAGAAACGCATCTCGCCCTCTTCCCCTTCTTCCGGTTTTGAGAAGCCAATCATTCTGGCCTTTTCTCCATTTAAAAGACGCAGGCACTGTGGACAAAGTGTTCCAAAGGAAACCGGCTGTCCGCACCGGGAACAATAATTCGACATAATACCTGCTTTATCCTTTTCTTTATATTCAATTCTTCCCTCTTTAATCCACTGCTTTACCATCCGTACCGGAATATCAAAATACTCTGCCACCTGATATTCATTTACATCATTGTTTCGTACAAATTCCCGCACTTTATCAAAAAGAAGCAGTTCCTCACAGGCATAACAGTATTCCCTGTCTGACAAAGGCGGCAATTCCTTTCTGCACATCTTACAATACTTAACTTCTGTCTCCATTCTTCCCATCACCTGCTAACTGTATTTATTCTGTATCCTCTGAAGATATGTCACATAGTTTTCTCTCATCTCTGCCGGCTCAATAATCTCAACCTTTTCTCCAAGACCACAAAGCCAGCCGTAAAACTGTCCGCTGACTGCCACATGAAGTCTTGCTCTAAAATGCATATCATCTGCTTTTCTGACATTTACTTCCTGCCCAAACCGGTCAATCACCACGCCAATCATATCATTTTCACAAAGCAGTGTCACCGTTTCTTCCTCACCAGCAAACATACCAAAAGTTTTCTTTGAATAAGATGCAATATCAAAGGTTTCAAACTGCTTAAGACCTTCCCGTTTCTTTCTGGTCAGTGAAATCTTAAGCATCTTATCCACGCGGAAATGCTTGATAATCCTATCTTCCTCATCATATGCTATAAGATAATAATTCTCATCATCCCAGGAAAGCACCAGCGGACTCACCTCGTAAAATGCTCCGTCCCGTCGAAGCTCCATTTCTTTTTCGATATTCCACGAAAAATACTGAAAACGGATTTTTACATCTCCGGAAATTCCATTGTAAATCATATCAATGTTATAATAAATATTCTCATTAATGGTCTTATTCCGGTTGGTTACCACCACCTGACGCTGAAGCTGTTTTGCCTCATAGACGCTGACCAGCTTCTCCAACTTATGTATCAGCTCTCTTGATTTCTTCTGTGTAATGAACTTCGATGACTGCACCGCATCCACCAAAAGTTTCAATTCTGCCAGTTCAAAATCACGGCTTCCGATATAATATCCGCCTCGGTACTCCTGTTCCCTTAAAATATCCACACCAAAGTCCTGCAGCATCTCCAAATCCCGATAAATACTTTTGCGTTCTGCCGAAATACCTTTCTGATTCAGATATGCTATAATATCCCTCATCCTGACAGCATGCTTCTCATCCGTCTGTTCATACAGCAGTTCTAATATATATAATATTTTCAGTTTCTGATGCTCTGTTTTTCCCATAGTTCTAGTATAGCATAGGGCAAAACTTTGTGATACCTGTTTTTTAAATTTTCTGACATTTCTCGTCACCCGCCTAAATTATGTTTTTCATTTTACTGTAAAAAAGGAATTGTCACCCATTCCAATTCATGTTATAATATGTATAAATAAAGATTGAATTACCAAGAGACGAGAGCAAGGTAAAGAAGAGCGAGAGCATCGCTTTTATTTATCTTGCCTTTTTTGTTGCCAGCAGAAAGGAGTCATTTATGTACGATATTGCAATTATTGGTGCCGGAGTCACCGGCTGTGCCATTGCCAGAGAGTTATCCCGCTATCAGGCAGGCATCTGTGTCATTGAACGGGAAGAGGATGTCTGCTGCGGAACCTCCAAAGCCAACAGTGCCATTATCCACGCCGGATTTGACGCAAAACCGGGCACACTGAAAGCAAAGCTTAATGTAGAAGGAAATGCCATGATGGATACTCTCTCTAAGGATTTGGACATTCCTTTTGTACGAAACGGTTCTCTGGTGGTCTGCACCGATGAACAGGATGCCAGCGAATTGGAACGTCTTTTGGAACAGGGGAAAGAAAACGGGGTCAAAGGCTTACGCATTCTTGACCGCGAAGCCTTACTCACCATGGAGCCAAATTTAGACGCTCATGTCACAAGTGCTCTCTACGCGCCCACAGGTGGTATCGTCTGTCCGTTTCATATGACAATTGCCTTCGCGGAAAATGCCGTTGCAAATGGCGTTGAATTCTTTTTAAATACTGCTGTAACTTCTATCACCAGCCTAGAAGATGGATACCTGATTTCCACTGATAAGCAGGATATCACCGCAAAAACTGTTATCAACGCTGCCGGTGTATATGCAGATGTTTTTCACAATATAGTAAGCAGCAAAAAGCTTCACATTACCGCCCGGAAAGGCGAATACCAGCTTCTTGATAAATCTGCCGGAGCTCATGTATCCCATACGATTTTCCAGCTACCGGGTAAAATGGGAAAAGGTGTGCTGGTTACTCCTACGGTTCACGGCAATCTTCTCGTTGGTCCGACCGCAGAGGATACCGATAACAAAGAAGGCATCAATACCACCAGAGAAGGACTTGCTTCTCTTTCCGAAAAAGCCTCCCACAGCGTTAAGAATCTTCCGATGCGTCAGGTCATTACTTCTTTTGCTGGACTTCGTGCCCATGAAGATAATGGCGACTTTATCATTGGCGAAGCAGCTGATGCTCCCGGCTTCTTTGATGCCGCTGGTATCGAATCTCCAGGGCTTTCCTCTGCACCAGCCATTGGCGTCATGATGGCCAGGCTGGTGCAGGATAAGATGCATTTAACCGAAAAAGAAAATTTCATTGCCACCCGCAAAGGAATTTTAAGACCAGAAAAGCTTTCTTTAGAAGAAAGAAATGAACTGATCAAAAAGCAGCCTGCCTATGGAAACATTATCTGCCGCTGTGAAATGATTTCAGAAGGAGAAATTCTCGATGCTATTCACCGCCCGCTGGGTGCCCGCTCTTTAGATGCCATCAAGCGTCGTACCAGAGCAGGCATGGGACGCTGTCAGGCAGGTTTTTGTTCCCCGCGTACCATGGAAATTCTTGCCAGAGAAGTTCCTATGGAAATGACGGACATCAGCAAATGTGGTGGCTCTTCACAGTTTGTCTATGGATATAACAAAGAGATTCAGGAGGAAATGCCATGAAATCATATGATTTAGTAATCGTTGGCGGCGGTCCTGCAGGACTTGCAGCCGCTGTATCCGCAAAAGAAAATGGAATAAATGATATTCTCATTCTTGAACGTGACAAAGAGCTGGGCGGCATCTTAAACCAGTGCATCCACAACGGTTTTGGCCTTCATACCTTTAAGGAAGAGCTGACCGGGCCGGAATATGCTTTCCGCTTTATTGAAAAAGTACTCGCTCTTGGCATCTCTTACAAGTTAAACACTATGGTAATGGATATCTCCCATAAGAAAAAAATAACTGCCATGAACCGGAAAGATGGCATGTTTGAGATTCAGGCAAAAGCAATTATCCTTGCCATGGGCTGCAGGGAACGGAGCCGTGGTGCCCTTAATATTCCGGGCTATCGTCCGGCAGGTATCTACTCCGCCGGAACGGCACAGCGTCTTGTCAATATGGAAGGCTATATGCCGGGCAGAGAAGTCGTTATCTTAGGCTCCGGTGATATCGGTCTGATTATGGCACGCCGCATGACCTTAGAGGGTGCCAAAGTAAAAGTCGTAGCAGAACTGATGCCTTATTCCGGCGGTCTCAAGCGTAATATTGTTCAATGTCTGAATGACTTTGATATTCCGTTGAAATTAAGCCATACCGTTATTGATATTGAAGGAAAAGAGCGTGTCACCGGTGTTACCATTGCAGAAGTCGGCTCCGATGGAAGGCCAATTGCCGGTACAGAAGAATATTATTCCTGCGATACGCTCCTCTTATCCTGTGGTCTGATTCCAGAAAATGAATTAAGTCGCAGTGCCGGTGTCACTTTAAATCCGGTCACCTCCGGTCCTGTTGTAAATGACAGCTTAGAAACCAGTATTTCCGGTGTTTTTGCCTGTGGAAATGTCCTGCATGTCCATGACCTGGTGGATTATGTTTCTGAAGAAGCCGGTATCGCCGGAGCGAATGCTGCACATTATATTTTATCCGGCAACACTGCTGATGCATGTAATACCAGCAGCCAGCATTCCGATGCATCCGTTTCCGAATGCAGCCAGCCATCTGTCGAAATTATTCCAACCGGTGGCGTCCGCTATACCGTTCCAAAATACATCCGGCCGGAGGCTATGACGGACAAAGTTACTGTCCGGTTCCGCGTGGGACAAATTTATAAAAACTGCGGAATTGCCACTTACTTCGGCAAAGAACGTATCAGCTTCCGGAAACGTCCGGTTATGGCTCCGGGCGAGATGGAATCCGTTGTCCTTACCAAAGAACAGCTTACCAACTGCCCTGATTTAGAGCAGATTACCATTTGTATAGAGGAGGCGTAAGAGGATGGAAAAACGTGAATTAACCTGTATCGGCTGCCCTTTAGGCTGCTCTATTACCGTAACCATGGAAAATGCAGAAATTCTTGATGTTACCGGCAACACCTGCAAACGCGGCGATGCTTATGCCCGTAAGGAAGTTACCCATCCAACCAGAATCGTAACTTCTACCGTCCGGGTATCTGGTGGCACGATTCCGATGGTGTCCTGCAAAACCAAAGAGGATATCCCAAAAGAAAAGATTTTTGCAATTATCAATGCTCTCTGTGGCGTCACTGTTCCTGCACCGGTCTCTATCGGAGATATTCTGGTTCAGGACGTTGCAGGCACCGGCGTGGATATTGTTGCCACAAAAAATGTTCCTGCAAAATTATAATCTCATTGTTATCAAATGATTCACATCATTCTGATAAATATTTATTCCAGGGGAATAACTGTTTTGGTGCGCCAGTATCTGATTGAGGGGTCAGATGCTGGCGTATCTGTTTGTTTTTCTTTATGATTTTATAGTTTTCCTTTATCATTTCCGGAAATGACGGTATAATATTTATAAATACGAAAATACGATGCGTAGAAAGGCGGTTTTACTATGCTTTCAAATTGTAAAGATGCTATGGATAATTCTCCGATTATTGCAGCCATCAAGGATATGGCAGGATTGAAAAAATGTCTCACCTGCGACAGCCAGGTTATTTTTATCCTGTTTGGAGACATCTGCAATATTGCAGATATTGTAGATAAGGTCAAAGCTGCAGGGAAAACGGCTATGGTACATATCGATTTAATCAATGGTCTGTCCGGAAAAGAGATTGCTGTGGATTTCATCCGCAAATACACCCACGCCGATGGAATTATCACTACAAAACCAGTCCTTATCAAACGAGCCAGGGAATTAGAGCTTTCCACGATTCTGCGATTCTTCGTCATTGATTCCATGGCTTATGACAGCATTGAAAAGCAGCTTCGTTCTGTAAAACCGGATTATATTGAAATCCTGCCGGCACTGATGCCTAAGGTTGTATCCCGCATATGCCGGCTTTCAAAAGTTCCGGTTATTACCGGCGGACTCATTTCCGATAAAGAAGATGTAGTTTCCATGCTGAATGCCGGAGCAGTCTGCATCTCATCTACGAATCCGGATGTGTGGTTTTTGTAATATGATTTTCAATTAATTTTATACAATTTCTATTTATAACGAATCAGGAGGTTTCCTATGACAGAATCAGAAAAAATGAAGCTGGGACTTTGGTATGATGCCAATTATGACCAGGAATTATCAGAAGAACGTGAGAAAGCCGAAGATTTATATTTCACTTTCAACCATACTGCACCAAAGGAAAAGGAGCTGCGGGAAGATATTCTTAAAAAACTGCTTCCAAAAATGGGGGAACGTGTTACCATTCTCTCCCCATTTTATACCGATTATGGTTATAACTGTAACATTGGCTCTGATTGCTTTATCAATCACAATGCCTATCTGATGGACTGTGCTCCAATCACTCTTGGCAGCCACTGTTTTATCGGTCCAAACTGCGGCATGTATACAGCCGTTCATGCTACCATCGCCGAAGAACGCAATCTTGGGCTGGAAAAGGCGCTTCCGATTACTATTGGCGATAACGTCTGGATGGGCGGTGATGTCACCATTCTTCCAGGTATCACCATTGGTGGAAATACCATTATCGGTGCCGGAAGCGTCGTCACAAAGGACATTCCTTCCAATGTCGTTGCCGCCGGCAATCCATGCCGTGTTCTCCGTCCAATTACAGAGGCCGACCGCATTGCAAAGAAATAATAGGGGGAGTAAAAAATGACACCAACCGATAATGAATTTTATGAAGCATACAAAAAGTCAGCCAGCTTTTGTGATGATCTGTATCAGAAAGAGCGGGAGAAAAACTATAAAAGTGGTATTAAATATTATATTGAAGATATGGAGCATACTCCCTTTTCAGTTGCAAGAATGATTCCCAACTGGAATTCTGATTTAAAAAAGCTGAAATATCTGCTCTATCTCAGAAATCAGCTCAGCCATGATATCAATACATCTCCTGGTTCGCTCGCTACCTCAGATGATACTCTGTGGATTCAGTCCTTTTATCAGCGATTATTAAACCAGAGTGACCCTCTTGCCCTAAAACATCAGTTGCTTTCTCCTAACAGAAATACTAATACTTCTGCTAATAGTGTCTCCACACCAAATCAGTCTATGCAACATAGAACGATGCCATATAACCCACTCTATGCCAATGAAGCTGATAGAGAACCACAAAACATGCATTTTCACTGGACATGGATTGTTATTGGGATTGTTATTGCATTCATTGTTCTATTTTTCATTTACCTTGGAGTTATAATTTAACTCCCTATTTCTGGTTGTATTAATTTCTGTCCAATCATTTCAAATCCCTTTTCATCTTCATTCATTTTACTACACCTACTTTCTTATTCTTCTTATCAACACGCCATTTGACAAAAGTGTGGAATCAATGTAGTGGCGGGCAAGCAGGATTTCTCCCTGCTGTTCCACTTCAACATCTTCTTCACAGCAGTTGATGATTACCTCCACATAACAATCCGGAAAATCCACTTTCCGGAACTGGATAACACGCTTGTACTTGGCATAATCATTTGGGAAATGGAAATTGCGGCTTTTTAAAAGTGGTTCCTGCCTGCGCAGGTGAATCAGTGTTGCAATAATTTTACTGCGTTCAGCATATTTTCCAGCCTCAATGTCCTTCCAAGGCATACAACGTCTGCAATCCGGATCATAGCTTCCCTCCATTGCAATTTCCGTTCCGTAATAAATGCAAGGACTGCCCGGCATTGCAAATAATACTGCAATCTGCGCAAAATACTCATCCAGATTTTTCACATCCGAGCGGAGCCGCTTTGTATCATGAGAATCCAGAAGATTGAAAAGCACATCATTGGTCTGCTGCATATAGCTTGTATAGCAGCGGTTAATCGTATACTCAAAATCCTCATTGGTCAGACTCTTATCAATCCAGAAATCCTTAATACTTTGTCCCAGTGGATAATTCATAACGGCATCAAATTCATCCCCGCGAAGCCACGGAAGTGCATTGTGCCAGATTTCTCCGAGGATATAAATGTCCGGGTTAATTTCCTTCACTCTGGCATGCAGCTCCTTACAGAATCGATGAGATACCTCATTTGCCACATCCAGACGGATTCCGTCAATACCATAATGCTCCACCCAGTTTGCACAGATATCGACAAAATATTTTCTGACCTCCGGATTATTGGTATTGATTTTCGGCATTCCATCATAAAAAGCAAAGGTATAAATCTGTTTTTTCTTTGCTGCCTTTCCTTTCCGGTCAAACGGCCATTCATTAATCATAAACCAGTCATAATATTCTGACTCCGGACCCTTTTCCAGAACATCCTGCCACGGTGCAAAATAATATCCGCAATGATTAAACACGCCATCTAACATTACACGGATGCCACGTTTATGTGCTTCTTCCACCAGATGAATCAATGTCTCTTCATCTCCGAACCGTGGGTCAATCTTTGTATAATCCGTCGTATCATACTTATGGTTGGATGGTGACTCATTGATTGGTGTCAGGTATAATCCATTGATTCCAAGATTCTGCAGGTAATCCAGCTTACTTGTGATTCCAGCCAGATCTCCGCCAAAGCATTCCTCATTTTTCACTCTGCCATGCTCACGCCACGGCACTACATCCTCCGGGTCAATGGAATGGTCGCCGTTACAGAAACGGTCCGGGAAAATCTGATACCACACAGTATCGTTTACCCATGCAGGTGTACGCGGCACATCGCACGGATTCATCCACGGAAATACAAAACACTGGCGGCTTCTGCCTTCCAGATGCATCTGCTCATCACTGACAAATCCATCCTCAAAATAGAACCAGCTTTCATTTTCTGTCTGTAACTTAAAATAATATTTCAGACGTTTATACTCCGGTCGGACGGTTGTTGTCCACCAAATCTGATTTTTCAGACGCTTCTTATAAATGATTGCCTCTTCCGTTCCATCCCAATGCTCTCCGCCACCTAAGATACCAGCAGCAAATGGGTCTCCTGATATGATGGATACCGATTGCACATCATATCCCGTCTTAATATTAATAATTAACTCATCTTCATTCAACGGATAACAATAATTGTCACTCGCCTGATGATAAACTGCATTAAAATCCATTTGTTTCCTCTTTCTCTTTGCAATGTATTTGTCTTTAAATTATAACATATTTCTTTTCATTTCTCTTTATCATTTTTTCAAATACAGGTATAATAGTTACAAAGATTCAGAAAGGCGGTTATATTATGCTTTCCAACTGTAGAGACACTATGGATAATTCACCGATTATTGCGGCGATTAAAGATATGACAGGATTAGAAAAATGTCTGACCTGTGACAGCCAGGTTTTTTTATTCTGTTTGGAGATATCTGCAATATTTCAGATATTGTAGACAAAGTGAAATCTGCCGGAAAAACCGCTATGGTACACATTGATTTAATTAACGGTCTTTCCGGGAAAGAGATTGCCGTGGATTTCATTCAGAAATTTACCCGGGCTGACGGTATTATCACTACCAAACCAGCCCTTATTAAACGAGCCAGGGAATTAGAACTTTCCACGACTCTGCGTTTCTTTGTCATCGATTCCATGGCTTACAGCAGCATCGAAAAGCAGCTTCGCTCTGTTAAACCGGATTACATCGAAATCCTGCCGGCACTGATGCCTAAGGTTGTATCCCACATATGCCTGAGCTGTCTGCATCTCTTCCACCAATCCGGATGTGTGGTTTCTGTAAACTCCAACTGAAACCGGAGATTTATTCTTTCTATATTGAATTAGTTCGCTTCCAATACTTTTTTATTCTATATACGTGCAAAGATGTTGACTATTCAACTTTTAACTGTTATGCTTTTATATGTTGAGTATGCAACATTTTTTTATGTAAATAACGGAAAATAATACACTTTTCCGTAGCTTTATGGAGGCAGCTATGATTGAACGATTTGAAACCTTTACCACCAATATTGCATCGCTTTACAAAAACATTGTAAAAATAAAGAAATATGAGATGAACAAAATTGGTCTTAAGGGCACTCATGTTACATGCATGAATTTTCTAAACAATTCTCCGGAAGGTCTTACTGCCGCTGAAATCTGTGTTCTCGCCAAAGAAAACAAGGCTGGTATTTCCAGGGCGCTTGCCGACCTCCTAGAACAGGGGTTGGTAGAATATGTCAACGCAGAAGATACGTCCGACAAGCGGAAATACCGTGCCAAAGTCATCCTTACACCCAAAGGGATTTCTTATGCCCAAAAAGTAAATGCCGCAATCAACAATGCGGTATCTTTTGGCGGCTCAGATCTTTCCGATGAAACCCGGGCTGTTTTTTATTCTGCATTAAAAACAATTTCCGCAAACTTAGAACAATATTGTAATGAATTAGAAAGGAATGATGATCATGAATAAATGTAAAGCTGCATATTGCAGAATTTTTCAGAAATGTTTTAAAATTGCAATCCCTTTTTTGCCTTACAGACATCCGGAAGTTTTTTACAGCACTTCCAAACTGACCGGGCTTTTTGAAGAAAAAGGCATTGATACTATATTAATCATTACAGATGCCGGTATCCGCAAATTTGGTCTTTTAGACCGGATGCTTATGCATTTTGACCACCATAACATCCATTATTTTATCTATGATAAGACGGTCGCTAATCCAACTACAACAAATGTAGAAGAAGCAAGAGTGCTTTATCTTGAAAAACATTGTGATGCTATCATTGGTTTTGGTGGTGGCTCCAGTATCGACTGTGCCAAGGCCGTCGGTGCAAGAATTGCAAAACCTAAGCAGTCTTTATCCAAAATGAAAGGTATCTTAAAAGTGCATAAAAAACTGCCTTTATTGGTTGCGATTCCGACAACTGCAGGAACCGGAAGCGAAACCACTCTCGCTGCTGTTATCACAGATGCCCAGACAAGACATAAATATGCCATCAACGATTTTCCTTTAATTCCTGCATATGCTGTATTAGACCCGAAAGTAACCATAAGTCTTCCGCCATCTCTTACCGCCACCACCGGTATGGATGCCTTAACCCACGCCGTAGAAGCTTATATTGGCGGTTCTACTACAAGGCATACCAGAAAATATGCTAAAAAAGCAACTAAATTAATTTTTGACAATATCTACAAAGCATATGACGACGGTCAGAATATAGAAGCAAGAAAAGAAATGTTGAAAGCCTCTTTCTTTGCCGGATGTGCTTTTACCAAATCCTATGTCGGCTATGTCCATGCCGTAGCCCACTCCCTTGGCGGCAAATATAATATTCCACACGGACTTGCCAATGCGACAATACTTCCGATGGTATTAGAAGATTATGGTTCTACCATTTACAAAAAGCTCTACCAACTTGCTGTTTATGCAGGTATTGCTGACGAATCCGATGATTATGAAGTAGCTGCTGATAAATTTATCTCTGCCATCAAAGACATGAAAAAATATTTCCAGATTGGTGATACTTTTTCCGAGATTCAAAAAGAAGATATTCCAGAGCTTTCCAGATATGCCGATAAAGAAGCAAACCCGCTTTATCCGGTTCCAGTTCTGATGAATGCAAAAGAGCTCGAAAAATACTATTATATGCTTATGCCAGAGGAGGAAAAATAATGACTGAAGCTGAAATAACAGAACTTGTTTCTACGCAGCGCAATTATTTTAAAACCGGTGAAACATTATCTGTTGCTTACCGAATTGCCGCTTTAAAAAAGCTGAAAAATACTATTTCAAACCATGAAAATGAAATTTTAGCAGCGCTTAAGGCTGACCTTGGAAAATCAGCCCACGAAAGCTATATGTGCGAAGCCGGACTGGCTTTAAGCGAACTTACCTATATGATAAAGCACACCAGAAAATTTGCCAGTGAAAAAACCGTTCATACGCCCCTTGCACAATTTCATTCCAGAAGCTACAAAAAACCATCTCCATATGGTGTTGTACTGATTATGAGCCCCTGGAATTATCCTTTTCTGTTAACCATTGACCCATTAATCGATGCAATTGCCGCAGGAAATACTGTCATTTTAAAGCCAAGCGCCTACTCGCCTAACACAAGTGCCATCATCACATCTCTGATAAAAGAATGTTTTGAAGAGAAATATGTAGCAGTTGTAACCGGTGGCCGGGCAGAAAATACGGCTCTTTTGCAGTCGCACTTTGACTATATATTCTTTACTGGAAGTCAGGCGGTCGGCAAAACTGTCTTAGAGCATGCAGCTTCCCACCTTACTCCGGTAACACTTGAGCTTGGTGGAAAAAGTCCCTGCATCGTTGCAGCAGATGCCAACCTGAAATTAGCCGCCAGACGAATCGTATTTGGGAAATATCTCAACTGCGGCCAGACCTGTGTGGCACCGGATTATGTATATTGCGATGAGCAGATCAAAGATGCTTTGCTCTTAGAAATAAAAAAAGAAATCATCCGGCAATATGGGGAATCTCCTCTTGATAATTCCGATTATGGCAAAATCATCAACGAAAAGCATTTTTATCGCATCAATAGGTTGATTGATTCTTCAAAAGTAATTTTTGGCGGTAATTCCAACGAAGAAACGCTGCAGATTGAGCCAACCGTCATGGATCATGTGACTTTTGAAGATGCCGTCATGTCAGAAGAAATCTTCGGTCCGGTTATGCCTGTATTAACTTTTTCACACATGAGTGAAGCTACCGGCAAAATTAATTCCATGGCTCATCCTCTTGCACTCTATATCTTTACTTCAAGCAAAAAGACTGCAGACGAAGTCATTTCCCATACTGGTTTCGGTGGTGGCTGTATCAACGATACCATCATTCATCTTGCCACAACAGAAATGGGCTTTGGCGGCTTCGGTGAAAGTGGCATGGGTTCTTATCATGGTAAAACCGGATTTGATACCTTTTCCCATTACAAAAGCATCGTTGATAAAAAAACCTGGATTGATCTGCCTATGAGATACCAGCCATATACTTCTCTTCATGACAGGCTTATCCGGTTCTTTCTGAAATAACAGGAAGATATTCCGGGTATTTTCCAGAGAAATTGTCTAATGCCCGGTCTATTTGTCTGAATGATCGGGCTTCGGCTAAGTGCTGGACTATTGACTGAATTCCCGGGCTATTGGCTGAATGCTCGGGCTATTGGTCTAATGCCCGGGCTATTGGCTGGCAGGGAGCTTTAAAAGCGCCCTGCTTGTTTATATATCTATTGTAAATATCTGTCTATCATCTCTTCTATAATTTTAAAATCCAGCACATTCTGTTGAGTTTCAAATGTAAGTATCAAATTTTCACCCGGATATATTCCGTTCTTTTCATAAGATTCAATCTTTCTTATTGCTGCTCTTGCATATTCAGGGTTATCCATCATGCCCTCATGTTCCCAATAAATTTCCTTTCGCTTTTTTCTGGAAAAGAATGTAAAATCCGGATAAACAATCCCATATCCTTTTAAATATAATGGTTTTTCATATCTATATAAGATTTCTTTTCTATAAAAGAAGTCTGCCAGCATTTTTTCTGTTTTTGATCTCACACGTTCCCCTTTTTCCGTAATAATAACCGGCACTCCCTCCTGAAATTCTTTTCCCTTGTATTCTCTCCTATACCATTCCATTTCCAATTGCTCCTCTGTTGGTTCCACCGGAATCACGAATGCTTTTCGGGCAGGATGCTCCTTCTTATATACTTCTTCAATTTCATTATCATGATATGTCCCAACCAGCGATTTCATTTGTTGCAGCCGTTTTTCTGCTATTCTCAATACTTTTTCATCATATGATTTTTGAGCTAATTTTCTCACTAAATCCATCTCGGATTTTTGAAGAAATTTTTGGCATTTCATATCATTCTCTTTTTTCACATGACAAAACTGAGTATAATTATGAGACTTTGATACCCTGAGCGTTCCCTCTGGCATATCTGCCAATTCTTTTCTCAGCTTTCCAGCAATCTTCTCCAATCTCAAGTATTCCTCTATCAATAATTTTCTTAACCCCTTCATGCATTTCCTCCACTTCTTATTAATTGCAATAAATAACTCTACTTTTCCATTCTATTACAGTTGTTTCTTCTCCCCTCTCATTTTCAGCTGTAACTAAATCACCCCTTCTGTAGCTTTTTCTCCGGCTCTCCCAAATTCAGCTGTAACTTTTCACCCTTTTCTACAGCTTTTTTCCCGAAATGTTCATTTTGTGCTGTAACTGTGCCATCTTTTCTACAGCCTTTTTCTCGAATCTCTCATCCTGTGCTGTAACTGTGCCATCTTTTCTACAGTTTTTTTCACGAATCTCTCATTGTGTGCTGTAACTATGCCTTCTCCTCTACAGCTCTTTCCCTGAATCTCTCATTTTGTGCTGCAATAGTCGCCAGTAGCAGCTTGTAAATGTAATCATATCCTGATTATGATAATGCTTATCATTAAATTGTAACGGTAATCTGAAATTATATAATCTTGATTTCTGTTAAAATAATGCTATTTATAAGACTATTTCTATATATTGGAAAATGTGTACCTGACCTGGTACTTAGATAAAAATCCCGGAAGCTCAAAGCTTCCGGGAATATTGTTTGAATGTTTTGAATATAATTCGGAAACGACTAACGTTTTGAGAGCATGAAAAGCCCATAAATTGGGAATTTGTATCTGGTAGTGTTACATATCTGTTATATGCGTAGCACTACTCACACATTCCAAGAACTACTCATTACTTTAACATACTCACATTTTGCTCATCGCATAAATGTTCTTTGATTTCTTTACATCTTCCTGCATTTTTAAATATACTTGCAGGATAAGCATCTGGATATAAATTATTTTTCACTGTGACAATCAAATCAATATATTTAATAACAAGTTCTTTAATAATATTTTCATCAATGTCAATATATTTTTCATCGAACGTATATTCTTTTCTAAGTTCTTCAAAAATCATATGTAACAAAAACCTATTTCCATGAACAGATATTAATTTTTTTATACCATTTACTTCGCTTTGATATGCACCATTTATTTTATCAAACATTCTGCTTACTTTGATTGTATTCCATATTAAATATGAATTAGTTGAGGGATTAAAAATTGTTTTATATGGTGCCTTAGAAATATCTTCAAAAATACTACCTACAGCTCTCTTAATTAACGTCACTAAAGATACATCTGAATTATAGCACCCTATTGCTACAACAGCTTCATCTATATTACATATTTTATCACCAGCACTTGAATCCCCATCTTTAAACACATATTCTATCCCATCCATCATTAAATCCTTTCTATATTTTTCTTGTAGTGGATCCATAGATGCAAATGCCTTATTCTCTATCTTGTTTTGTGTATTAGATAATTTTGTGACAGTATTTCCAAAATCCTCAGCACTATTTTCTAGTGAAATAATCTGTACCATCAACTTTGCCTTTTCAACCATATCTGAATTTTCCATATATGCCTTTCCTATACTTCCTGTTGTTTGTGCTCCATTTACGATACTAACACCTTCTAATCTGAATAGCCCATTTTTCCTATCCGTAGAATGAGCTAACTTTCTGGTTATCTTATTTGCTATAATTTTTATTCCATTATTATAATAACAGAATTTCTCTGGACTCTCTTTTAAACACTTCATTATACCGCTATTTACTTCTGTATCGCCTTTAAAATATCTTATATTTTTGGCTAACAACTTGTTTCCATAATCTTTCCACCAAATAGCTACATCACTTGCTGAAATCATTCCATAATATCCCTTTTCAATTGTCCCCTCTTGAATAACTCCCCAATCATTTACTAAAACATCATCCAAAATAATCTCTTGATTAAGTGTTGCATTAGCTAAACAATTATAAACATTTTCTAATTTCACAATATCTGATAATAACAATTCATTACAATCATCATTAACTCTCTTTTTTAACGCTTCTATTCCATTATTTGCTTCATCTGGAAAATCATTATTAGATGTATAAATAATAATCAATTTTATCTGATAATCCATTGCCTTAACAGCACTTTCGATTTCAATTCGCTTTTTTATTACCTTATCATTAAATCCTTCAAAATCCATATTCAATATTTTTTCAACTCCGGATATGAATTTTAAAGAATCGCCTTGTGATATTGTACCATTTCCATCATTACTCCATTTAGCCTGAATAACATATAATATTTTGCTATTTTCATCCTTATATACAGCATCTATTCCACAGTCTTTGTACCCATCAGTTATACATTTCGCTGCAACTTCATTTTCTATACCACATTGAATGACTAATGCATACGCTGCTAGGCATCTGCTATTAAAGCAATTTTCATACTTATCTGGTTCTTTTATATCACTCATATCAATTTCATTATGAAACATTTCTCTAAATTTAGTTGCAATTCTCGTAACCTGTACATTCATAATTTTATTTCTCCTTTAAATAAAAATCTTTGTAATTACTTCATTCTCCATATCATCAATACTATAAATAGTATCCATAACTTCAAATGTCTCTCTCAAATTTCCTCTAGCACTCTTCCATCCAATTCCATCTGTAAACCAGACAAATGTAAATCCATCTATTGTATCTGCTTCCTGCGAAAGCATCTTATAACTTCTTGCCGTTTCGTTTAACTTTGAACCACCACCCGCATAGAAATTGGTTTCAATTGCATATACCATCTTGTCAGTCTTAATTACAAAATCAAATCTCTTAGCAGCTTTTCCCTGATTCGAAAGTGCTGATAAATCAATATTCCACTTGGCTTCAATGTCCTTCAGATACATTTCTTTGAAATAATTTACATTCTTTTCAAAGCCTGCTGCCACGATGTATTTTTCAACCAAATCCTCCATCTGATGACCGCCACGATTTTTACGACCATTAGAGTCCAGACCTGTTTCAATACCTAATACATAGTCAACTAGGTTATTCACAATATGATTTGCAATCATATCAAATAATCCTGTTTTACGCATAAACACCTTGTACTGTTCCACATCATAATTCATAGTTTTAAAGTTGTATAGAAATGCGCCTTCCTCATCCTGTGCATAAATCTCATTTCCACGAACTGCAAGTAATAATGGAATGCACTTTAATGTTTCTGGATACTTTGTTACAATCTTTTCGAACTCATCTTCTATGTTTTTAGAGCCTATTAATGAATTCAGAATGTTAAGCTCTACCTTGATTTCATCAACATTCTTAATTACCTTTTCAAAATCTATGTAATAATCATAGCTTGATATACTCGGTCTGAATTTATTCAACCATTCATCAAAATTTCTATTTGTCATTTGCTACCTTCTCCAATCTTCTCTTAGATATCTCTAAGTATTCTTCACTTACATCAATTCCTATAAACTTTCGTCCGAATCTCACAGCCTCAACCCCTGTAGTTCCCGAACCACAGAACGGATCTAATATAACTTGTCCCACTTCCGTAGATGCCAATACTATTCTTTCCAGCAAATATTCCGGCTTTTGTGTAGGATGCTTTCCTTCTGTCTTCTCAGATGGCTTTGTCAATGAACCTGTCCACACATCTTTCATCTGTTTACCATCATTCATTTCTTTCATTTTCTGATAATTAAAAAAATGCCGACACTTCTTTTCATTCTTCCTTGCCCATAAGATAGTCTCAGTAGAATGTGTGAAGCATCGACATGCTAAGTTTGGTGGTGGATTTGTTTTCTGCCATGTAATATTATTAATTATTTTGAAGCCTTCCTGCTCCAATGCCATACCAATCGAATATATATTGTGTAATGTTCCTGATATCCATATTGTGCCATCTGGCTTTAGTACTCTCTTACATAACCTAATCCACTTTCTGTTAAACTTATGTTTTTCTTCGACACTGGTTCCGCCTTCTGAAAGCTTATCCCATGAGCCCTTATTTACTGAAACCATCTTTCCACCCTGACAAGTAATTCCGTCATTACTTAAAAAATATGGTGGATCCGCAAATATCATATCTACGGATTCTGGTTTCATTTTTGTTAGAATTTTAAATGAATCACCTGTAATTAACCATGATTCATCAGTCTCAAAGTATAATGGCACTTTCTTAGTAAATAAGCTATCCATTATATGTCTCCTTGTTTTTCTTAACTAAATGCGAATCTTTACGAACAGATGCATTATCTCCATTTAATAATTGCATATAATCACTTCTTCGCCAACTCTGTTAGATGCATCTGAATTAATCATACGCTTTACGCTTACAACATCTATCTTATAATCTTTATTTCCATATAACTCATTTATCAACTCTGTATTATGATTCGTGAGCATACAGTAGCAGCCTCTGGCAGTTAATTCATCATAAAGCTTTGCTAATCGCTTGTGGCTTTCTATATCAAACCCTTCTTTTGTGTAGGATTCAAAGGATGTAGGATTCAAAGGTGCATAGGGACTATCTATAAATACAAAATCACCTTTCTTTGCATTCTTACAAGCCTGTTCAAAATCGCCATCTATAATAGTTACCCCTTTGAGATACTCAGATGCAGCCATAATAGCCTCTTCATCAATAGAAACTCTTCGACTATTATTATATGGAACATTAAACAATCCCTTGCCATTCACACGATATAATCCATTAAAACAATGCTTATTTATAAATACAAATAATGCTGCCAGCTCTACATCATATTCAGACCGCATAAGCTTGTCATTATAATGTTCTCTGATAGAATAATAATATTTTTTTCCATCTTCCCACATATCATTATCCAGCCTGTTGACCTCTTTCAGAAAAGCATCAGGTTCATTACATATCGTTCTGTATGTGTTAATCAAAGCTATATTTATATCGTTAATCAGAGCATTTGCTGGCAGTAGATCAAATATTACAGCGCCACCACCTACAAACGGTTCATAGTAATCATTATATTTTTCAGGCATTCTTTCTCTTATCTGCGGAATAAGCTGACGTTTTCCTCCAGCCCACTTCACAAATGGAGCGACACTTGAATTACTCATTTTGATTCCTCTTCTCTAGTCACTAAGTGACAACATCTCATAAATTTATTATACTTGCTAACATAGAAAATAACAATCAAAACTTTCACTCCATGTGAATCCCATATACTTCCATTACTTCTCAAAGACAAATATATACTCATGTGCAAGAAGCAAAAAGTTATTATTCTGTTTTTCCCAGTAACCAGTATATTTACAATTATGCTGCTCTTTTATAATTATTTCTTTGTTGGTAAATCCAGCACGCAAAAAACACTCCATCATACGAAATCCTAACGGAACAACTTTTCCACATTTTCTTATATCACCAATCATAACAGCACACATCTTTCCCTTTTTCAACACACGATATGCTTCATATGCCACTTTATCCATTGCATCTATGAATGGCTTTACTCCCAGCATGGAAATATCCCCTTCTATGTCTTCGCTGTACTTTACGATATCAGCATATGGTGGATGAGTGCAGATAAAATCTATATGAGCATCTTTGATAAAATGCAAATCTACTGCATTTCCCTCCCGTATATATATTTTTGAACTTGTATCACATTGGAATTGTAAATTTGTTTCTGAAATTGAAACTGACTGCGGATTAATATCTATACCTACCGCATTACGACCTAGTAGTTTTGCCTCAACCAGTGTGGTTCCACTACCCATGAATTGATCTAAAATCCAGTCACCTGATTTAGAATATCGAAGTATCAGATTTCTTGGTACATATGGTGACCAATTTCCCCGATACTTTCCTGAATGCGTTGCCCAACTTCCTCTGTCTGGAAACGACCAGATTGTTGTTGGTTCAAGCTTGAAATTATTTGGTTGTAAACTTATAAGTCATGCCCCCTTCTTCTCGATTTGAATACATCTTAATGCTTCTTGCATTAATGACATAACTAATTTTACCTCAGGTTAATTAAAAAAGCCATCTTTTTTCTTTCACAATAAGTGAATTTTTATCTCATTCATAGCATGAGATAATATTCACAAATAGTGAAAGAGGTGTAGCTATGCATTTTAATAATGATACTGACCTATATCGTACTATAGGTTCAAATATAAAACATTATAGACAACAAACTAATTTAACACAGATGCAGCTTGCAGAAAAAGCTCAAATCAGTATCAGTTATCTTTCTAAAATTGAAGCTTCTGGTTGTGATAAAAGTCTTTCCATATCTGTACTTAATCAGATTGCAAATGTACTTGGTGTTGAAATCAATGACTTTTTTAAGGAGGTAAACATATAATGAAATATGATGATATGCTAAATTTTGTTTTAAAACTACCATTTGATACTATGACAGAAGTATACAATAATGGTGAACAATCTATTTTAATTTTTCGTCCCAGTACTCTTCCCAATCGTTTCAAAGACTATGATGTAAATAAGAATTTTCAAATTTTTCTTAAAATAGGAAATGATAAGCCATTCCGACCTAATCATCTTCGACTGCTTATAGACCTAAAGTTACGTGCCAGAGAACTGCCTCAATGTAGAGAAGAGCTGCTAATTGCTTTTGATAAAATATTTTATGGTGTAGAACCATTAGAAGCTATTCAACCTCTCAATAACATTCATTTTACACAATACATTAATCCAATTGATATCACAGCAGTTCTTGCTCAACTATTCATAATTGAACAGAATATCGGATATGGTAATAAAAGCACTTTTAACCCACCAGCTCTCTATATTCATGGATGGATCCGAACCTTTATTGCTTCATACCAAGAAATTGATCAGATTGTATATCGAATTTGCAGAAACACCCCACCTGCTGTTAAATACACCTGCCAAGATAATAAAAACCATTCGAAATACAATTCTGATGCAAAATTATTATGGTACCTAGATTAACTCTGTAGCAAGCTGCCAACCCGTTATAACAGCTTGCTACATTATTACATTGATATTATATAATTTTCTTATGAGTATTCTTCCACCTCTCATATTTACTATTAAACATCATTATACAGCTAATGTTTATGCAACTTTTTCTATTCTTTTTGTATCAACATTACTTAATTGTTTCGTCTGTATATCACATTTAATTTTTGTTGCCATAACATATACAAGTCCGAAGCCAATAAGTGCTACCGCACATGGCCAACCCTCAAGAGTGATATTAACATTTGTATTTTTGAATAATTCCTTACCAGCTTCTTCCCCATTTTTAATAATATCTTCTTTCATAAAAATCTTCCTTTCTCTTTTGATAAGAAAAGAATAACTCTAATAAACAAAACATTCAACAATACCAAGTCCGCTTAACGCGGACATAAAATCATTGATTTAATAATCAGATATTGTTACTTGTTTCTAAAAAATCTAAAGAATATTTATTTCCTACTTGAGCAAATGCAATTAACATCTGAATTCCCACAGCTTGATTCATTTCATCTGAATATCCAGTATCAATTAATCCTACCACATATCTTAATGCCAGATAATAATCGCCAAGTTGTGACCACTTCTTTGTTGCTTTAAGCTCACCAATCAATTCAAATAGCAACTCATCATAATCGTATACAAATGCTTTCTTCTTTGATGATGACTTTTTTACATCTTTTTGATATTCATATTTAAATTCTTTCCAATCAGACTCTCCTTTGTTTATCCGTACTTGTAATTTTTTTATTTTATCTAAATCGGTATATTGCTGCGTCCAAAGAAAAAATATGCACCAAATCATATTACCAACAGCCTCTATAATATCATCTCCAATTGCGATGATAAAGCAATCAATAATTTCTGAAATAATCACTCCCTGTACTTCTATTCCATTACGAAATGAACTAATCATATTTCTTATTTCTGTAACACCTTTCAAAAATGATTTGTTTCTACATGCCTCATCTGTCTCAATAACTGGTAAAATATGTAGCAATGTATCCATTATCTCGTCCATTTTTATTATTTTATCAGAACTAATTTTTTCAAGTTCATATAATTTATTATGAACTAATTCATCAACCATTTTACCATAATAATGTGCAATTTTTTCTATAGTTGCAATATCTGGCATACGTCTTCCACTCTCATATCCCTGGATAGTCTTTTTTGATGCACGAATAACATTTCCTAATTCCTCTAATGTTTCTCCATTCATTGTTCTCAAATATTTAATGTTTTTCCCGAGAATATTTTCATCCATCTAGTCTATTACCTTTCACTTTACACCATTAACTACCAAATAATTATACCTTATATCGACAGAATCGTATATCCATTTAATATCATATTTCTGTAATACAGAAGCCGGATGCGTCAAAACCTTGGTGGTTACTTACGAATCCGACCTTTTATTAATCACTTTATTCAACGCTATTTATTATACACCTCCCACAACCTCTTCTGCTCCGCTCCAATCCTTAATATCTCCTGCAAATCTCTTGCCATAGCTTCAACATTAGCATCCAACTGTTCCTGTCCTGTTACCTGCCTTAATCTCCCACTGAATTGACTCTTTGCTGTAATATTCCCTAGTCTCCACATTCATATATCCATACACCGAATATGAATATCCATTGCTTTTCTCTATGAATATCGGAGCCACTTCGCCCTTAGATGTTTTCCATCGCATAAGTCTCGGAAACCAGCATAATCCTTCTTTTATCAGTTCCTTAAATGTCTCCAGCAGCTTTCCTATCTCATACAATATTCCTCTGAATGAGTTTCCTGCTTCTATAATCTTATCTCCTTCAACATGATTAGCATATTCTTCTATTGTCGGTGCAAATAATCTGAATGATGATACAAAAGCATTGATCTTATCAAGCAATTCTACTGCTTCATTTGCTTTGTTTGTCACGCTTGCCAGCTCTTGCTTTACCGATTGAAGTTCTGAACGCTTTTCATTAAGTTCCTTAGTCTGTCTACGCTCCAATTCCTTATAGGCAATTTGTGAAGCAAACAACTTAATATCCGCATCACTCACCTGTTCCTGTATCTGTTCCAAATGCTCTGTTTCCTGTGCTACTTTATATTCCGCAACTGTCAGATCATGATTACGTCCTTTCAACTTTTCCTTTATTTGTTCCACAAACCAATCATTGACCTCTTTATTGGCTACCTCCCTTAGCTCGTCCTGCAGCACTCGCGAAAGCACTTCTCTTGTAAACACTTTTCTCTTTGATACCTGCTCTAAGTCCCTTTTTATATCCATCTGCTACTGGAACTCCCACTATATGCATATGAGGACTATCCTCGTCAAGATGAACTACTGCATTTGCCACAACAAATTGTGGAAGTCTCTTTATTAGCTCACCCAATATTATCTCATACGATAGCTTTATATATGATTTCGTATCATCATATTCTTTCCAGAACTCCCTGTCGCCTATCTGAATGATTATCTCTACCGCCATATCCTGCTCCTTACCAGCGACATGTTCAAAATAATCTTCTATCCGTCGGTCAGGTCATGTCTGCTTTTTATTATATTCTTCTAATACCTCATCGAATTCTTTGTGATATACTGTCTTTACATCATCAATCAGATTTGATGTTCCATAGACAATAACAATGTTGTCTTTGCTGTAATCTGATGACTTATATTTTCTCAGATTGTGTTTTGCAACAGCAGTTAACTTAGATTTCGATGTAATGGCACTTTTCTTATTGCTCACATGAGCTGTATATGAAATATTTCCCATTCGCATCTCCTTATCTGTATTCTATTCTTATCTGTGTTTCTATCGGAGCAGTGCAGTTATCATCTTGGCTCTGCCATAGATGATAACTCCCTAGCAGTTCTGTCAGTCCAAATCCACAATCGTCATTGTGAATATTGTTCTGTCATAACTGCGGGGGCTCTCCGAGGGTTACATATACACCAGTCCGATACAACTGATACATATGTGTTACATATCAAGAATTTAATAATCTGTCCTTTTAAGAAGTACAGACTCTAAACTCTTATAAAAATTTAGAATCTGTTTCCTCAAACATTCAGATTATTAAATTCTTTATTGTGGTAAGAGCCAAGTCCAATAACTTGTTCCATCCTCCGCTTTAGCTTTACCCGAAGTAATTCCCAGTTTTTTCTTTGCTGATAACAGAGTGTTCCTCTTTATTCCTCTTCTTACTGCCTCTTGCAAAATATCATTCGATATGATTTCTTTGCTTGAGCCGAAGTACTCTTTGATAAAATTCTCTGCTATATCCAGCTTCTTTTCACCTCTCCCTTCATTACCCGACAGAAGCTCATCTATACTGATATCATAAGGTCCTATGCATACCATTCCACTATCCTCTGTCATCTCGAATCCTATAGCATCTCCTGTTGGTGCAAGTGATGATTTATCATGTGCCATTATTCTTATATTAGGCTTGTCCCGAAGTCTTGCTACCAACAACACGCTCCTTGCTGTTGCCTGAATATCAATCGAGCCTAAACCTCTGTAGGTTGACTTACTTCCAGCCGCCTTATTCATATGACCGATAAGAACTATTGCACAGTTATATTTTTCAGCAATCATTCCCAAATGCTTTAACACTGGTCTTATTTCATTTGCCCTGTACATATCAACCTTTGCCCCTATATACGCCTGTATCGGATCAAGAATAACCATTCTCGCTCCAGTCTCAACAATCGCCTGCTCCAGCCTGTCATCTGTCATACTTAATTCTTTTTCAGTTTCATCAATCACTCGTATCATGGAACAATCCGCACCCGCCTTTTCAAGTCTTGGCTTTATCGTATCATCAATTCTATCCTCTGCTGTCTGATAAATAATATGAATTGGTTCTCGTTCCCTGTCATCATTACAGGAAAGTGGCAAGCCCCTGCTAAGGGCTGCCGCTAACTTTAATACCAGAGTTGTTTTTCCTTCTCCCGGATCTCCTTCTACTATTGGTTATCTTTCCATAGGGTATATATGGATACCAAAGCCATTCAACTTCTTTTGAAATCGCATCTTCCATGTGAATGAGTTTCAATTCTACCTTCTGTTGTTCATTCATAATCTTCCTCCTTGTCATACTGCTTCTTTGTTAAAATATCCTGTTTCTTCCCACACTCGTTTATCCGGACAATAATAGCTATATTCATTTGAATTTTCCACTTTTATCGCTGATCCGAATTTGAGTATTCCTTGTTGTAATCCCAGCCTTACATACTGTGCATCCTTACCTATCGCACTTGCAATCTCCTTTATTGGTACATTTCTTCCTGTAAAAGCTGGCAAATCAACCTTATAAATAACATCTGGCATATTTACCACCTCCTCTGTTGTAGAGCACTTCTTGCTCTGTTATGTTTGCATTATGCAGACCTTTATTTGCTCTGTCAATAGTTTAAATTTTAATGTTGGCTATCATTTATTAGTATGTTACATTTACAACTACAGGAGGTTGAAGCAATGAATACAGGTAAAAAGATTAAATTGATACGAACCTTTCGTGGTTTAACCCAAAAGGAATTAGGTGAAGCATGCGGAATACACGAAGTTGCAATCCGCAAGTATGAATTAGGAAAAAATATTCCTAAACCGGAACAATTAAGAAAGATTGCAGAAGCACTTAATGTAAATGTCAATTCATTAGCAGAATTTGATATTGAAGCTGATGGTGATGTACTACCATTACTATTTGCAATTGATGAAAAGTTTGATGTGTCTCTCAAAGACATTGATGGCGAGCCGGGAATATTTTTCTCTGATAAGAATCTTGTACAGTTCTTAAAGGACTGGCAGGCTATGAAAGAACTTCTTGCATCTGGCAGCCAGACACAGGACAACTATGAGATATGGAAAACAATTCGCCCAAGTGTGACAAAGGTAACCCACGAATAATAATCATTTTATCCGTTTGCTATCAGCTTTCTAGTAAATAGCGAAAGGATGGTGCTTATGAAGTTACCCAACGGATACGGAAGCGTTGTAAAACTTTCCGGCAAGAGAAGAAAACCTTATATCGTGCGAAAGACTGTAGGCTGGCACTATGATAAGGGAAAAGACAAACAGGTTCAGGATATGATTACAATTGGATATGCAGCTACCAGAGCTGAAGGCTTGCAAATGCTTGCTGAATATAACAACAATCCATTTGATACTACTGCCGCCAAGATGACATTTTCAAATGTATATGATGAATGGTCGAAGCGTAAGTTTCCAACAATTTCTGAATCTAATGTAAAAGGATATACTGCATCGTATAAGACATGTGAATCCCTTTACAACAAAGTATTTAAGGATATCAAACTTGTTGATTTACAGACAGTTATTGATACCTGTGGAAAGAATTATCCCACACTAAAGAAAATCAAAGTCTTATTTAATCAGCTATATGATTACGCCTTAAAGAATGATATATGCAACAAAGATTATTCAAGCTATGTAGATGTTGTTCAGTACAAGGATCGCAATCCTAACAAATACGACAGAAACAAATTTGAGAAAAATGAGATTGACCTTCTATGGGTGCAGAAAGAAGACAAATATTATCAGATAGTACTGATGCTCATATATAGTGGCGTCAGAATTTCAGAACTGCTCGATCTAAAGAAAGAAAATGTTCATCTGGATGAACAGTATTTTGATGTTATCTGTAGTAAAACAGAGAATGGTATCAGAAAAGTTCCAATCGCCGACAAAATTCTGCCATACTACAAAGCCTGGTATGAATCCTGCCCCGAATGTGAATATCTGCTTCATACAGAAGACGGAAAACATTTTGAATACAGGAACTACTATGATAGCTATTTCAAACCACTTATGGAACAACTTAATATTAATCGTACACCACACTGCTGCAGACATACATGTATATCTATGTTGGCAGAAGCCGGTATTAATCAGACGATTATCAAGAAAATTGTGGGACACTCTGGTACTATGACACTCACAGAGAAAGTGTATACCCACTTTGATATAAAGGAGCTTGTAGATGCGATTAATGAAATTTAGGAAACAATCAGTGCCATTCGCAAATCACTTCGTGATTTTGCTCATGTCGCGCTGGCGCGCTATATTTGCCGTCGCATATGTGTCTGTGAGTGCAAGCACTCCCATCCAATATTCACCAGCAAATGCACCGCTTGTAGAAACGCGCAAAAAGGACATTCCCCAGTATCTCTACTGAAAAATGTCCTATACATATCAATATCTTTGTTGTATACCTGCTGCATATGTGTTGCATTCGATGTAAATTCCAACACATCTGACGGCATTCCACAACTTCTGTAACCCTTGAAAAATGGGCTTTTCTTGATATCTTCGTTCTTGAAAGATTATCTCTTTGTTAACGTTTGCTGAACTGTGGTGCACGACGTGCAGCTTTGAGACCGTATTTCTTTCTTTCTTTCATACGTGGGTCTCTTGTTAAGAATCCGTTAGATTTCAGAACTGGTCTGTAATCTGCATCAACGGTAAGTAATGCTCTTGCAATACCATGACGGATTGCTCCAGCCTGTCCTGTATATCCGCCACCTTTTACGTTTACCAATACGTCGAACTTGTCGGCTGTCTCAGTAACTGTTAATGGCTGACGAACGATAACTTTTAAAGTCTCTAATCCGAAATATTCATCGATATCTCTTTTATTTACTGTAATCTTACCTGTTCCTGGTACTAAATATACTCTGGCAACAGAGGATTTTCTTCTTCCTGTTCCGTAATACTTTGTATTAGCCAATGTTTTTTACCTCCTATTAAAATGTTAAAGCTTCTGGTTTCTGAGCTTCATGCTTGTGGTCTGGTCCTGCGTATACAAATAATTTAGTATACATTTCTCTTCCTAAAGGTCCCTTTGGAAGCATTCCCTTAACAGCGAACTCAATAACTCTTTCTGGATGCTTTGCTAACATTTCCTTTAATGTAGTCTCTTTCATACCGCCTACATAATCGGAATGATGGTAATAAATCTTCTGGTCTAATTTCTTACCAGTTACTTTAATCTTCTCTGCATTTACAACGATTACATAATCACCTGTATCGATGTGTGGTGTAAATGTTGGTTTATTCTTTCCTCTTAATACTTTAGCAACTTCTGATGCTAAACGTCCTAATGTCTTTCCATCAGCGTCTACTACATACCATTTTCTCTCAATGGTTGCTGGACTAGCCATAAAAGTTTTCATTGGTTTACCTCCTTGAAATTATAAGGAACATATACATTCCGCGTAATGTCCGGACGCAGTCTGCTTTGCGTTCCACACTCTTGTTTCTATAGTTGAAATGTCGCTCCGGGGCTTTGGATTGACATTCTTATACTATGTCAGACTTAGATATTATAGTACACGACCCCTCGTGTGTCAAGTGAATTCTATACAAATATTTTCCACAACATTCGCCATATACCATATATCTTATTATCATAAATATTCGATTCCAATCATCGTTAATCCCTGTGCCGGTGCCGTTGGTCCTGCAGCACTTCTTTCCTTCGCCGCAAGAATTGTTTTTATCTCTTCCGGCTCTATCATTCCCATGCCTGCCTGAAGCAGGGTTCCTGCAATAATCCGGACCATATTATAAAGAAATCCATTTCCGGTAACACGGATTGTAATGATATCCTCCTGCCTGCTTACCGTCAGCTCATAAATAGTCCGGACGGTTGTCTCCACGACTGCTGCAGTTGCGCAAAAGCTTTTAAAATCATGCTCTCCTACCAGATAAGCGGCCGACTGCTGCATCTTCTCTAAATCCAGCCTGCGGTAACAGAAATACGTATTGTTCCGATACATCGGAAGTGGAAATTCCCGGTTCAATATCCGGTATTCATAAGTTTTGCGGCTGTCACAGTGTCTCGGATGAAAATCAGCTGGTACTTCCTCTGATTTCTGCGCTACAATGTCTTCTGGAAGCCGCTGATTCAGGGCATAAGAAATCTTTTCTGCCGGAATGCGGCTTTTTGTATCAAATACTGCAACATTCCCCATAGAATGTACACCTGCATCCGTCCGGGATGCTCCGGTCACAACAATCTTTTCCCCTAAGAGACTGCTTAAAGTGCGGTTTAGCACGCCTTCTATTGTCTCTCCGTTGGGCTGCACCTGCCAGCCGTGATAATTCGTACCGTCATAGGCTACAATTAGCTTCACCCGTTTCAGTCGGTTTGGGGCAGATGGAGTTTTCTGCTCTTCTACCTCTTCTATGTTCACAACCGGATTTATCTCTATACTCATAATGGGAATGCTCCCGGAAGTATACCGGCTGCCATACCAGACAATACGTTAATCCAGAGGATGCGAAGTCCGATGACTGCCGCAAGATAGACCAGTAAAGTCAGATAAGCCATGCGGTCACGTTTCTGGTAATGAAGCGGTTTCATCTTGGTTCTACCTTCCCCACCACGATAACAGCGGGCTTCCATTGCCATCGCAAGGTCATTGGCACGGCGGAATGCAGATACAAATAACGGCACCAGAAGCGGCACCATATTCTTCGCTTTCTGAATCAGATTTCCATGTTCAAAATCTGCTCCTCTTGCCATCTGCGCCTTCATAATCTTATCTGTCTCTTCGATTAAGATAGGGATAAAACGTAATGCAATAGACATCATCATTGCAATTTCATGTACCGGGACTTTAATATATTTTAATGGAGATAACGCTTTTTCCAGACCATCTGTCAACTCATTTGGTGTTGTGGTAAGTGTCATCAGCGAGGTTCCGATAATTAAGAAAATCAGACGAACCATCATGACAACAGCATTTTTCAATCCCTCATAAGTAATGGTAAAAATCCAGAAGGAAACCAGCTTTGTTCCCGGTGTCAAAAACAAATTAAATACCGCTGCAAATAACATAATCAGTACAATGGTTTTCAATCCTTTAACCATATAGGAAAATGGCACCTTTGACAGCTTGATTAATACTACCAGAAAGATTGCTGCCAGTATAAATGCCGGTAGTCCCTTAAATACAAACAGGGAAATAATATAAATCAGCGTTCCAAATAATTTTACCCTCGGATCCAGCTTGTGAATGACTGAATCTGCCGGATAATATTGTCCTAATGTAATATCTCTTAACATACTGTTCCATCCTGTCTCTTTGTTATCACACGCAGGATTTCATCCCGTGCCTCATCTACTGTAGTTGCATCTGTACTCACCGGAAAGCCTTCCTCTTTTAACTCATGCATCAGATAAGTTACCTGAGGTGCAGCAAGTCCGATTGCTTCTAATTCTTTATAATGACGGAATACTTCCTTCGGGACATCATCGAACATAACCTGTCCCTGATTCATTACGATAATCCTGCTTACATATTTTGCTACATCTTCCATGCTATGGGAAACAAGGATAATCGTTATCTTTCGTTCCTTATGCATTGCTGCAAGCAAATCTAAGATTTCATCACGACCCTTCGGGTCAAGTCCCGCTGTCGGTTCATCTAAAATCAGCACCTCCGGCCGCATGGCAAGCACCCCTGCGATTGCCACCCGGCGTTTCTGTCCACCGGATAAATCAAATGGTGACTGATAATATAATTCTTCCGGAAGTCCTACGCTCCGTAATGCTTCAAATGCCCGAAGTCCTGCCTCTTCCTTGGTCAGTCCCTGGTTCTTTGGTCCAAAGGATACATCATCAAAAATAGTAGTTTCAAAAAGCTGATGCTCCGGATACTGAAAGACAAGTCCCACTTTACTACGCAGGGCTTTCATATCAAAGTCCTCTTCGTAAATATCCTGTCCATTATAATAAATGCCGCCGCTGGTAGCTTTTACCAGTCCGTTCAAGTGTTGAATCAGGGTGGATTTACCGGAACCGGTATGTCCGATGATACCGATAAATTCTCCATCTTCTATTTTCAGATTAACATCCTTTAAGGCATGTATCTCATAGGCAGTGCCTGAGCTGTAAACATAATTTAATTCATTTATTAGGATTGACATAGCTTTTTCAACGCCTCCGTCAGTTCTTCTCTGGTCAGGATTCCATCCGGTATATCCAGTCCCGCTTTCTTAAGTTCATATGCCAAAAGCGTAATCTGCGGTACATCCAGACGATATTCCTTCAACCGTTCCACCTGGGAAAAGATGCTGCGCGGTGTTCCCTGCATCACAACTTTTCCTGCATCCATAACATAAACATGGTCAGCATCAACTACTTCTTCCATATAATGTGTAATCAGAATGATGGTAACACCTTTTTTCCGGTTCAGTTCATGGACAGCCTCTAATACTTCTTTTCTTCCAACCGGGTCTAACATAGCTGTCGGCTCGTCCAGAACAATACACTCCGGCTGCATTGCCATAACTCCGGCAATTGCCACACGCTGCTTCTGTCCGCCGGATAATTTATTTGGGGAATGCTCTCTGTATTTTAACATGCCAACCGCTTTTAAACTTTCTTCCACGCGCTGCCAGATTTCATCTGTCGGCACACCTATATTTTCCGGGCCAAATCCGACATCCTCTTCAACCACGCTTGCAATAATCTGGTTGTCCGGATTCTGGAATACCATTCCGGCACGCTGTCTGATATCCCAGATGTTCTTCTCTTCTGTGGTATCAAATCCATCTACCCAGAGACTTCCTTCGGTCGGCTCCAGAATTGCATTGATATGTTTGGCAAGTGTTGATTTTCCGGAGCCATTATGTCCCAGCACTGCAATAAAATCGCCTTTTTTCACATCCAGGCTTACTTTATCAAGTGCAGTCTGGATAGACTCCACATTGCCTTCTTCATCACGTCTTATATATTCATGTACCAAATCTTTTGCTTTGATGATGCCCATAATTTACCTTTCTACCAATGTAATCTGTGCAGTTCACCCGCCAGCCGCATATGGTCAAAATTGTTCTGGCGCAGTGCTTCATATAATACGATTGCTGCTGAATTGGATAAGTTTAAGGAACGGGTATCTCCGATCATAGGAATCCGGATACACTCATCCGGATGCTGTATCAGAATTTCTTCCGGAATACCCGCACTTTCCTTTCCAAACATAATATAACAGTCCGGCTCATAATTTACTTCTGTATAAACATGGCGCCCCTTGGTGGTTGCCATATAAATCTTTGCACCCGGATTCTTCTCTAAGAAATCCTCATAATTGACATATCTTGTCACATCCAGCTGGTCCCAGTAATCCATTCCTGCCCGCTTGATTGCTTTCTCTGTCAGATGGAAGCCCAGCGGCTCAATCAGATGCAGTCTGGTTCCGGTTGCTACACAGGTTCTTCCGATATTTCCGGTATTATAAGGAATCTCCGGCTCATAAAGTACGATATTAAGCTTCGCCATTGTTCCCGCCTCGCAATCCTGTTATGTAACGCTCCATACGGTCTAATGCCTCTTTCAGATTATCCAGGGAATAAGCATAGGAAATACGGATAAATCCTTCTCCGCAGTCACCAAATGCAGTTCCCGGAACAACCGCTACCTTCTCTGTCTTTAAGAGATTGGTGGCAAATTCTTCAGAAGTCATTCCAAATTCTTTGATACATGGAAAACAGTAAAAGGCTCCATATGGTTCAAAACACTCCAAGCCCATTTCTTCAAAACGGTGCATCAGATATCTTCTTCTGCCATTATATTCTTCCCGCATTCTCTGGACATCTTCATCCCCTGCCCGAAGTGCATCCACTGCTGCATACTGTGAGGTAGTCGGTGCACACATAATTGCATACTGATGAATCTTTAACATCTGGTCTAAGATGATTCTCGGTCCACAGGCATAGCCCAAACGCCATCCGGTCATCGCATGGGATTTGGAAAATCCATTGATAACAATGGTACGCTCCTTCATGTCAGGAAGGGATGCGATAGAAATATGTTTCTCGGTATAAGTCAGTGCAGAATAAATCTCGTCACTGATGACAAAGAGGTCATGCTTCTTTACTACCTCTGCCACTGCTTCTAAATCCTTTTTCTCCATGATTGCTCCGGTCGGATTATTCGGGAAAGGCATAACAAGAAGCTTGGTTTTTGGTGTAATTGCCGCTTCTAATTCTTCTGCAGTCAGACGGAAATCGTTTTCTGCCTTAAGATTAATCGGCACCGGCACACCATTGGCAAGCACGGCACATGGCAGATATGATACATAACTTGGCATCGGGATTAACACTTCATCGCCCGGGTCAAGCATGGCACGCATGGCAATATCAATTGCCTCGCTTCCGCCCACGGTTACTACGATTTCATGCTGATAATCATACTGCAAGTCATAATTACGGAATAAGTATTTTGCAATTTCTATTTTTAATTCTTTTAATCCGGCATTGGAAGTATAGAAGGTACGTCCCTTCTCTAAGGAATAAATTCCCTCATCCCGGATATGCCATGGAGTATCAAAATCCGGCTCGCCTACTCCTAAGGAAATAGCATCTTCCATCTCATTTACAATATCAAAAAATTTCCGGATTCCAGATGGCTGTATCGTTACGATTGTTTTTGATAATGGATTTCTCATGGTATCATCTGTATCCTTTCATCTTTTGATTTTGCTGCCATAATGGTTCCGTGGTCTTTGTATTTTTTCAAAATAAAGTTGGTCTGTGTACTTAATACGGAGTCTAATGCAGAAAGTTTCTCAGATACGAACTGGGATACTTCACGCAGGCTCTTTCCCTCGATGGTCACCAAAAGGTCAAAGCTTCCTGAAATCAGATATACAGAATTTACTTCCGGATAATTATAAATACGCTCTGCTACTTTATCAAATCCCATACCACGCTGCGGAGTAACCCGTACTTCAATTAATGCGGATACTTTTTCTACGCCGGCTTTATCCCAGTTAATCAAGGTATGATAGCCACAGATGATATTTTCTTTCTCCATTGCTTCTAATTCATTCATAACGACTGCTTCTTCTACGCCCAATACAACAGCCAGCTCTTTTAAATCAATTCTGCTGTTCTTCTCTATAAAGGTTAAAATCTTCTCTCTCATGCTTCAATTCCTCCAATTGATTTCTGATTTACTACTGAATTACTTTATATAATTCATCCGTCTTCGGTGGTTCTAAAAATCTGCGTTCGTCCTCATTCATAAGCACGCGGTCATTTCCCGCAGTTGCTTTTCCGATTACCGTTGCTTCAATACCATTTTCCTTTAATCTTCTGATCAGCTCATTTCCATCAGCTGCTGCCATCAGCATACAGCCGCTGGAGATCAGTTCATAGGGATTGATATGGAAAAACTCACAGACTTCTACTGTCTCCTGCCGAAGCGGAATCTTCTTTAAGTCGATTTCCAGTCCGACGCCGGATGCTTCTGCCATCTCCCAGAGTGCTCCAAATATTCCGCCCTCTGTTACATCATGCATTGCTCCCACGCCAGACTTCACGGCGGTGGCGGCCTCCGGCATTACAGATAAATACCGGTCAAGTGCCTGTGCCTGTTCTACAAAATGCCTGGAAAAATGAGTACAGAGTTCTTCTTCCTTTTCATGGGCAATAATAGCTGTTCCCTCCAGGCCAATCCATTTCGTTGCAATAATATCCATGCCCGGTCTGGCTCCTCCGGTAGAAATGAGTCCGTTCTTCTTTACCTTCCCTACACCGCATACAGTAACCAGTGGCTGATTTACCACCCTGGTAATCTCGGTATGTCCGCCCATAATCTGAACGGACACCGCCGCGGCAGCCTCTTCCAACTCCTGCATCAGTTGTTTCAAAAGGCTTTCTTCCGTGTACTCCGGCAGCAATATGGTTAACATAACTCCAATTGGTTCTGCTCCGGCACTTGCCAGGTCATTAGTAGTAATGAGAATTGCCAGCTTTCCGATTTCATGGATTGTTCCTGTAATCGGATCCGTAGACATTACAAACATCTCATCCGGGGCAAGGGTAAGGGCAGCACAGTCTTCTCCCACGCCTGCACCTAACACAACTTCCTTTCTCTTCGTATGCAATTGTCTGATTACGGAGCGTTTTAATACGCTTTCCGGCACTTTTCCTATCTTCATAGATTCTTCTTCCCATTTTTACAGCATAAGGCTGTCTCATAGCCGAGGCAGCCTTTCTTGCTTCTTATTTACGCGGATGGCGATAAAAATCGCATGCCTGCATCATCTTTCACCGTTTTACTGGGTGGTTGCAGCTCCATCTCCGGTTCCTGTATCCGGTGTCGTCGGTGTTGTTGGTGTTGTTGGTGTAGTCGGTGTCGTCGGTGTTGTTGGTGCGGCAGGTGCATCAGCCGGTGGCTCTACTCCACCGGAAGCCGCCTGTTGCTGCTGCTGCGCTGCAGCTTCTGCCGCTCTTGCTGCTACCGCATCTGAGCACCAGGTTGCTGCTGCAGAACGGATAACTGCTTCATCCTGCGTTGCAATCGCTGCATTCATTGCTCCAATTGCCTCTTCATTATCAGAGCCCATACCAACAGAAATAATTCTAGGTGTTGCTTTATATTTACTGGTATTAAATACCTCTCTGCTTTCTTCTACGCCATCTACGGTAACAATCTTCCAGAGTTTTGCCGATTTACCGATGTGTGCTTTCTGAACGGTTACAGTTCCAATCGGGTCTTCAGTAGTCTGCACCTGAATAGTCGGCTCTTCTTCACTGACCGTTTCACTGACAAAGTTTACCTGACGGTCAGCCGGTCTTGTCTCCTGACCAAATACGTTGAAATATACAATACCGCCGCTGCAGTATCCTTCAATATAAATCGGAGCCTCCTGATTATTCTTAAATTTCAAATCCTTTAAATTGCTGGCAATCGCTGCATCCATAGATGGCTGTACATATGTTACCAGCATGGAATGTGCATAACGCTCAGTAATATCCAGTTCTGCACGGATAACCGCATTATAAAGCGTTGTGGAAACCTGACATACACCACCACCATAAGATTCTACGGTTGTACCATTCTCGTATGCACCTGCCAGTTCATATCCACCGGAAGCGTCCAGTGGTGCAATAGCTTCATACACAGAAAATTCCTCTCCCGGGTAAAGTACGGTTCCATCAATTTTACTTACCGCATTTTTTACATTTGCCACACGACCGGCAGAAGAATCACTGAAGTCGGTAGAGAAAGAGCCCAGTAAATCCTTTACCTTGGAAAGTTCTTCTGCAGTTCCTTCCGGCTCTACCACATTTGCTACCAGACTGATGGCTGCATCTCCGCCCTTCCATTCTTCGGTAAAATATTTCTGTAAACTTTCTACAGAAGCATCCTCATCTACTTCGATACCTTCCTGGCCATCGATGATTTTAAATTCACCATCCTCACGTGTAAGGCCATTGTTGACCGCTTCCTGGTTCAGCTCTTTGGCGTGATTTTCCAGAAAACTTTTTGTGGTGTCTGTATCTACGGTATATATAATATCAAATACTTTATTTTCCTTTTCCAGATCTTTCTTCGCTTTGTAACGCTCCAGAAGATTTCCCGTACGGGTATAATTCATTGCTTCTTTTACGATATCCTTATTGCTCCAGCTCAATCCCAGATCAGAAGGGCTTGCCTTTACACTGTTTTCTGCGGCGGACAGTTCAAAGGTCGCATCCTCATAAGCAGATACTGCTGCTTCTACAGCTGCCTCTGCATCTGATTCACTCATTCCGCCTACAGACACATCCCCGATATATACGTTCTGTGGAATCACTTCTGCATTTTCATCCGCTTTCACAATTGCGGTTGCTGATACACCCGCTGTTACTGCGAGTACCAGTCCCAGAATCGGAAGCACTAATTTTATTTTTTTCATATTCTTCCTCTCAATCTCTTAAACCCTCAAGACATTTTAAAGCTTTTTATTCAGCAGATTACACTGTGATAGTTTTGCTAACACTCATTTTATCATATAACTTTGCATTTTCAAGCGTCATAACTACTAATATATTTGACAGAAATACGCGATTTCTGTATATTATGACATGATGAATGCATAAAAAATTCTATGAAAAAATAGTGATGCAAAGGGATAATACCATTGCCGCAACGAGAATAATTGCGATAAATCCCGCGAAATATTTTTTCCCTTTTGAATTTTTAAAATTAATCATTTCATTCACCTCATATTTATTTTTATACTACTATACTTTCGAAAGGAGCAAACTATGTTTCCTATCATACTCATATGCTTTATCATTTTTGTTGTTTTTCTAAACTCCAGAAAGCGTCAGATTACCAAACAGGAACAGGAAATTACCGAGCAGTTCTGGGCCCGTGAAAATAAAGCCAACGCCACCCGCCGCCGCAGTCTTGACAACCTTCCTTATATTACTATTCCGGAAGAACTGCTGACTCCCCCGGCACAGGCATCTGAAGATGTCCTCACCCTTTATGAAACACTTCGTCAGCTGTCTGCCAAAAAAATCGTTAATCTGAATGGCAAAACCAATACCGATTTAAAATTAGCTTACGGTGCTGCCAGCCTTGCAGCTCTGACCGAGTTTGATGAAAATTATAATACTTTAATCTGTACCATTGCAAAACTTGGCAAACTGCTCTGCGACCAGTCTGAAGCAAAAGCCGCCATCGATATTCTGCTCTTTGGCATCCGCTGCGGAAGCGATATTACAGATAATTATACGTTGTTAGTTCCTCTTTTAAAAGAAACAAACGACTGCAGTTCACTGACCGAAGTATATCAGAAGCTTGCCACACTGCCGGAAGGCTCCAGAAAACGTATCAAAGAAAAACTTTCCTAATCTTTCGGGCATCTTCCATACTGTGAAATCAACTTATCCATAAGACGCGATGCTTCGCTTCTGGTCAGTTGTTCCCAGACAATGTCAAGTTCTATTTTATGATAATCCGCCAGTTCCTTCAAGTGAATTTTTTGAATTTTCGTTGCAGGAGTCTGGCGTTTTGTTTTATAAATCAAATCTTTCGGTTCAAATACTTCCGGATTTGTTTCTCCATATGTCTTTTGTAAATACTGATAAAGTTCATGGGTTGCCAGTGCATCATAGATTGCCCGGTGCTCCCGCTCCCGCTCGATATCAAGGTAATCGCAGAGACATTCCAAAGACTTTTTTCCCGGACGTAGCATACATTTGCGTGCTGCTTTCAACGTATCTACTGCTTTTTTTTCAAACGGCACTTTCTCATTGACTGCCTGCTGCTTTAAGAAGCTATAGTCAAATATGATATTGTGTCCCACCAGAATATCATCTCCGATAAATTCTGCTGTCTTATGAAATGCTGCTGCCGGACTTAAGCCTTCCTTTACCATCGCATCGGTAATTCCGGTAAGTTCTGTTATCTCCTGCGTAATTTTCCTGCCGGGATTCACAAAAATGTCCATGGTATCCGTCACTTCGCCATTTCTTATTTTTGCCGCTCCCACCTCAAGGATGGCATCATTTTTCGGATGAAGCCCCGTCATTTCAAGGTCAATTACTGTATAATCCTGTGGTATCATTTCCGCTTATCCTCTGCTTTACACAAATCCTGTAAGAAACATTCGCTGCATTTTGGTCCTCTTGCAAAACAGATATTTCTTCCGAATGTTATAATCTGGATGTTATATAAAATCCAGTGATCCTTCGGTAATACTTTCATCAGATCATATTCTACTTTTACCGGATCATCCTCTTTTGTAAATCCAAGGCGTTTGGAAATACGTTTTACATGGGTATCTACTACGATACTTGGGTCATGGTAAATATTTCCCCGGATGACATTTGCAGTCTTTCGTCCAACTCCTGCAAGGGAAGTAAGTTCTTCCAATGTAGACGGAACTTCTCCATGATATTCCTGAACCAGCGTCCTCGCACAGGATATGATATTCTTCGCCTTATTGTGATAAAATCCGGTGGAACGGATGTCCTCTTCTAATTCCGTCAGATCTGCATTTGCAAATTTTTCCAAGGTGTCATATTTTTTAAACAATGTTTCTGTCACAACATTTACCCTGGCATCCGTACACTGTGCACTTAAGATTACTGCAATTAAAAGCTGCCATGGTGTCTCATGATTCAGATAACAGATGTATTCAGTACCATAGGTTTCATCTAATCTTTTTAATATTTCTGCCGTTCTTTTTGTCACTTTGTCTCTCCCTCCCACTGAATTATCGTAACTTCCGCCTGATTTGTCAGCGGATTTCTGTTTTCATAATCAAATTTCAGATAGTATGGTCCGCATTTTCTGCCAAATGTATCTTCTTCGAAGCTATAGTCAAAGCATTCGATATGCGCAAGGCTTCCCTTCGGGCAATATGCTCTTGTCACATCTTTCCACTGCGCATAATCCTTTGCCCATTTCGGACGGCTCTTGGCATTTTCCCTGCTGTAAATATCATAAGTTGCCGCCTGATAGAACACTTCCATGTCAGCCACCCCAAGGCTTTCTACATATTCTAAGAGAATCTCGCTTCGCCGCATTCTGGTATGGCTCATGGCAAGGTAGCCATGTTCCTCATAGAAATGTCCCAGATTTTCAAACATATGATACGCACTTTCGTGTATCGTCTCTAGCAGCCGGATGCTCACCGGAAACTGTGTGCTGTTATAATATACCTCAAGCATTTCTTCTGCCAGCTTTATGTTACAGATATCTTCGTAGGAAAGCCACTTCGTCCGAAGCACCTCATAAGGTGGTTTTGCCTGGTATACTGCCTTATACTCTTTTGCATGTTCATACATATAAGAGCCTTTTAAAACCTTTAAGAAACCAAGCTGCAGCTGCTCCGGTTTCCATTCATAAATATCATCAAAGGAATGGGTAAATGTTTCATAATCTTCAAAAGGCAGCCCTGCGATTAAATCCAGATGCTGATGAATGTTTCCTGCCTTCTGGACTTTTTTCATCATCCGGTGCACATCTTTTAAATCCATATGACGGTGGATTTCCCGGATTGTTTCATCATGGGTGGACTGAACCCCGATTTCCAACTGTATCAGACCCGGACGCATCTTTGCAATTAAGTCTGCTTCCTCATCTGTCAGCAAATCCGCTGCAATTTCAAAATGAAAATTCGTGATTCCATTATCATGTTCTAAAATATACTGCCAGATTGCCATGGCATGCTTTTTGTCACAATTAAAGGTACGGTCAACAAATTTAACCTGTTTTACCTTCTGGTCTAAGAAAAACTGTAACTCTCTTTTTACGATTTCCACATCCCGGAACCGAAGTATCTTCTCTACCGAGGACAGGCAATAGCTGCAACGGAACGGACAGCCCCTGCTGGATTCATAATAGATAATCCGGTGGGAAAAATCCTCCGACAAATCATAGCAGAAGGGAATCGTATTCATATCAAGAATTTCCTGCGACTCATGAATCTGCACATTTCCAGCTCCATCAAAAAGGGCTATGCCCTTCATCTCCTCCAAACTGCCTTCTCCCTTCACATAATACCTGCAAAGCTCCGAGAAAGTTTTCTCCCCTTCGCCGATTATGACACCGGTAATAAACGGATGCTCTTTTAAGAACGCCTCCACTTCATAGGAAACCTCCGGACCTCCCACCCAGATCGGAACCTTGGGACAAAGTTTATGAAATTCCTCTGCCACTTCTAAAATAATGGAAATATTCCAGATATAGCAGGAAAAGCAGATTACATCCGGCTTTTTCAGATAAATCTCCCTTAAAATATATTCTGTCCGGTTATTAATGGTGTATTCTGCCAGTACTATATTTTCTTTTAATTCTCTGGCATATGCCCGCAGGCTGTAAACCGCAAGATTCGAATGAATATACTTTGCATTTACTGCCGTGAGTAATATTTTCTTCATGATTTCTTCCTCTTTTATTTCTATTCTGGGAAATTCATATTGGCAACATATCGTTCCTCAAAGTCCGCCTGTTCTGCAAGATTGATTGATTCGCATTTTCTTATCATTTCTTCCGTGCGGCTCCTGTTTTCTTCCGAACTTCCATAGGCGATACAGCCCTGCAGAGATGTATTTCCGACTGCTTTTGTACACTTCTCTAATTCCGCCGGAAGCAGTCCAATGCCTGCTGCTATATGCACATCCAGATATACCCCAAAGCCTCCTGACAAATATACTTTTTTTATCTCTCCCATGGAAATGCCTGCCTGCTCTAACAGTAATTCGATTCCGCTGTGAATTGCCGCTTTGGCAAGCTGCACCTCTCTGATATCCTGCTGGGTAAAAGTAATCTGTTTTCCATCCTTCATCCGTGCCAGCGGAAACCCTTCTTCCCTGTATTTTTCCTTCATCTGACCGGATGCATCTATGATATGATTTTCATAAAGTCCTGCCACCAGCTCTAACACGCCGGTTCCACAGATTCCCGTTGCCGGTGTGTTTCCAATCGTTCCAATAATTGCCCGCTCTCCAATGACACGCACCTTGCTGATTGCTCCGGTCACACTGGCAACACCGCATGAAATATTTCCACCTTCTAATGCCGGTCCTGCCGGTGCAGAGGTGGCAATCATCTTATCCTCTAATGCCAGCACCATTTCTCCATTGGTTCCCAAATCCAAAAGCAGGGAAGGTCTTTCTTCTTCATCCATCCCACACGCCAGCATGCCAGCTGCAATATCTGCGCCCACAAATGCTGAAATTCCAGGCAGTAACGTCACCGGTATGTTCGAAAGGCTGTCCTTTCGTTCTGCAAGACTGACCGGAGTAAATGGTGCCTTACCAAGTCCCTCACAGGAATCTCCCATATAAAGATGTTCCATGGTGGTATTTCCTGCAATATAAATATGCTCAATTACAATGTCTTTCTGTTTCTTCTGTATCTCTTCTGACAGGTTTAAAATATCCTGCCGGATTAATGTCTTTAATTTTTCACCCGTTCCCGCTACAGATGCCTTAATTCTGCTTAATACATCCTGTCCAAATATACGCTGGCTGTTGCCGCAGCCTGCTGTAGCAAGCACTGCTCCTGTTTCCTTCTCTACCAGCGCTGCAGCTATGGTGGTAGTCCCGATATCTACTGCAAGGAAAGTTTTTCTCGTTTGTCCTTTTGCCTCCCGTGCTCTGCCTTCTGTTATATTTATTTTTTCTACTCCTGCAATCTGGGTTAATTCTTCTCTTCCCTCTCCCCAGCCAAAGGCGGAAATTATAATATCTTCTTCCGGTTTCGGATAGAGTTTACAGGAATTCACCCATGCACCGTCTATCTCTACTTTACATTTCCCACAGGTGCCGTTTCCACCACATGCCATAGGAACCTTATAATCTTTCCGAAGCAGTGCCTGTGCGATGCTTTCTCCCGGCTGCATAATAATGTCCTGATGTAGTTGTCCAATTCGAAGTTTCAGCATTGTGGTCACTGCCTCCTTTCCTTGTGGTTGCCTATAAGCTGTCTTGTCCAGCATTCCTCGAAAACGCCTTTCCATTGTTTTGATAGCCTCGCTGCATTATCCATCGACTACAAATGCAACATAATGCCTGCAAGGGGCACTAAGAATTTCGACATAGCTATCGTATACTCCGGCAACCGGCGCCAATTCACATCCATGTTCAATTGCGCCTCGCCGGCACTTCCCTGTGCCGGCGTTGCCTGGAAGCAGGCAAAATTCTAAGTGCCCCTAACAGCCCTTATCATGCATTCGAAGTCGATGGACAATGCAGCTACGATATCAAATACCGGAAAGTCTGTTTATTTGCACTACTGTGGCTATTATACCCCCCGGCATTGCTACTTAACAAGGGGGAAAATCTTTTCTGTTCTGCCTTAGCACACCTATCTATAAAATTTATATAAAAATTTTCAAAAAGAATTGACAGATAATGTATTATCTTATAGACTGATGGTAACATATAAGTAAAAAGTAATTGGGCTGGTCAAGCGACCCTGGTCCACCGAGCGGCGGGGAATTTCCCCGCCATTACTATTTCAACATATCTATCATTCAAAGGACAAATCTATGACAAATAAAATTCTAAGCGTTTTTATTGATGAATCCGGAGACTTCGGTCCCTATGATTCACATGCTCCCTATTATCTTGTTTCTATGGTATTACACAACCAATCCATTTCCCTTTCCGAAAATATTACAAATTTTGACAGACATTTAACTAATCTTGGCTATCCCAACCACGCTATTCACACCGGTCCCCTTATTCGTCGGGAATCCATCTATTCTCATGATTTAACTTCGGAACGAAAACGTCTTTAAACTACAAATACCGCCGGCAGCTGCGCTCCCAAACGCAGTTGCCGGCGGTATTTTCACGCCCTTATATTTATAATATAAACCTTATTATTACATCTACTCCGCCAATCAGAAGAAGAATTCCTCCAATCAGATATACCTTTGTCTTCTGTTCATAGCCGAAATGATATCCAACATAAGCACCACCGACTACACAGACAACAGTTAGTATGATTCCAACCAGTATTAATGACAGTAGGCTTGTTCCCAGAAAGCCAAATGCTGCACCGGTCAGGAATGTATAAAATGATGTTACAGCACAAATCCGTACGAATTTATGTACGCCAAGATTCTCTTCCCGGCGTTCATCAATCCGGTCATTCTTCCAGGCTTTAATCAAAAGCCGGATTCCCAGACACAGGAATACTGCCACTGAAATCACTTCACCTAATATAACCTGTGATTCTTTAATATCATATTTACACAGGAGGTCGGCTCCAAGATTTCCAAGATATAAAACAATTACCTGCCATACGGATACCAGTAATGTCACCAGCACAAGCTGTTTGGTACGAATCTTAGCTAACATTGCTCCCTGACATTCTACTGAAGCAAATACATCCATGGAAAGTCCGCATACAATTATTAATGTTTCTATCCAGTTCATCTTCCGTCCTCCTTTCTCTTAAAATTATTATACTTAATCCTCTGCCTTAATGGAAGCAGTTTCCCAAATAAATTTTACATTTCCTTTGACACCATCTGCTGTTCTGGTAAATGTGTTATATTCATTTCCGGCATCCAGCACTGCATCTACTTTATCCAAGAGCTCTTTCAAATCTCCGTTGTAAGCATCCGCAAGTTTCTCAATTGCCTGCTCATCAAACTGTGCCATTCCATCTGCCAGTGTCTCAGAGCCATCCTCTAACTGGTCTACACCATTTATCAGAAGGTCTGTTGCACTCTTCAAAGAAGTCATTCCTGCATTCAGTTTGTCATTATTTGCAACTAAGGTATTTGCTCCGTCTGCCAGCTGTTTTGCACCATTGGTCAAATCTGTAATTCCCTGTGAAAGTGCGCCATTTACAGAGCTGTCTAATGTATTAACACCTGCTACAATTCCATCGTCACCATTCAGGCCTGCATCTAAGGATGCTGCTCCAGTCTTTAAGGTTGCAAGCTGTGTATCATCAAACTGTGCAAGTCCTGCCTGTACCTGAGCCAGTGCCTGTGCACCACCTGTAGTTCCAAGCTTGGTTGCAACTGCTGAAATATTCTGTAACTGGGCTGCATAAGCTGTGCTTAAGCTATTGAAATCAACCGCACTGCCTGCCTGGGTAGTTACTGCTAAAAGTGTTGCATTGGTTGTATCATCCAGCATATAAATATTAGCATCTGCATTAACCGCCTGTAATCCGCCACCGGTTGCTGCTACTACCTGTGAATAGGCACCGTTTAATGTACTTCCCGGGGTCTGTAACTGCTGTAATACTGCAAGATAATTTACTGCTGCACTGGTATAATCAGTCAATGCGGAAGTAAATGCTGCCTGTGCATCTGCTGAAGATGCATAAGCATCCATTCCTGCAAGACTGCCATTTACAGTAGATTTCAAGGTTCCGATTCCATCTACCAGCTGGGCAACTCCACCATTAATCTGTGTTGCACCGGCTCCTGCCTGCTGCACACCAGTCTTTAATGCAGATACACCACTTGTCAGTGCCGGAGCACTTTCTGCAAGCTTTGCAATGCCGGAGTTTAAGGTATTTGCACCATCTGCTACTGCAGATGCACCAGAAGTATAATCTTTCACACCAGACTGTGCTGTTCCAACACCAGCTTTAAATTCTCCAAGACTGCTCTGTAATGTTTTCAGTCCGTCGGATAACTCGCTGCTGCCATCTACCAACTGGTCAGATGCATCAGTCATCTCATCTATTGTATCGGATAATACAGATAAGTCAATATCTCCATTTACATTCATTTCAGAAAGAAGGTTGCTGGATGCCATGGATACTGTCATGTCCAGTGAGAAATCTTCTACATCTGCAGTTACTTCTACATAATCCGGGAACTGGACATCATCACCAAGGTCAGCATCATCAATACCAAGGCTTTCTTTTAAACCTGGCATTGTGATTCCTACCACAATATTGTTTTTTCCATCAGAAATTACTTTTCCATTGGTAACTTCTACATTCGTGAAGTTATCATTTAATACCATTCCGGTTACAACAGAGAACGGAACATAGACATCTGTGGATTTGCCATCGATAGTCTTTGTTGTCTTCTCATTATTGGTAAATTCAAAACGCATGGTAACTTTTCCGCTCTTTCCGGCTAAATCCTTTGGAGCAATTTCTTTTCCATCCAGATAGTAAGTAATTTTCTGGGTAATCGGAGCTTCTTTATCCGTAGTACCCTGATAGAAGATATCATTTCCCTGTGCATCCCAGGTTACTTTATCTCCATCCTGTTTGAAGGTCTCATCGCCTTTTACATTCTTGATATCCTTTAAATCAGATGCGTCCTCCAAAGTATCTGCATTCTCTTTATTCTTTAACCAGTCACTTACGATGGTTTTATTTACGGTACCATCTGCATCTGCAATCATATATACTGTTTCATCTTTTCCGGTTTCTTCTGTTTCCTTATCGGAATTCAGAAGATTTCCCAGCTGGTCTTTTAATTCCGATTTGGTTTCTTCTGCGTCTGCATTTTCTGCATCTGTATCCTCCGTAGAAGCTTCTTTCTCAGTAGTCTCCTCTGATACGCTTTCGGTAGATGGCTTTGCTGCATTTACCTGCCATACGCCATAACTGGTTCCAAGCATTGCCACCATCAGCACACCTGCGATTACACGAATCGCATATTTATTTTTGAATTTATTCTTTAATTCTGAAAATTTCATTGTTATGTCCTCCTTCTTAATCTATACCGTTTTGTTCTTGTTGCGGAAACCAGCACTGGTTACGCAGATTACTTTATCAAATATCATAAACAATGAAGGTAGTACAAAGATTACAACCAACATACTAATCAGTGCACCTCTTGCCATCAATGTACATAAGGAACTAATCATATCGATATCAGAATAAAGTCCTACACCAAAGGTTGCTGCGAAGAAACTTAATGCGGATACGATAATGGACTGGATGGAGCTCTGCAAGGCACTTGTAATTGCTTCCTTCTTCTCGGCTCCCTTATATCTTGCTTTTTTATATTTATTGGTCATCAGGATTGCATAGTCAACCGTTGCACCCAGCTGAATGGTTCCGATTACGATGGATGCGATAAACGGAAGCTGTGTACCGGTGTATGCCGGAATACCCATGTTGATAAAGATTGCAAAGTAAATTGCAGCTACCAGGATAATCGGCAGTGATATAGATTTAAATACAACTGCGATGATTACGAAAATTGCTCCGATAGATACTGCACTTACGACTTTGAAGTCATGGTCTGTCGTGGTAATCAGATCCTGCGTACATGGTGCTTCACCAATTAACATGCCATTTTCATCATAGTTCTTAATAATGCCGCTGATGGCATCACACTGTGCATTTACTTCATCTGATGCTACTTTATACTCGGAAGTAATCAGCAGCAGTTCATAATTTTCATTTTCCAGCTCGCCACGGATAGAATCCGGGATGACATCTCTTGGAATTGCCGGTCCGACGATTGCATCCAGACCAAGTGTTGCCTTTACACCATCCACATCATCGATTTCATCAATCATCTTCGATATGGTCTTTGGCTCTAAGCTGCTGTCTACTAAAACAATGTGGGTAGCACCCATATCAAAATTTTCTTCCAGCTTGTTATTTGCTGCAATACTTTCCAGTGAATCCGGCAATGTACCAGCCAGATCATAATATACGTTCGTATTGTTATAACCCCAGATTGCAGGCCCTAAGATTACCAGGAATAAAATAATGAATATGTAATGATGGCTGGTAATCCAGTTTGCAATATTTCCAAGGTCCGGTAAGATAACACGATGCTTCGTTTTCTCAATTGCCTTGTCAAACACCAGAATCAGGGATGGAAGAATGGTTACGCAGGCGATTACACCGAAGATAACACCCTTAGCCATTACCACACCAAGGTCAAGTCCCAAGGTAAAGCTCATGAAGCATAATGCAATAAATCCGGCTACTGTAGTAATGGAACTTCCGACTACAGAAGTAATGGTATTTGAAATTGCATGTGCCATGGCACGATTCTTATCTCCCGGAAACCGTTCCTGATTCTCCTGATAACTGTGCCACAGAAAAATGGAGTAGTCCATGGTAACACCAAGCTGTAAGACTGCCGCCAACGCCTGCGTTACATAGGAAATTTCCCCTTTTATTACGTTACTTCCCAGATTATATACGATTGCCATTCCGATACTTAATAAGAAGAACAACGGAATGATTGCGGAATCCATTGTCAGGGAAAGTACCAGAACAGATAACAATACTGCAATCAATACATAAAACGGAACCTCTTTGTTGGTCAGATCCTTAATGTCTGTTACAACTGCTGACATACCACTTAAGTAACACTGTTTTGTTGTGATTCCACGAATCTCTTCAATGGCATCCATTGTCTCATCTGCTGACATGGAAGTATCAAACAAAACCGCCATCAGCGTGCTGTCCGATTCATCATTGTTGAATATGTCATAAATTTCATCCGGCAATACGTCCATTGGTACGGATAAGTCTGCCAGTGAATCATACCATATAACAGATTTAACATGGTCTACATCTGCAATCTGTTCCCGAAGGGTGGAGATATCTTTATCTTCCATACCTTCAATGACACATAGGGAAAATGCTCCTGTACCGAACTCATCTACCAGAATATCCTGTCCTTTCATGGACTCTAATTCATCTGGCAGATAGGAAAGGATATCATAGTTAACCCTTGTGTTAAAGTAACCAAATGCTGCTGGAATCAGTAAAGCAAAACTGATAATAAGTATCAGGACTCTGTGCTTTACGACGCCCTTTCCAAATTTAATCATCTCTTTACCATCTCTTTCTTTTTCATGTTTTTCTAGGTAAGAGTATAAAAAAAAAGACTGCATCCGAACATATGCAATCTTTTTTGGCTGTATCAATCCAATATACAAATTGTTGAATCTGTAACAGTTGCTATACATATCTGCCAATTTGTATATTAATTATCGCCTGTAATATCTGCGATAGAATTGCGAATCATATAATTATAAATATCCGACATCTCTTTTGCCGGCATAGACATTCCACTTTTTATCCAGGTAATTACCAGAAAACATAAGGACTGGGCATGATACCGGGCAATCCGCTCTTTTGTAAGCCATGGCGATGGAATCTTCTTATCCAGATTCTTCTCTTCCAATACTTCTATCAATGTTCCCGTAATACATTCCTTTACAATATCTTCAAAAGAATTCTGTCCCTCTAGGCGGCTTGCTTTGGTATAGAAATCTTTTTCTTTTTCAATACCAGCAAATATAATAATTAACGCCTGATCAATCATTCCATTCTGAATCAACGGCTTTACCGGCTCTAATAATTCAGTCCGGATAATCCACTCTAACAGTTCATACTTATCCTGAAAATGATTATAAAAGGTCGGACGGATAACTCCCGCTTTATCAGTTATCTCCTTGATTGTAATCTTTTCTATAGGTTGCTTGATTGTCAGCTCTTTTAGGCTCTCCGCAAGCAGTGTATCGATTGCGTTCCTTCCCTGATTCGTCATAACTTCCTCTCATCTTCCTATCAAACAGCCGTCTAAACGACCAGTCGCACTATGGTGATACTTCTTGCTTCCTTATCATTCTTAAGGTCTATGATTTCTCCTGTATCACAGACTTTTACAATGGGGCGAAGCACAAATCCCTGATAATTATGCTTTACTACTGCCATTCTGCCATCAGAAAGTTCCACTTCACAGCCTGCCGGATAGACAGCCACCCAGCGTAAAAATACTTCCACCAGCTTCGGATCAAACTCCGAACCGTTCATTGCCATTATATATTCAATGACATCTGCCGGCGGCATCGGATCACGGTATGGCCGTTTTGAAATCATGGCATCATACACATCTGCCAGCTTGATAATTCTTCCATAAATACTGATTTCATCACCGGATTTGCGCATCGGATAACCTTCGCCATTATAGCATTCATGATGTTCTAATACACCAAGATATACTTCCGGTGCGAAATCAAAATTATCCCTCAGGAACTCATATCCTAACTTCGGATGCTGTAATACGATTCTTCTTTCATCCTCGGTCAGTGCACGACGTGCATTTAATATATCTATCTCTAAGAATTTCTTTCCGATATCGTGAAGTAATGCAGCCGTAGTAAGAATGCGGAGCTCATACTCATTCATTCCATAATGTGCTCCGATTACTGCGGATAAAATTCCCACATTTACAGAATGAAAATAAGTATAATCATCATAATTCTTAAGACTCATCATGTTATACATTACTTCTTCATTTTCCAGAAGACTGTCCACCACCTGCATGACAGCTTCCCGGATCTGCCATTCCTGTTCACTGACATCTTCCTCTTCCATGCGGTCAACAAACAGATGATGTACTATTTCCAGGCTCTTTGAGTGAATAGACGGCTTAATTACTTCGGCAATCTCTATTTCTTCGGAAAACTTATCATCAATATAAAGACCCGGATAACCCATCTTATCCAGATTCTCTATCTGTTCCTGATTCAAAATCTGATGTCTGCCTAAAAGCATGACTCCCTGACCGTCTAATATGTCCTGAGCCAGTGCCATTCCGGCTTCCACCCTTTTTATTGGTAGATAACGCATCTAAATTGCTCCTCTTTGTCTTTTGTTACCCCACACGCCTATTCTATAACATTTTATCTGCGATTACAACTTTTTTACTCATCAAATTCTACCGTCACAAAAAAGCCCTTCGGTGTTTCCTTTACATCCACTACCGTCCCTTCGGTAGACTTCAGGCGTTCCCGGAAGGTATAATTTGCTGACATTGCAAATGCATTTCCAAGTGTATAGTAATAAGAAGTCGGCAGCTTACTCTCTGTCACCGGTAACACATCTCCTACTTCCAGTAACCCGGTTCTCTCCATTTTAAACTCCATCTGCCGCATTGATAATACGCCTCCTGATTATGCTTCTAAATTATTCATTTTCTTCTGAATCTTCTTCTACTGCTTCTACATCAATGGCTTCTGCCGCCTGTTTTGCCGCTTTGACAGCACCTGCCACACGATATACTACAAACAAATCACTCAGTCCGTCATAAATCAGTGCAATTCCTACGATTACCATAGCAATCTGTACCATCTCGATGGCTTTCCAGATTAATAATATTCCGAATGCAAAATTAAGAATTGTAATCAAAAGCAGGATTCCCCATGCTGTGTCACCATTCTGCTTTGCTTCGATGGTCATCCGTAAGTCTTCCAGACCATGCATCAGCAATACGACTCCGATTACTACCGGGAATATCTTTGCAAAGTTCAATGGCTGTACCAGAATCCATACCCCCAAAATAACCAGTGCAATTCCGGTTGCCAGTCCCAGCCTGCTTTCCAGTTTATTTCTCATATAAGAAATAATATGTCCGATTCCCATCACGCATAAAATAGCTGCCAAAATATAGCAAAGTACCTTTGTTACCTGCGTAGGCCATATCATAAGAATAACTCCCAGTGCCACACAAAGAATAGCGGATAATATAACATCTGCTTTGATTCTCTTTAATGTTTCCTTCATAATAAATACGCTCCTTCCACTTGTTTTTTTATTTCATTTCTTTCCTTTATTTTGCAGTAATATCTGCATAGGCTGCTCCGGTTACTGCTGCTAAGTCTGCCGGAGATAACGCCATGGATGTGCCGATTCTTCCGCCACTGATATAGATTTTATCAAACTGTTCCATGCTTTTATCCAAAATGGTCGGGAACTGTTTCTTCATTCCAAGGGGGCTGCAGCCGCCTCTTACATAACCGGTAATCTTTGTAATATCTTTTACATGAATCATTTCTACGGATTTCTCGCCGGCCGCTCTTGCTGCCGCCTTTAAATCCACCTCTTCTGCAATCTGTACCACAAAGACATAATATGCCTTGCTTTTTCCCTGCATGACCAGTGTCTTATAAGTCTGTTCCACCGGTGCTCCGGTCAGTTCTGCCGTATGCAGTCCGTCAATAAATTCATCACATTCGTAATTTAAGATTTCATATGCCACTTTATGCCGGTCTAAAATCCGCATGGCATTGGTCTTTACTTCTTTCCCCATGGTTTTATGCTCCTTTTGGGTTCTTTACTTTTTTGAAAGTCTCTGTTTTAACAACTACAGCTTCCGTATCGGAAACTTTCTGCATGTTACTCATCCGCTCCATTCACATAGGTTTCTAAAAAGGAATGTTTTACCCCATCTTTCTTATAAGCGATAATGGTACTTAAATTTACATTTTCCACACTGCGGAAGATATTATTTTCCACATATGGATTCACTTCTTTTAATCTGGCAATCAGCTGTTTGATTTCCATCCGTTTTGATACGGTACGTCCATCCGGGTCACAGGTGGTACAGGTATCGGTAAAATGGCAGGCACACTGGATAAAATGCAAATCGTTATAATCTCTCCAGTGCTTAATGTCATCCTCCCTGATCAAATACATTGGACGAATCAGTTCCATTCCTTCAAAATTCGTGCTGTGAAGCTTCGGCATCATGGTCTGTACCTGTGCACCATAGAGCATTCCCATTAAAATAGTCTCAATGACATCATCATAATGATGTCCCAGTGCAATCTTATTACAGCCTAATTCCTTTGCTTTACTATATAAATAACCGCGGCGCATTCTCGCACACAGATAGCACGGAGAATTTTCAATCTCATATACCGCATCAAAAATCTGTGTTTCAAATACCGTAATCGGAATCTGCATCAGCTCTGCATTCCGTTCAATCACTTTACGGTTCATCTCACTGTATCCCGGATCCATCACTAAGAATACCAGTTCAAATTGGAATTTATTATGCCGCTGCAATTCCTGAAAGAGCTTTGCCATCAGCATGGAGTCTTTACCACCGGAAATACATACTGCCACTTTGTCTCCCGGCTGCAACAGTTCGTATTCATTGATTGCTTTTGCGAATTTACTAAAGATTGCTTTATGAAATTTCTTGCGGATGCTCTTCTCAATTTCCTGACAGCGTTTCTCTTTCTCTGATGTTTTCTTCTGGAAACTGTCCAGCAGATATGCGCCATAGCCGCCCTCTAAGCTGACTGCATCAAAACCTTCTTCCCTTAGTCTTTCCGCTACTCCGATACTGTTGATTCCTTTGGCACAAAATAGTATCAGACGCTTGTCTGCCGATAGTTCCTCTTTTCTCAAAAGAATCTCCTGCTCCGGCAGATTGACTGCTCCCCTGATACTTCCATAGCGGAAGGCATCCTCATTTCTGATATCGATTAACTGGTATTCACCAGTCTTATATTCTTTTAATTGTGCCAGATTAATCTCAGTATCCGCCATGCTTCCGCTCCTTACTTTCAATTTTTCTCTTATTTTATACTAGGCGTTTTCTTTTATCAATACCTTCTGTTTCCATTTTCCGCTCCGCCACCGTAAAATCATTCCCACTGCCCGGACACATTCATCCATTGCCATACCGATATATGCTCCACAAACCAGCAATCCAAGATGAATTCCGAAGAAATAAGTTCCCCCCACCGCACACAGGTACATGAATATCGCAGCAATTACTGTAGTAAATACCGCATCGCCACTGGTCTTTAAAGCATTTCCGTATACCAGATTAGTCACCCGTCCAATTTCAAGGATAATATCGATAGCCAGCAGCTTTCCAACCAGAGATACCATCTGTGGATCAGCCGTAAACATCCGTATCAGCCAGTGGGACGATAACGCAAAGATGCTCTCCAGTATCGTCGCAACAATTACACCTACAACTGCTGCTTTTCTGGTTCCTTTATCGCAGGCTTCATAATCCTGTGCACCAATCCGCCAGCCGACCATAATTGCATTTGCCTGGGCTAACGCTGCACCTACGCAGTAAGAAAAATTTGTAATCTGCATAGCATAGGAACGGGCTGTTACGTTCATTCCATTGGCGTCCATCTGATTTAAGAAACGGATAATCAAAGTCATTGCCACATTATATAGTGCTGTTTCCATGGCAGAAGGCAGTCCGACCTTGACAATCTGTCCGAATACTACACGGTTCTTAAGCCTCTCCTTCTTCTCCTTCGCATGGATATAATAATGTCCGAAGCAGATTACCAGCCCAAGATTCAATACCCTTGAAATTACTGTTGCTGCAGCAACTCCTGCTACTCCATAGTGGAACCCAAAAAGAAATACTGCATTTAAGATAAGATTTAAAATGTTGGCAGATACCGTTGCCACAAGAGGCTGTCTGGTATATCCAAACGCTCTTAAGTAGCTGGAAAAAATTGGAATCAGTGCGTTTAAAATGCATCCGCCCCCTACAATCCTAAGATATGTTTCTGCATACTCCATCAGAGAATCTGCCACACCAACCGCTGATAATATCATTCCTGACTGGAAGAACAAAAATACCGCAAGAATTGCTCCTACAATAGCGTTAAATAACATGCCAAGCTGTCTTGCCTGATATGCAATCCCCTCTCTTCCGGCACCGATATACTGCGTCATAACCGCAATCATTCCGGCTGAAATAACAGAAAACATAATGATAAAAATACCTATATAGGTATTGGCTGTTCCAACAGCACCGACTGCTGCATCTCCCACAGATGAAAGCATCAGTGTATCCACCATGCCGGAAAGCATATAACATAATGTTTCCAGGCAGATTGGTACAAACAATTGTCCAAGAGTTTTCTTTTGTTCCACGTTTTGTCCTCTTTCTTTTCTTTCGATAGTTCTTTACATTTTATAATTTATCTTTTTGAATGGCGTCTGTGTAGTCTGCCAAAACGGGATGCGGTATCAGGGTGTAAGTAGTATCTGGAATTTGTTTTTTCGTTGTCTCTGTTCCGGCAACCGGTGCAAAGTCACATCCCTGTTCCTATGCACCTCGCTGGTACATCCCTGTACCAGCGTTGCCAGATAAAGAACAAATTCCAGATACTACTAACAGCCCCGATAAGCATCCCTGCTTTGGCAGACTACACAAACGTTTATCTAAATAGCAAATACTAAATAGCAAGCTGCAAATAATAATAAAATCAATAGCTATGCGCAATTACAAGAAAATCCTGCGGACGCAAATGTAACAAACTTACATTTATTTTTGGTCTGCAGGATTTTATTTTACTGCGCTATCTGACTTTTATGCTGCCGGCTGTTCAGACTGTTTATCATTCATTACCAGCTTCAGCAGAATCGGGGTAATCAATGTTGTCACGATTACTACCAGTACGATTGGTGCGAAGAATCTATCATCTAACATGCCGCACTGATATCCCTTCTGGGCAACAATTAACGCAACCTCACCACGGGAAATCATTCCGACACCAATCTGTAATGCTTCTTTATTTGTATAGCGGCAGAACTTTGCGCCCAGTCCGCATCCAACCACCTTGGTCAGTAAAGCAATAACTAAAAGGATAATGGTAAATCCTATCATAGAACCTGTCATTCCGTCTAAGGATGTCTTAATACCGATACTTGCGAAGAATACCGGTGAGAAGAATAAGTAAGACGGGAAGTTGATTCTGTCTTTTACATATTCACCATTCTTCATGCTGCAAAGCATCAGTCCTGCAAAATATGCCCCTGTAATATCTGCAATGCCGAAGAATTTTTCCGATACATAGGATAACAGGAAGCAGAATGCCAGTGCAAATACAGTAACACGTCTTTTCTGACCTTCGCTTTCAATTAATGGTTTGCATTTTGATACCAGGAAGAATAAAATTCCGATTACAATAAAGTAAAGAACGATCTTAACCATAACAGTAACCGGATTTACGCTGGTATCCTTTAAGCTCGTTACAATGGTAAGTACAATAATTCCAAGAATATCGTCAATAACAGCTGCGCCAAGAATGGTTGTTCCGACTCTTCCCTTTAAACGTCCCAGTTCACGCAATGTTTCTACTGTAATACTCACAGATGTTGCTGTCAGCACAACTCCGATAAAGACAGATTTCAATACCTCCTGATAATCTGCAAAATCTGTATGGAAATACAATGCATACCCTAAAAATCCACCAATCAGAGGAACAATAACTCCGATTAAAGCAACGATAAAGGATGCCAATGCATTTGCCTTGATTTCTTTCAAATCAGTCTCCAGTCCTGCGGAGAACATCAGGAAAATAACTCCGATTTCAGCTGTAATTTCAAGGTATACTCCGTTGGTTCCATCCAGTGTGATAAGTTTTAATACAGATGGTCCTAAAATAATACCGGCTGCCAGTGCTCCTACTACTGCCGGCATATGCACTTTTCGTGAGAAAAGTCCTAATACTTTTGTTGAAATTAAAATAATTGCTAAAAAAAGCAGAAATTCATAAGATTCCATAATATGACCTCTTTCCTTTCTTCTCTTGTTTTTTCTTTTTACATTCTCCTAAACCCGGAACTATGTTAACTCTTTTTGTTGGTAATAGCAATATATTTTTTCTTTTTTTGTTACTTAATATTTATATATTTTCCAGATTTTTTTGTTACTTTTTCACAATTAGAAATCAGTCCTTCTTTTTAGCATGAAAAAACAGCCCTTCCGGACTGTTTTTTCGAGGAGTTTAGTTATGAAAATGTTTCATCTATTAAAAGGAAATTATTGCCACTTTTTTCTCAAACGAAAGGAAATCTGTTTTTTTATTTTTGCGTTCCTTCATTTGATAGATTCATTATATCCATGAAATGTGTCTAAAGTGTGTCAGTTTTCGAAAAGGATTCTAAAAAAATCTAAAAAAATATTCCCATTTAGTTTATATTTTATTTAGAATTAAGTAATGTTTCGCACAATCGCAACTTTTCCAGTGTTGCCGCGCTGTTTTCAAATATTACCCTGCCTTTTCCGTCTCCGGTATACAATAATTCCTTTTCCATAAGCCGCCGTCTGGTCTCCCGTGCCACGCCAGCTCCTCCATCAAAAAATTCCACCGTATTTCCCATCACTTCTGCTATTGCATCCTTTACAAAAGGATAATGGGTACATCCCAAAACGATTGCATCCACTGTTCCCTCACAATATGGTTTCAACAGCCTGTATAAAAATGCCTTCAATCCTGCACTGTTTAATTCTCCACGCTCAACAAATTCTACAATTCCGGGACATGCCAGTGGATAAATCTCCGCATCCTTTTCATACCGTGCCATAAGCCGTTGAAATTTTTCTTCCCGGATTGTCATTGGCGTTGCCATAACAAGTACCCGTGGATGCTCCATAAACTGTACTGCAGGCTTTAATGCAGGTTCAATTCCAACCACCGGTACATCCGGATATTCTTTTCTCAAAATCGAGACATCTGCACTGGTTGCTGTATTACAGGCAATCACTACTGCTTTTGCTCCTTCCGACAGAAGATGTCTCACATGACATTCCGTCAGTTTCCGCACCTCTTCTAAGCTCTTTCCACCATACGGTGCATTTTTAGAATCTCCAAAAAATATATAATTTTCATTTGGCATCAGGCGTACCAGTTCACGTAATACACTTATTCCACCTACACCTGAATCAAATACTGCAATTGGTCTTTCGGTCTGTTTCATGATAGCCCCCTGTTTTCGCATACAAATAGGTTCTCTTCTTTCGTAAAAAACTGCTGAAAACAGATTTTCCGTTTTCAGCAGCAATTCTTAGTTTTCCCTCGGGCATCTACGCACTCTCTTAATATTGCAGTCCTGCACATCACACGGAGCACAGTCTACCAGTCCTTTTAAGTAGCAGAACGCCTGCCGGCTCTCCTTCTTATCCGTGTCTTCTTCCCGCGGACACCTGGACACATGCTTTACATTGCAGTCCTGAATCTGTCCCGAACTGCAATCCACAAGCCCTTTCAGGTAACAGAATTTGTTTTCCATTCTTTCCCCTATCTACTCTTTATCGCCCCAACACTATGTTTCTAATGTCATCTTTATTCTATCATCTTGGGAAGGGATGTGCAAGCCATAACAGACCTGTGTTTTGAATACTTTTCCAGCAAAAACGATTACTTTCTATTTTTCATATAAAAACTCTTCCGGCAATGTTACTTTAAAATCTTTTGCCAGCTGCCGGAATTCATCCGGCTGGATGGTCTGACGTTTCTTACTCTGCATAGATAACATCTTCACCAGTATCTCTGCTGATTTTTCAGCTGTGTGCATAAGTCCAAATGTCAGATCAAAATCTTCTCCTGCCGCAAACATACCATGATGCGCCCAGATTGCCAAGTCATATTTTTCCATCAATTTGCTGGTAGCAACAGCTATTTCTCTGCCGCCTGGCACCATCCACGGAACAACACCAATTCCATCTGGGAATACAACCGGACATTCTGTTGCCATTTCCCAAAGTTCTCTTGTAAATACTTTATCTTCCAGCGGCAGAACAAAGGTCAGGGCAATAATATTGGTGGTATGTGCATGATATACAACCCGGTAATTTGGATTTTTCTTCTTTTTTACTTCCAGATTCATCAAATGACTCGGTAATTCAGAAGTTGGTCTTCCACCATTTACCAGTCCCCAGACAATACGGTAATTTTCTCCTTTTTCATCCAGTTCTATCATGCAGATGGAATCTTCCGGTTTCAAAATCACATTGCGAAAATACTTGCCGCTTCCAGTTACCAGAAAATATTCTCCTGCAAGATATGGCACAGATGTTCCGATTGGCTGCCATTCTTTACTATTAAAATTTTCTTTTACCATTTCTACTTCTTCCGGTTTTACACGATACGATAAATTACCGCCATTTCTTTCATGCCATCCCTGTTCCCAGCCATCATTTGCCATACGGATGAATCCCTGTACAAATTCTGCATCTAAAAACTTCATTCTCTCTTTTCCTCTTATTATATCTTTCTGATATTTTTCTTTCTCAACTATTATTGTTTGTATGTTCTCTAGTTACGGTTTACCAATACTTCTTTTTCATATTTTTCGATTGCATCATAGAAATGTGCATCATCTGTAACACCTTCCCGTCTGCAATATTCTTCCCAGACTTCTCCAATTGGAAGCATCTTTACTGCCTCCTGCATTACCATTAATCTGCCCAGCTGATTGGTATCCTGTAATTCCTTCAACTGTTCATTCGGAGTACATAAAGCCATAAGCAGAGCCTTCTGCCAGCTTCGGAATCCTGTTGCAAGTGCAGAAACACGATTAATGCTTGCATCAAAATAATCCAATGCCATATACACCCTGTCCAGTGCCTGATTTCTTACAATCTCTTTTGCCATTTCCTTTGTTTCATCATCCAGCAAAAGAACATGGTCGGAATCCCAGCGCACTCCTCTTGTAATATGTAATGCAAATTCTGGATAAAAGCACAACATTGCAGGTATTTTATCTGAAACATATTCCTGTGGATGATAATGTCCATTATCCATAAGCGGCATACAGCCCTCATGCATTGCAGCAAAGCTTAACGTAAATTCTGCAGAACCTACCGTATAAGATTCTACTCCGATGCCAAAGACTTTCGATTCCACGCATGGTTTTACGAGATTTTTGTCATATGGTTCTGATAATATCTGCTCTATGGAATCCTTATATCTCATGCGTGGTCCCATTCGGTCTGCCGGCACATCCTTAAAACCATCTCCGGTCCATATATTCATAACGCAAGGCATTCCCGTTTCTCTTGCGAAATACTCCGAAATGCGGATACATGCCTTTCCATGTTCAATCCAGAATTTTCTGATTTCCTCATCGGGACTGGAAAGTGTCAATCCATTCTTTACTTTTTCATGTGAGAAAAATGTAGGATTAAAGTCAATTCCCATATGATGTTTTTTTGCAAAAGCAACCCATTTTGCAAAATGCTTCGGCTCTAAAGCATCTCTGTCTGCAAATTCGCCTTCTTCAAAAATAGCATAAGACGCATGAATATTTAATTTTGCTGTACCCGGCATAAGTTTCATTGCTTCTTCCATATCTGCCATAAGCTGTTCTGGTGTCTTCGCTCTTCCCGGATAATTTCCTGTTGTCTGGATTCCACCGGTCAATGCACCATCATTATCAAATCCCATTACATCATCGAGCTGCCAGCAATGGAGGGAAACCGGAACCTTTTTTAACTGCTCCATTGCCTTTTCCGTATCTACTCCCCATGCGGCATATTTTTCTTTTGCCATTTCGTAACTTGTCATACTTTCTAATCTCCTTCTCTATGCTTTATATAATTTAATTTCAAAGGAATGATAAATACACTCCCTCGCTTCTTTCAAATCAGCGAATTCTCCTGCTGTAATCATCTGTACGGAAATATTTCCCAATGCCGTTGCCTCTGTCGGTCCAGCCAGAACTGTTTTTCCGGTATATTTTGCTGTCAGTTTGTTCAGAAAATCTGCATTTGCACCACCTCCAACAATATGGAGTTCCTGATATTTCTGTCCGGTAATTATTTCTATCTCTTTTGCTGCCATGGCATAACAATTTGCCAGACTGTTATAAATAACAGCCGCTATTTCTCCGATTGTCTTTGGAACCTGCTGCAGCGTCTCCCAGCAAGCACTTCTTACTTCCTCTACCATACTTTCCGGTGCTAAAAATCTTTCATCATTTACATCTACCAGCGAGGTTATTTTTTCTTTCTCTGCCAGTTCACAGATTTCCGCAAAACTCATATCCGGAACAAGTTCTTTTCGAACCGACTGTATCATCCACAATCCCATGATATTTTTTAAGAAACGATAACGATATCCATAACCGCCTTCGTTGGTAAAATTGTGAAGCATACTTTCTTTGCTGCAATCTGCCTGCAGCCGTTCTGTTCCCATCAAAGACCATGTACCAGAACTGATATATAAGGTCTCTTCTTTCCGGGACGGCACTGCTACAACTGCTGATGCTGTATCATGTGTCGGTGGCAGAATCACCTTGCAGTTAAATCCCACCTGTTTTTGAATCTCCTGTTCAAGTTCTCCGACTTCACAGCCTGCCATTTTTATCTCTTGAAAGATATTCCGCTTTATTCCAAGCTTTTCAAGCAGTTCATCATCCCAGTCTTTTGTTGCCGGATTTACCAGCTGTGTTGTAGTTGCATTCGTATACTCCTGCACTTTCCTGCCTGTTAACAGGAAATTAAAATAATCCGGAACCATCAAAAAAGTTTCTGCACGTTCTAACTGGCCTGGTTCTGTCTTTTTTAATGCCATCAGCTGGTAAATTGTATTAAAAATCTGTTTTTGGATTCCTGTTCTCAAATATAACTGTTCTTCCGTTATTAATTTGTATACCTCTTCATCCATTCCATAGGTCCGCTTATCCCGGTAAGCAACTGTTTCACCAATTCTTCTGTCATTTTCATCTAAAAGCACATAATCCACTGCCCAGGTATCAATTCCCATGCTATATGGAATTTTTCCAAGTTCCGCACACTTTTTCATTCCTGAAAGAATTTCCTGAAACAGTCTTCTGACATTCCACACTTTATAACCTTTCCGATCAATCATTTCATTGGAAAAGCGGTAGATTTCTTCTAAAACTATTTTTCCATCCTCTAAGTGTGCCAGCATGTGTCTGCCACTGGATGCGCCAATGTCCACTGCAAGATAATATTTTGTATTCATTTTCACACTCCTTCTTCCTGTTCGTTAATCTAAATCTAACAAAAATAAGGACAGTTTGTTAGCCTCTCATTAGACCAAAAAACTGTCCTTATTTTCCTTGTTTTAAATTCTTATATGCACGTCTTTCTTATGTAAATCACGATATTTTTTTGGTGTCATTCCATAGCGTTTCTGAAACTGCCGATAGAAATAGCTCTGGTTTTCATAACCAACTTCCAGTGCAATGTCCTCCACCGTAAGTTCAGTCTCTACTAACAGATATACTGCCTTTTGAAACCGTTTTCTCTGCAATAGTTCCTGAAATGTATATCCTGTTTTCTGCTTCATCAATTTACTCAATACTGTCATCGACTGATGGGTATCTTCCGCAATCTTAGTCAGATTTGCATTCTGGCAATCACTGTTAATATATTCCATCACCGCCTGTACAACAGTTTCCTTATAATCAAGGGATGAGTTATGGCTCAAATTTTCCAGATGATTCAACAGATATAAAAATACAAGCCCCATGGTATACTGATTGGCAATATCTTCATTACAATGTGTATGCAGCATGGATTCTATCATATTTTCCATCAGATTCTCCACCTGTAAATCTTCTTTTAAACGAAATAGCAGATAATGGGAAACTGGATTCTTCTGCCGCATTGCACCAATTACAAAATCAGCCAGTACATTTTTCTCATGCAGCATCGTAAGTGGAACTTCAAAAAATTCCGGTAATGCAATAAAATTAATTCCAATATCTTCATACTCAGCCCTTTTTATTGCATGTGACACATGCTGATTCAGCATCAGCACATCTCCTTTACGCAATACCAGTTCTTTTCCTTCTATATAATGTGTAATACTGCCCTGTACCACATACATCATTTCCACATAATTGTGCCTATGCTCCGGGAAATCCACAAACCGGCTGTGTGGACGTACCGTAATCAGCTTTCCTCGCTGCAGTAATCTTTTTCTGTCAATCTCTGTCAGGTTATCTTTCGCATACAGACTTTGTTCCACCGTACTTTGTCCTGATTTATACTTCTTTTCTTCCTCCGATATTATCATCAATTCGTCTAGAAGTTCTTTTCTCATCCCGTTTTCTCCTCAATGAAACTTTTCCTAAAAACAACAATACCGCCAATATGCTTCCAGAAGCTTCCAGTAATACGAAAGTCTGCTGCCATTCCGTCTCATCGCCTGTCTTAATCTCCTTTGTTTCCAGTGGAGTCACAGGTTCCTCCCTTTCTTCCTGCGGTTCCTGAGGTCTTGAAACTGCCTTCCTTGCCAGCTTTAAATCCACTACCGCATCCTTCATCCAGACATACTTTCCATCACCTGTTTTTTCGATATTCTCCATAAAACCAGGCAGTGTAATCAGATACGGATCTGCCTGATAGACTTCATCGGATAAATAAAGCGGTTTCATGCAAACTAAATATACTCCGGCTTCCATTCCATCCTTGCTTCCTGTATTATCTGTCAGTTCAATCTCTGCATCCGGTTCTGTCTTTGCACTCTCATCCCATTCGGTAACCCCAAGAGATGCCGCCACATCTTCTGCTTTTTTCTTATATTCACGGGCGGATGATTCCACGGATAACTCCTGTATATTTAACCCGGAATATTTTTCTAAATCACGGTATTCCCCTGTCTCTGTAATATCTGCAATGCGATATAGCCTAAGCTCCAGCTTCTGCTCTTTTAAAGTTGCACGGTATGCATTGGGAATTTCAAAAGTAATAGAACATGGTTCCGATACCGGAATATCCTCCTCTGCCCGTACACTCTCTGGCTGCAGACCAGCAAAACATATCATTATGAATAGTATTTTACAAACTATTTTATTCCTGTGCTTTCTCCCTTTTGTTCCATGGCTGCTTTTTTTCTTTATCATCCAGATGATACTTCTGCATATTACAATGGAGCCTATAGCAGCTATTATTCCAATAAAAATCCATGCCAGATAATTCGTATGAATGCTTTTCTTTGCCTGTCTTTCCTGCTCCTTCTCCTGTTCCTCTACATAAGGCACTCTGTGTCCACGCACCAATAAACGCTGCGTATTTACACCATATGGCGTACAGGTAACCAGCGTTACATAATCCTTCCCTTCTTCTACATTTAAAATCTCTGTATCTTCCGGCATCACAGTTTCTATCTGATCTACTTCGTATGCCAGAATATCATCTAATATATATAAGTAGAACTGGTCTCCTTCTTCCAGTAAATCAAGGTCTGTAAACAGGGACATTCCTGGAATTCCCCGATGCGCTGCTATGGATGCATGTGTTGAAGTTCCACCGATTGGCAGCGATGAACCCTGGATATGTCCTGCTCCTTTTTGTAATACCTCTTCTCTGGAAGTATGATATACAGGTATAATTTCGCCAATCTTCGGAATAGACAGATAACCCATCATACCATCCCCATTCTGATTCAGGCAGGACATATATTCACTATCCTGCTGTGTTACTTCCTCCTGTTCTGCCTGAATGAAACTATCAGGAATTACAATTGGCTGCAACCGCTCGTTATATGCCGCTGCTTTCTCCCACTCCTCTTCTAAACTGGTATCCTCCGCTTTTTCTGCATTTTCATACTGATATTCTTCAAACTTTAATTTGCTATTATACTCGTTCCACATATTAGAAAACATTGGATAAAGCAGCAGGGCAAAGCCTGTCAAAAAGCCAACTGCCATGAGAAACATTAATGTTTTACGTACAGATTCTTTCATTCTACTTTGCCCTCTCTTAATTATTTTACCTGTTTTCTTTTTCTCAATGAAACAAACATTGTTCCAAATCCTGCCATTAAGACAACTGCTGCAACAGTCAGTGCAATCATTCCTGCTCCACCTGTCTCCGGTAAGGTAATAAGTGGTGTATTATTAATTCCAAACGTATCTGCATTTGCAGCATTGTCTGTTGTATTTATTGTTCCATTATCCAGCTTTTCATGTGTAAAAGTAATAGAATTTCCAGTTGCGCCATTTACTCTTACCGTATAATTCTTTAATTCTCCTGTCAGTTCATTATAAGTCGGTGTGATTACAATCGTATAAGTAGTCTTATCCAATGCATATCCCAATGGTGCCTTGGACTCTTTTAAAGTATATGTACCTGCATCCAGACCGGTTGCTGTCAGCTGACCATTGTTTTTTGATACAATATAATCATATGTTCCACTTGTCTCGGTAGTATATTCACCATCACTGGTAAAATATAACTGCTTTCCATTTGCATCAAATAACTGGAACTGTGCACCGTCCAGTGCTACTTTATTATCAAGTTCTGTCGTTGTCTTTACACCATATTTGGTAATCTCTGTAGTTTTCTCAGAACCAGTTCCATTTACCAGAGTATCAAATCCAAATGTATAATGATGTGTGATATCCTGCATCGGATCACTCATATCAGTACCGGATGCTACCGTAGAATACTTTAAAGTTGCTTTATTCTCATCTGAATCAAAGTTTACTTTTGCTTTCTCATTTACTTTTGCCTGATAAGTAATTGCAATCGTATTTCCTGCATACTGATAAACATCCTCACCATATAAATCTAATGTAAAACCACTTGTGGAGGTTGTAATATTGGTTGAAGTACATTTCTTGTTTGTTACAAATAAATCATTGATGGATGTTCCTTCTAATTTAATAGAACTTACATCCAGAGTCAGTCCATCTGTGAGTGAATCCTTAATATTATAATGTAACTTATCAGATAACCAGGATCCCTGATAATCCGGAATTGTCATCGTAATCTTAAATTCTACTGTGTCTCCAATATTCGCATCCCCATATTTATATGCATTTCCATTTTCAATTACTTCCTTCTTCATGGTTGGATCGCTGGATTTCTTCGCTGCTACATGAATCACTCCGTTTTCATCTGCAATAGATGCTATTCCAGTACCACTGTACTGATAATTTACCGCAACCACATTACCACTATAAGAATATTCTTTGACCTGTTTATTTGCAGCGATTACATATAAACCAGGTTTTACATTTGATACACTATAGGAAGCATCTGCAGCATTATACTGCATGTGTAATACAGTCTTATCTACAACAGCATCTCCTTCTCCATCATGTAAATCCCAGTCATCAGCTCCCATTGTTGAATTCAGATTCATATAAAAATAAACCAGATCATCTGTATCCACTTTGCCATCTTTTACTCTCGACTCAACATTTCCCTCCGGATTGTATTTCCAGTAATGATTTCCATTTGCATCTACTGCATCAATTGCAACTGCATATGCATAAACATTACATCCTTCCTCGATTCCGGTTACCTGAATCGTAGTGGCAAGATCTGCCGCCCTAACCGTTTTCGCCGGCAGAATTATACTAAGTACCAGCATTACTGCCATCATCATTGCCTTCCATCTTCTTACTCTCTGTTTCATATTCTCTCTCCTTTACTTGTTCAGACAATTATCAAAGCGGTGCTCCAGGCCGCCTTGCAATCGTCCAGTTTATATCAACACTGTCAATCATTCTTACATTTTTAGGGAATTTAAAAAAAACTAAGTTATACTACTGATTGGTGAAGAACCTATACTTTTTGCTGGCGTTGGGAAATCACCAGCATTAGTACGGCAAAAAAACTCATGAAAAGTGTACCGATAACCGCAAGCGGATAGAGCCCTCCACTTTTTGTTTCTGGCATACGATATACTGCTTTATCTATAATTGAAAGTGTTAATACCTTATTTACCGCATCATATGATGCCTCTCCATAACCTGCCCCACCCTGCGTTACTTCTATTTGTGAAGCATCCTCATTTATACTTAAGATAATATCTTCCATTATTTCATATCCCACAGGTGCATGTGTTTCCCGCAGAATATAGGTTGTATTACATGCAAGCTGCAGTGGTTCTCCATTTGTATCTGTAAATTCTAATTCTCCGATTTCATGTCCATCTGTTCCATCCGAACTTGTAAGCGATATAATTTCCGTTTCGCCGGATGATTCCACCTGATATAACGTAAATTCTGCACCAGACAGAGCCAATGCATCAATTACTTTTGTTCCATATTTTCTTGCCTGTAAAGTCCATGTCGGTGGTTTTTCCTCATCATAAACAGAAAATACTATGGCATCTTCCTGCCTTGTCACACGCCAGTCCCCATATTCTGTTGTGCCACCTGCATCTGCCCCGGAAAGTGTATTTCCATCTTCCAATAAAACGTCATTGATAAATACCTGATTTTCTTCTTTTATCCTGATATCTATCTCATCTGACATCAGATAAAAGTTTTCCGGTGCTTCTGCTTCTTTTAATTTATAATGGGCTCCTTTTGAACAGGTAAATTCTGAGCCATTTAAATCCAGCAGTTTTACCGTACCATTTGTATCTGTTGTTCCGTTTGCCACCAGTGTAACCGGTTCTTCTGCTGTATATAATTCAAAATGCGCTCCTGAGAGTCTCTGCTGGTATTCTGTGTCACGGTACTTATCCACCTGAATGGTATAATCTATATTTTCTTCTAACAGTTCCGTAGAATTCTTCAAAGTAAACACAATTTCTTTATTCACCAGCATTCCTTTGTCGCCATATGTAGAATTCACTACCTGTTCTGACGTTCCAAGCACTTTGTTATTGGCAACCACTTCTACAACTGATACTGTCTTTCCGGTACTTTCATCCAGCTTATGTTTAATTTCAATAACAGCTAATTCACCTCTTGCCACATACCCATCCGGCGCAGTATCCTCTGTCAAAACATAAGTTCCATCATCTACCATTAACTTTCCCATTTTCTCAGCATCCAGATAAATATAAGTTTCACCGGCCGCCACGCCATCTTCTTCCATACCGGTTGTTCCACTTATTCCGATATCTTCATAACGCACTGTTCCGTCTTCCGCTATATTCTTTTTCTTAAGTGAAAATACAGCCCCATTTAATCTGTCATCCGTTCCAATATCCCGTTTTGATATTTTGATACTATAGTACACAGCATAATCTTCCTCTAATTTATCCCGTTCTGTATAAATCAGATAATTATAATTCTGCATCTGTCTTTTGTCTCCTGGTGAATCAGAAGCCTGAATCAGCATGGTCTGTCCCTTTACATCTTTATAGGTATACTTCCTGCTGTACAAATCTGCCTGATAAGACGGCCAGTTGGACGGATATTCCTTTCCAGCCATTTCATTCTTCGCCGGGTCAAATCCCGCCGAAATCATCAATCCTTTTGTAGAATTAATAAAATAACTGGAATAAGTATAAAATTCTTCCTGTGAGATTGGATTTTGCGAAATTCCTTCGGTCTGTGTCGCATTTTCAATAACTGTATGTCCGGTACAGACTGCATTACTGTTGGGATATGCTGAATCAATATCTATATATCCATCTCCCACTACAACAAGCCTGTCTGTAACCTTAATAAAATGCTTCGTCGTGCTTGCCCAGTTATTCTGGTGCAGATATACAATTCCTTCTATATCTATAACACCCTCTATTCCAAAATATCCATAATTATATATGGCATTCTTAGTCTTATTTCCATTATAAGCTGCGCAATGTATCACAGCCTTGCTTTCACCGCCCTCTTCTGTCTTCGTTCCACCTTTCATATAGAAATAGCCTGGTCCATCTCCGGAATCATCTACATAAACAGCAGCTCCTTCTGATGCATTACAATTTTCAATTGTACCTCCATACATATAAAAAGACGGTTTCTTCCCGGAGAAAGTGCTTGCCACATATACTGCACCGCCATACTGTGATGCCTGGAAATTACGTATAACTCCACCATACATGTGGAATACCGGTGTTCCCATATTGTTTCTGGATAAGTTCACGCAGCCACCACTCTGTGGAAGCTTTGTCATATTCTCCCCCTCCAATGTTCCACCATATAAATTTACTGTTCCGCCACTATAGATCCAGATTAACTGACAGGATGCGTAAATGACACCTCCACCGGCAGAATCCCGGATATTGAGTACTGCATTATCGCTGCATAACATAAAACTTGCGTTATTCTGCATCGTCATCTTATGGCCATTCAAATCAATATTCAAAACACCATTTAACTGACAAATGCCTGAAGCTGTCACATCCTCTGTCAAAGAAATTGTTCCTCCACCGTTATAACTGCCCAGTGAAATCGTGCCACTTCCATAAGTCTGTGAAAAAAAGGCTATCTTGTTTTCTTCTGTATTATCTACATCTTCTGTGTCCTCTGTTTCTTCTGTACTCTGCTCTAACTCACCTATCTCTGTTTCATAAATTTCTTCACCATTTTCCTGCTCTTTTGCATTCGCATTCTGTGCAAAAGACAGCAGAAGTAATAGTGTTACCGCTAATAATGCCTGTACTATATGAAATTTATGTTTCCTTTTTCTCCCACAAAAAAGCATTTTCCCTCTCCATTAAATATCTTCTTTAATAAACACTATATATTAATAAACCTTTCTGTCTCTCCTTTAAGTCCATTTGATACGGTCTGATTTACATATGACTGCTCTTTGATATCTTCTACTGCTTTTGCCAAATCCTCGACACTTCCTGCGAAGACCTGTAACCCTTCCGAGCTTTCATCGATAGACGTTGCTATGGTATCCATGTTTTCTTTCATTTCATCCATTGCCTGATACATATCCTGCACATTATGATTGATTGTTCCGCAAAAATCTCCCATATAGTCTGCATCCTGGCGGTAGCGGGAAGCCATCATTTCAAAACCGTTATAATCCTGCAATATGTTCTGATTTAAGAACTCCATCATTTTTTCCACCTGTTCAATCAGTGTGCTGACTGCTGTGGTCACAGACATATTAATTGTCTGTATCTCACCCATCGTCTCCCGGCTATTATCTGCCAGTTCCCTGATTTCAGATGCTACTACTGCAAATCCTTTTCCCGCCTCTCCTACTCTTGCAGCCTCTATTGCAGCATTCAAAGCCAAAAGATTAGTCTGTTCTGCAATTCCAAGAATCTGTTCTGTCAGATTTCCTATTTCATAGATTTTTTTGCTTCCTTTTAAGCTGTCCGCAATGCTATGTCCTAAACTGCCAATCATATCATTGGTTTCTTTTTTGCTTTCTGCTGTTTTTTTCTCGATATAATCTGCCCGTTCACGCATTTCATCTACGAATTGAACTCCATTTCCGGTTTCCTCTGATATATCTCTGACATTTTCTACTATTTTTCCAACCCGTTCACTAACCTGTCCGGAACGGTCATTAATTTCCATGATTCCTGCAGATAACTCTTCAATTACAGCTGACATATTCATGGTCTCTTCTCCGATATTTCCAGCCTGCCTGTTCATTTTATCTGCAACTTCGTCCATATCGGATGAACCATCTTTTAACTGCTTCATGATATTTTGTAATTTTTCTACAAAAAGATTTACTCCTGTAACCAGTTGTCCTATCTCATCCATCCTTTTTACCGGAATCCGGATGCTTAAATCTCCATTTCCATTCTGGATATCCTCTACCATCTGGTTTAACTGTAAACTTGCTTTTTTGAGTGGCTGAATAATCGCCTTATTCACCAGTATGTATGTAACTAAGCAGATAATCAGAAAACATATGCCGATTGTTACACTGATAAGATAAGTTTTTTGGGTCCGGGCTTTCATATTCTGTGAACTGCGTTTTACATTCTCATCTAACTTTTCCTGAAAATCATTGCATGCCGACTCCCGCGCCTGTATTTTTTCTAATGCACTGCCTCCAATGATGGATTTTGCTTTTGCAATATCTCCATCATCTCTTGCCTGTCTGCATTCTTTCAATTGCTCCATCAGTTCTTTATTTACACTGCTGTAAGTCATAAAACTGTCGGTTAAACTCTGCTCTGAAATATCTTTGGTCAGCTTTTCCATTTCCGTGAGATACTGGGCAATGGCTTCTTCCTCTGTTTCCATATTTCCACTGATATCCCCGGCAATCAGCATGTCTTCATCACTGAGTGCGGTTAAAATATTGGCATATTTCTGACAGGTTTCAATTTTCTTTTCCACTCTTCCATAATATTTCTCCATGGAAATATAGCCATCCGTAACAAGCTGCTCTGCCTGTTCAATTTTTGTTACCTCTCCGATAATTACCGTAATTCCAATTACCATTACCAGAAATAAACCAATTGCCATAAATAGAAATTCTTTTTTTATTGTTTTCTTCATATTTACACCTTCTCTAAGGACGTATGTTTAAAATTTTTTCATATTTTCCGCAGTCTAATATCTCTTCCGTTCCATCCGGCAAAATAAATCTCGCATTTGCATTAAATGGAACTTCTATGTTACAGACTACTTCCTGCTCACTCTTCCAGTTCCATGCACAGACATATTTACCAAATACACTTCTCCAGCTTCCCTCTGCTTTTTTTAATCTTTGATCTGGCATCGGATATATGGTCATCTTTACCGCCTCTCCTATAGACGGATTCAGACCACACATGTATCTGTATATCCATTCTGCAATGCTTCCATATGCATAATGGTTTAAGCTGTTCATACCGGTTCCGCTGATACTTCCATCCTCTTCCAATGAATTCCATCGTTCCCATACCGTTGTTGCACCAAGGTTCACCTCATGCAGCCATCCTGGATAGTCCTCGTTTAAAAGCAGGTCATAAGCAAGCTGATTTTGTCCATTCTCTGACAAAGCCATGCACAGAATTGGTGTTCCAACAAAACCTGTATTTAAATGTCCATTATTTTTCTTAAGTAACTCTGCCAGTTTTGCCGTTATAACTTCTCTTTCTCCCTCTGGATAAAGTTTTAAATAAAGCAAAAGTGCACAAGCGGTTTGTGTGTATTCCAAGCAAAACTTTTTATCTGGAAAGTAATAATTTAAAATTGCATTCCGAATCTCTTTTTCTCTCTCTGCATATACTTTACTTTCCTCTAATCCTAGACTTTCTGCCGCTTCTTTCACCATTTTGGTTGACCAATAATGGTAAACGGATGCGATAAAGCCACTGTCTGTCTTTCCAATCGGATTATTGATATTTCCATTGTCTAATGCCAGCCAGTCTCCCAGCTGCCTGTCATTCTGCCACAGATACGGAATCTCATTCTCTTTTGTTCTCTCATATTCGTAATCCACCCAGGCTTTCATAACAGGATACTGTTCCTCTAACATTGCCTTATCTCCATAAAACTGATAGAGTCTCCATGGAATCAGCGTTGCTGCATCTCCCCATACTGCCGCTCCGGAATCCAGATAGAAAGGATTCGTATGTTCTTCTTTTTTTACCTTTGGTCTTGGAACAAAGAACGGAATAGCTCCATTACATTTTTCCTGCTCAGCCTGCATATTTTTCATATAGTGATGAAAGAAACTTCCGCTATCCATATGAAAACATGCTGTGGATGCAAAAATTCCCGCATCACCTGTCCAGCCCATTCGTTCATCACGCTGCGGACAATCCGTTGGAATATCCAGAAAATTACATTTCTGGGAACGCAGTGTATTTTCTAATAAATGATTTACCTTATCATGATCTGTTGCCACCCAGCCGGTTCTCTCAATATCAGACATAATACGATAAGCAATAAATTTATATTCTTTTTCCGGATTCAGACCTTTTATTTTCACATAGCGAAATCCATAATAGGTAAAATGAGGACGTATGGTTTCTCCTTTTCCCTTCGATACATATGTAAATTCTGCTTTGGCAGTACGGAGATTATCCCTGTAAAATCTGCCCTTTTGCAGAACTTCTCCATACTGCATCATAACTTTCTGACCTGTTTCAAATGCACCAGTTATTTCTACCCAACCGGTGACTGTTTCCCCAAAATCCAGCAAAAGTGCTTCATCTTCCTGTTTTACTGATACCGGTTGAAATTCTTCTACTTTATGAATTCTTGGATTAAATCGTTCCACAAGTGGTCTTGTTTCTTCTATTTCCTCCACGGAAAGCATTTTGTGTTCTAATGTCTCATCAATATGTTCTCCATCATAGATTCCATTTTCACATATGCTGCTTTCTTCTGCCTTCCAGCTGCTGTCTGTTACAATACATTCTTCCTGTCCATTGGCATATCGTATATGTAATTCTCCAATGCACTTCTTCTGATTACCATATAGATTTCTGTAATCACCATCAAATCCAAATCTTCCTTTATACCAGCCTTCGCCTAACAGAACCGCAATTTTATTCTTTCCCTGAGATAACAGTTCTGTAACATCCAGTGTCTGATATTCTAAAAAGCTGTCATAGCAATGATAACCCGGCATAAGAAATTCTCTGCCCGCCTTCTTTTCATTGACATATGCTTCATATAATCCCAGACCACATACATGCCATCTGACAGACTCCGGTTTCTCTTTTAATTCAAACTCTTTATATAAAAGAGGCATTCTCTTTTCATTTTCTTCTGTTCCAATCCATTTTGCGGTCCAGCTTTCCTGCAGTTTTCCCGTTTCAAACCATGCCGGATTACTTTTTGCGCAGTCTCCCTTGTCATCTTTAACTTCTACCTGCCAGTAATATCTGGTTCTTGGTTTTAAGTCGAAGGAAACCAGCATCTGGTTCTCATGATAATTCTCCTGTACTCCGGAATCATATACCAGCTTTTCCATATTGCTGCTCTCTGATACTATAATTCTTGTTTCCACGGCCCATTTTCCACAGACATCCTTTACTTCCCAGGACAAATGGATTTTTGCCAAATTAAAACCTAATGGATTTTTTTTATGATTTACTCTTAATCTGCTGATATACATATAACCGGTTCTCCCTTATGTCTCGTTATTCTTTTAGTAGGAAAGTTCGATTCGTCCACAGAATGGATCTACCGGACTTACTCCTTTAAATCTGCTTTCTCCGGCAATCTTTGCTATTACTGCCTCTAATACATAATCATTATTGGAGTAACAGTTAATATACGTTTTTATCATTGGCACATCCAGTAAATGATATGGATTGGCTACACTGATAAAAATTACCGGTACTTCTTCTGCAAACCACGGAACATTATTTCCCTGTCCCCAGAAGGTATACCAGTTTAACCGGTTGGTGGTCTGATTGCTGGCATTTTCCACATTTCCGATGTAAATTACCATGTCATACTTATCTTTAAAAGCTGTTACATTATCGACACCCTTTTCGAAATCTTCCTTCTCATAGAGGAATACCTGGAAATTTCTCTTTTCCAGTTCTTCTTTTACTTTTCCGACTACTCTTTCATTGGACGGAAAATGTCCTAAAATTTCCAGCAAAATACGCGGTGTCTTCTTCGCACTGATTGGAAGATTCTCTGCAATATCTTTCACCAGTGTAACAGACTGGTCTGCCAGCTCTTTTGCCCACTGTATATGCTCCGTGGTGCGTAAGTTTTTTAATGCTTCCTTTCCAGGAACCAGCTGTCTTTTTATCTTCTTTTCATGTAATCTTAAAGAAGCCTTTAATGCCAGTATGCGTCTGTTTGCATCCAGTAATCTTTCACGGGATAACAGACCATTCTTATAACCATCTAGCATAAACTGATAATCTTCTTTTAAATCTTTATTGAATAAAATCATGTCACAGCCATTTTCTATTGCCATTGGTACCGTTTCACTTCGTTTACCGGCTGCCGTAAATCCGACCATCGGTGTTGCATCTGTAATGACAAGTCCGTTAAATCCTAATTTGTCCCGAAGCAAATTCACCAAAAGCTCTCTGGAAAGAGAAGCCGGAACAATCTTGCCCTTTAACTGTGGATTAAAATGTTCCTGATACGCTGGCATTGCAATATGCCCTGCCATAACAGTTTTGGCACCATCGTCAATCAGCCGCTGATAAATACTTCCATAGGATTTATCCCATTCTTCCATGCTAAGACTATTTACCGATGTCAAAAGATGCTGGTCTCTTTCATCCACACCATCTCCCGGGAAATGCTTAATTGAGACTGCCATATTGCATTCATCTGCTGCACGAAGATACTCCCTTGCATAGGCATAAACCTTCTCCGGATCATCGCCATATGTTCTGACATTGGTAATTGGATTATGATAATTTCTATCTATGTCAACTACCGGTGCAAAAGCCCAGTTAATTCCTAATGCACTTCCTTCTGAGCAGGCAATCTTTCCCAGACGATATGCATATACCGGATCATTTGCAGCTGCACATGCCATCTGTTTTCCATATGCAGTTCCATTGGTAGCCGCTCCATCTCCTCCCGCTTCTAAATTTGATGGAATCAGAAGCGGAATCTTTGTGTGCTCCTGCGCATAGGTAAATGTACTTTGCATCTCTTCTGCCACACCATCCCGGAAAAATAATCCGCCGATATGGAAATGTAATAACATATTCAGATACTCCGGATCCGTTGAATATCCAATCGGGCAGAACAACTGTCCTATCATTTCTTCCAGGCTCATATTTTCCAGCGTATTTTCTACCCAGGCAATGTCTACATCATCTAAATAAAATGGTTTTTCTTTATAATTCATCTCTTTTTCCTTTCATTTAAGGCACAAAAAGAGCAGCCACGGCTGCTCCTTTTCTTAATTAATATTTCTCAGTTCAGCAAAACCGCTCAATGGATATGTTGTCATTTCACATTCGGACGCTTCACCCAATCCTGCACTATCAAAGCCTCCAGCTGTAGCTGCTTTTATTCCTGCCACCGCATCTTCTACAACAAGACACTCCTGTGGTTCTAACTGCAGGTATTCTGCTGCTTTCAAAAATACCTCCGGATCAGGTTTTGATTTTGTAATATTCGTTCCATCACTGATGGCATCGAAATAATTTTCTAATCCTAAATGTTTTAATATTCTCTTTGCATTTTTACTGGATGAACCAATTGCCAGTAAAACTCCCTGTTTCCTTAAATCATCTAAGGTTGTTTTTACTTCTTTTGGCAAATCAGCCGGTGTCATGTCTTCCAGCAATTCCACATACATCTTATTTTTCTGCTCTGCGAAATCTTCTTTCTCTTCTTTGGAATATTTCTTTGTACTTTTCTCTAAAATAATCTCAAGGCTTTCCATCCGGCTTACGCCTCTTAACCGGTTGTTTATGGTTTCATCAAAATATATTCCCAGTTTATCTGCCAGTCTCTTCCATGCCAGATAATGATACTTATCGGTAAAGCAGATTACTCCGTCCAAATCAAAAATGATTCCTTTATATTTCATCTAATTATCCTCTTGTCTTTTTTTCTTCAACTGTTTCTTCAGCATTACAAGCTCAATTACCTTATTCTCGTTATTCAGATAAATCAGGAACAATACCAGGATAACTGCGGTAACAATCTGCTGAATGGATGCATCTACATTTAATCTTGCATACATCAATGATATGAATGCTGTTGTTACTGCTCCTAACAGATAACCAATTTTTTCATTGCAGAACCGTCCGATAAATCCACCGATAAACATCGGTAAGAAAGCTGTAAACATTACTCCAATTGAGCCAAAGTTTAAAGACATCTGAATATTTCCTGTATTTGAAGCACTAATAAATCCAACTACACCCATGAAGCCGCCTGCAATGGTATAACAGATTACTGCATTGGATACTTCATGAATTCCTGTATTAACAGAAACCTTCTGTCCGGATAATAGTGACTTATATTCATAACCAAATTGTGTATAATCAAAAATCGCAATAAATAAAACGAGTCCAATTACAATTACAAGTACATAATTCAAAACACCTGGAAAACTTGTTAATTCTTTATTTGCTACAAATGACACGCCATAACCATCGGTAAGTGCGAATGCCATTCCTTCGTAAAACAGTGTTACTCCCAGTGACACAATAATCGGTGGTAATTTTACAATTACATAAATTGCTCCGGATATCAGTCCAAGCAATGCTCCAGATACAATAGAAATCACGAGCATATATGGTGTTGAAAGTCCATGGGATGAACAAATTGATGCACTGATTACTGATGACAATAACGAAATTGCTCCGATTGAGAAATCAAATCTTCCGGAATTCAGATTCAATGAAAGAGCAAATGTCGTTAACATTACTGTTGCTGTTGCCCGGGAAAACAAAATCCAGTTTCCTTCTGATTCAAAAAATACAACACCATTCCTCTGACATAAGAGTATCATTACGAGCAGTGTCACTACCGGAATACACAAAGTTCCAATTATCTTTTTTAAAATGCTATTTCTTCCTTTACTTTTCATGTTATTTTCCCTCATGTCTTTTCTAAATTCTGCTCCGGAGAATTCCGGAGCAGAACAAAAATTTTATTAATATGTTACTTATTTTGCTTCTTCCTGGATATCTTTAAATCCATAAGCACTTACAAATTTTTCAAATGATGCATAATCTGCTGTAAGAAGTCCATCTAACATACCTTTTGTATATGCAGGGCTGTCTACAGAGCTGTCTACTGCATAGCACTCAGAGAACTCTTCTGGTGAAGTTGCAACCCAGTAACCCTGGCTGAGAGCTAAAGCATTTCCATCTTCTGTACGGATCGGGCTTCCAAGTACTGCACGATAAGTTGCAATAAAGATAGGTCCGATACTTGCTGAGAACTTACCTGCAAGGTAATCAAGCATTCCACCATCCATTGCAGTACCATAGCTTTCTGCATAAGCATCTACGCTGGCAATCTTAACATCTGTGCCTTCAATTGCTGTTCCAAAGAAGTCAGAACCATTTCCAACAGCTAAGATAACCTCTAAGTCAGGAGTCTGTGCCATCTGAGCACATTTTCCAAACCATGCATCATCCATGTCATATCCACCTACATAACCAACGATATTTACATCACCAATTGCTCCGGTTTCAATCTGTCCATCTGCATAAATCTGTCCAATAATTCCAGCTTCATCTGTAGCACCTTTGTAATTAGCATCTGCTCCACCTGCATCTACCATAGCTGCAATCATACCTGCTGCACGATAAATATGCATATCTGTATAATATGGAATTGCTCCACCGAAGATAGCAAAGTTTTTCTTGCCCTGCTCCAGATAGTAATTTGCCATATCATAACCAGTCTGATATTCTACTTCAAGAGATGGCCCGATTGCACCTACATAATGCTCATATCCCTTATAAGTCTCATATTCTTCATCGGTTAAAGTTCCTGTTGCAACTGCATAATACACACCTGCCGCTTCACACTGCTCAATCTGTGCTGCACGGTCAAAGGATGAGAATGAAATAATTGCTTTACAATTATTTGTAATAAAAGTATCAATTGCTGATGTTTCCCCTGCTGCATCCTTTAATTCATCAGAATAAATAAGCTCAACATTGTACTGTTTCTGAATATACTCTGTATAGTATGTCCGGAATGCCAACGCCTCTGCACTTGTTGCATCTGATACAAGAATACCCATTTTAACGGTTTCACTCATATCAAGTTCTGGTGTCTCTTCTTTGCTGCCTGACTGTTCTGTACTTACTACTTCAGAACTGTCATTCTTCTTGTCGCTTCCGCATCCGGTAAAGCATCCTACTACCATGACCGTTGCCAGCAACATTGCTAGAATTTTTTTCATGTTTCTTTCCTCCTGTACATTACATGTTTATGTATAAAGTGACTATCACTTAATACCATATGGATATTATCTTGGTAACATCTTTCCTCTCTGGTCACTGGTTGCCAGGAATACTACCAATATAAATATTGCTGCTTTTACCATCTGTCCAATTCCGGAATTCAGATTAAACATCACCATAATCTGACTGAGCAATGTCATGGAAAAAGCTCCGATTACTGCTGCATAAATTTTACTTCTTGCGCCACCTGATACCGGCATACCACCAAATACAATCGCTATGATGACATCCATTCCTACACTGGATGCAGTATTTCTCGTTAAAGTCGGAGCATAGACAATGGAAAGACATGCGCCAAGTCCAACTCCTATTCCAGACATGATAAATGCTATAATCGACATTTTCTTTACAGAAATACCGCTTAATTTTGCACAAATTGGATTTCCGCCCTGGAATTTCTGCATTCTTCCTACTTTAGTAAAAGAGAATACCAGTAAACATACTAAGAAAAATGCAGCTAATACGAATATTTTAAACTGTGTTGTATTCAGCTTACTGACCGCCATCATTGGCACTCTTATTTCAGAACCTGTTCCATTCATCTTAATCAGAACCAGTACCAGTGCATTCAATACACTTAGCATTGCAATCGTTGTTACGAAAACAGGGAGGTTAAAAATAGATGCCAGTACTGAGTTAAATAGTCCTATAAAGACCGCCACTCCAAGGCAAGCTGCAAACATTATTACCAGGCTCTCTGTTTTGTTATAAACAATCCCTCCTACCAGTGCGCTTACTGCTACAGATGCTCCAAGACTGATATCAAAGGAACCAAGGGTATAAATAAAGATTGCACCTGTTGCTACTACTGCAACCACAACTGACTGGTTGATAATACTTTTCATTCCATATGCAACATTTATATTTTTAGATGTTCCAATGATAAAGAAAGCAACCAGCAATGCCACAAGACCAAATAAAGGGGCAAGGAGCATAACATTTTTTCTTAAATTCTTTGTTTTCATTTCATCCGCCTCCTATATCATGTACTGAATCGCATCTGCTTCTGAAAGCGATTCACTTCTTGGAAATTCATGCATAATCTTTCCATCCTTCATAATCATCAGACGGTCTGACATACCGATCAGTTCTGTTAATTCCTCTGAAATGATAACAATTGATTTTCCTTCTTTTTTCATTTGGTACATCAATTGATACATCGCCTGCTTCACACCAATATCAACGCCTCGCGTCGGGCAGTCCAGAATCAATACATCACTGCCTCGTCCAATCCATTTTCCAAATACAACCTTCTGTTTATTTCCACCGGATAATGCCGAAACATACTGATTTATTCCTGCACATTTAATGCTTAATGTTTCCACCTGTTTCTGAACATATTTCTTTTCATTCCACGGGAAAATCAGGAATCCACCAGTTGTAAACTGGTCCAGTCCGCCAACAGCAATATTATCTTTGATGCTGGCATTCAGGCATAGCGACTCAGTGTCTCTGTCTTTTGCCACATATCCAACCATATGCTTCATTGCATCGGCTTCGTTTTTCAATTTCTTTCCTTTGATTCTTATTTCACCAGACTCCGGTTTTTTATTTCCAAACATGACTTTGCCAAGTGTATGCATTCCACAGTGCGAAAGTCCGCCGATTCCAAGAATCTCTCCTTTATGCAATTGCAGATTAAAATCAATCAGTTTGCCAGTCAGATTTACATCTTTCATTTCTAAGACAACTTCATCTTCGCAGCTTCCATCATAATCACTTCGATAATAGTCGCCTTCCAGCTGCCTTCCAATCATACTTGATTTTATTTTGTCTTCATCAAATTCGCTCTTATCAAAAGTAACTATAATATTTCCATCACGAAGAACCGTCAATGCATCGCATTTTTCCATAATCTCTTCCAAATCATGGGAGATGAAAACCACCGCTTTGTTTTCTTTTTTCATCTGTTCCATAATATTGTAGATAATCTCTCTTCCCTTCTGTGACAATGCAGTTGTAGTCTCATCTACTACCAGCACTTCCGGATGCTTATTCATAATTCTTGCTATCTCAATCAGCTTACGTTCCTGCAAATCAAGGTTTGCTGTCATCTGTTCTGCTCGAATATGGCTGGCACCGATTGCATCTAAGGCTTCCTGTGCTTTCTGATTTAACAGCTTCCTTTTAACCGGTCCCCATTTATGCTTTTCGCCAAAACTCTTAAAAAATTTTGTCTCGCCAAGGAATATATTCTCTGCTACTGTAATTCCCGGCACTGTTCCAGTTTCCTGGACAATCATTCCAATTCCATGTTCCAACGAATACAGCATTGATTCCGGCTTCCATTCTTTGTCATGATATGTCATCGTACCGCTGTCTGCGTTCTGCATTCCTGCAATAATAGATGTAACTGTTGATTTACCAGAACCATTCTCTCCAATAAGTCCGAGAACTCTGCCTGAACAAACCTCTATTGAAACATCCTTTAATGCAACGGTAGAGCCAAATCTTTTATTCATATGTTCTACTTTTACTAAGATTTCCTGCTTCATCCATATGCCCCTTCTCTGTAATCATTGTTTTTGTGAAAATCACTTTTCTTTTGTTGTTAAATCTATTATAATCTATTCAAGTGGTTTTCCAATTGTTTGTAACAACCAATTCTATTTACTTTTTTTGATAGATATATCATTTTCTTTATGTTGTTATTGACTATTTTTGATATTTGAATTGGAGGATTCCATTATGGATCATGAAGCGTTAAGAACAGTAATATATAAATTGAATGAAGATGAGCAGTTTTACAAAAAATATTATTATGCCAAACAGCAGGAGTATTCCCTGCAGGAATTCTTAAGTACTATCAATATAGATGATGTACTGCGCCGGCATCTGCTGGTTCCGGAAATCAAAGAAACCATTCCTCCACGCTTTGAAGATAATTTCTTTTTTGATGCAGGAAACCACGTTTCTATTACTGTAACCAGACATAACCGTTACTCTCCGGCACTTACTCACGACCACACTTTCTTTGAACTCTTATATGTCTATGACGGAAGCTGTTCCCAGAAAATCAGTGACAGTCAGCTCACACTGCGCACCGGAGACCTTTGTATTATTCCACCCGGCATCAAACATTCCGTCAGTGTCTTCGATGACAACAGCGTTATCTTAAATATTTTGATTCGAAAAAGCACTTTACATAATATCTTTTTCAATTTTTTAAATTCACCAAACATCCTGTCCGCTTTCTTTTTAAATAATATCTATTCCGAAAACGGCAACGATTATATTGTATTTCACACCGGCAATGATAATGAAATACGTTCTGGCTTTCTCTGGATGTACTGGGAATCTCTGAACCGCTCCCTTTACTGGGATCAGATGATTTCCTACACACTGATGATAACTTTTGGTCTTTTAATCCGGAATTATGAAAAAAGTTCCGAGCTTCCTACTTTCAACCGTAAATCTGATGTGCAGCGTTTTGCCCTGCTTCAATTCATTCAGGAAAATTATGCAACGGTTACATTAGAGCAGGTTGCCGAAAAATTTCACTATACACCTGAACATGTTTCAAGACTTTTTAAAAGCACTACCGGGAAAACCTTTACCCAGCTGTTACAGCAGGTCCGGATTGAAAAAGCCCAGGTACTTCTTTCTGATACTAATCTTACGGTTGCAGATATTGCTTCCCAGGTGGGTTATGATACAACGGAACATTTTATAAGATTATTTAAGAAAAATCTGAAAATCACACCAACCGAATATAGAAAAAAAGGGATTATCATCTAATCCCTTTTCCTTGCCAGACAACTTTTTTCATGCTATTTTTAATAAAGAATCGAAAGCAGGTGCAATTATGATACAACGTAAAGATTTATTTTCCATTCCTTTTTATAACAAAACACAGTATACCGGAAGCCATCTGGGCATGCGCTACCGCATTGAGAAGCATGTAGAAGACGACTCCACCACACTGCTTGCCACCTGGTGGCCGGGTCCTTATTGCTTTACCGCCACGCCGGATGAGAAAAAAAAGACCAACACCTTCGAATATTCCGACGAAGGCATTGGTCAGGCTTGCGACTGGCTCAATCAGGTCTATGAAGAAAATGCAGACCTCTTTAAAACCGTTCCTATTTAAAATTTACATCTGATGACGCACAATCTTGTACTCATCATATAACTGATAATACGGGCAGGAATTGGTGTTGCCGGTAAGAAATCTTACCATATCATCTTCATCCAGATCCATATCACAGACATAATATTCGTAATCTTCATCATAAACAAAATTTACACAGGTATCACAATTTCCCTGCTCTGCCATAAAATCACCTCTCCTATCTGATGACTTTCTTTGCATTCCGGTTGCAGATCATATCCAGCATATTTTCATCCGGCTCAAAGATAATATCTCCAAGTCCGCTACCGTTCTTATAAATCACTTCATAGGTCTTCGCTCCCGACTGCTTGGAAGAACAATCCTTTACGCTCACCTGATTGTTATTATGATAATTATACAATTCATGTGCAGTTGACGGTGCAATCAGCACAACCTCTTCCATCTCAATCTTTGCAACATTTTTTCTCTTTCTCTTTGCCTTGATGCGTGCAAAGCTAAGTCTTCCTTCAATATAGGTATATTCCCATTCAATCTGTGATGCAATTTTAAGAAGATACCAGAAAACTGCAAAGATAATTGCAGGAACCAGTAAAATTCCTGGATACACAATAATGGAAACCAGTACACAGAAAATCGCCAATGCGATACAAAGATACCTTAAGATTACATTTACAACAGACACCTTCTTATCTACTAAAACTGTGTTTTCAAAAATACTCATACTTCAAACCTCTCAATTTTTCTTTTTGCAGCTGCTTCTCATGCAGATTCTTTTTCATTATATCTCTTTTTCTGCGATTAATCCAGTAGATTATATTTATTTAATAATTATGTTTTTTCCGTGTTTTTCAGTAGATTTTTTCGATTTATTTCGTTACAATAGAGGCAAACAGTCCGGGTGGAGGAAAGAACTATAAGACGAAAACATATTTCAATGTTATTTCAAGCTTCTGCTCCTTTTTATGGAGACAGAATGCGCAGCAGTTCTTAGCTGCCTTTGTTTTCTGATTGCAGGCTGTCTTTCCGTTGCTTTCACCGGATAGCGGTACTGTCCGTTGCATGCGGATGCGACAGAAAGCCTGCAAGGGGCACCAAGAATTTCAAAAAGGCTAATCGTTCATCTGGCAACCGGTGCAAATTCACATCCATGTTCAGATTGCACCTTGCTGGCACGTCCTGTGCCAGCATTGCCGGTTGCTAGATGAAATTCCAAGTGTCCCTATCAGCCTTTCTCATGCATCCGCATTGCAGCGAACCGTGCCGCTATACTGTGAAACATTGGAAAGACCGGCTGAATAACAAAAGAAAACAAAGCAGCTTAGTTCTGCAGCATTCTGTATCAAAAATAGCCGAAGCCTGAAATGACATTTACAATTGTTTTCCTGTTTTTTTCTCCCCCGCCACCCGGACAGATTACACGATAAAGGAGATCTCTATGAAAGCATATCATTTAAATAAAGATGCCCTCACCCCAATGTCGGTGGGTGTACAGAAGGAATGGGTTCTGACCAATGGAATCGGCGGCTATGCCGGCAGTTCTGTAACCGGTGCTCATGCAAGAAAGCACCATGGCTATCTGATTGCCAGCCTGCACCCGCCGGTAGAACGTTTCGTCATTCTCTCCAAAATCAACGAGTGTCTGATTCGTTCTTCCGAGAAAATAGATTTTACCGTAGAACAGTATCTTGCCGGTGATGGCAGCACTGCTTACCGTGAAGGTATTGAATACCTTAATTCCTTTACTTATGACGGGCTGGTACATTTTACCACCAAAGCTCCGGAATTTACCATGACAAAGACTCTCGCCTTTGAACACGGCAAGAATACTATTGCAGTTTCCTATGATATCCAGAATGATGGAGAGGCTGCTACACTGGTGCTGACTCCGCTCTTTAATTACCGGGTACACCATGATGCTTCTACCGTAGACACTTTAAAATTCGATACTACTTATGAGCAGCCGGAAATCAGACTGGTTCCGCAGCAGAATAAAGATGTCACCATCCGTCTTTTTACCGATGACGGAACCGTTGTTCCATGTGAAGAAAAATATACCACCGGAATGCAGTTACAAAAAGAACTGGATGTAGAATCCGATGCTTTAGATGATAACTACACGCCATACCAGATTGAATTTCCGCTGGACGCCGGATGCCGCAAGAAAATATCTATCGTCTGCACCATTGAAGATGCTTATGAAAAGGATGCTTTTGCCACTGCTGCCGCAGAAATGGCACGTTTTAATGCGTTAGAGAAAAAAGCTGGCTACCATGATGAACTGGCAGAGACTCTGACCATTGCCGCTGACCATTTTCTTGCATACCGGCAGTCTACCGGACTGATGACTGTTCTTGCCGGACTTCCTTGGTTTACCGACTGGGGCCGGGATACCATGATTGCCCTCACCGGCTTAACTCTGTCTACCGGGCGCTATCAGGATGCCAGAGACATCCTGACCACATTTGCCCGCTATGTCCACCATGGCATGGTACCAAATATGTTCCCGGATGAAGGAAGCGCCCCATTGTATAACACTGCGGATGCTTCCATGTGGTATTTCTATGCAGTTGGAAAATATCTCGATTATACCGGCACTCCGGAAGATTATGCTTTTGTGCAGGAAACCATTTATCCGAAATTAAAAGAAATTATTGCAGCTTATGAGCACGGAACAGATTTCTCCATCTATATGGAAGAAGATGGACTTATCCATGCCGGAAGCGGTCTCGACCAGGTAACCTGGATGGATGTCCGTGTGGGCGACTGGGTTGCTACACCACGGCACGGCAAGCCGGTAGAAATCAATGCGCTCTGGTATCATGCACTCTGCCTGATGGAGGAATGGGCAACGCGTTTTGGAGAAGACGGCTCCCACTATGCAGCTCTTGCTGCGCATGCAAAGGAATCTTTCACAAAAGAATTCTGGAATGAAAAAGATGGATGTCTCTATGATGTGGTAGACGGACTGGAAGGTGATGCCACCCTTCGTCCAAATCAGATTTATGCCGTTTCCCTGCCACACCGCATGTTAGATGCAGACAAAGAAAAGGAGATTGTAGATAAGGTTTACGAGAAACTATATGCTAAAACCGGTCTTCGTTCCTTAAGCCCTGATGATAAGGAATACCATCCGACCTATGAAGGCTGTCTTGATAAACGTGACCATGCTTACCATCAGGGTACTTCCTGGGGTTTCCTCTTAGGCGGTTTTCTGACTGCTTATGTGCATGTCTATGGAACTTCCAAAGAAGTCATCAAACAGGCCGATGCCATGTTAGATGCCACCAGAGAGCAGTTCTATCACGGCTGTATTGGTTCTATTGCAGAAATCTTTGACGGAGATGAACCGCACACCTCCCGCGGCTGCTATGCCCAGGCATGGAGTGTCGGAGAAATTCTCCGGGCTTATACCGAGGATATTCTTCCATATAAATAAACTATGGGAAATAAACTACGGGAAACACAGAGGGGCTTGATTTATGAAGCCTCTTTTTTCACTTTACAGGAAATTGCTTTCCTGTAAAGGAAAAAACGCTCCACGAGGATGCGCACTGCGGCGTATAAGGTAGATTTCGCAAGCGACCGCCGCAGGCGCGAGAATGTGCCAAGGCACATTCTTTGTTCTCCCTGTGCAATAAATACCCATATCTCTACGCCGGAATCTGCTCCTTCAGCCATGTTTTTTCTTCTTCGGAAAGGAAGTCTGCAATGGTATCATAGACATACTGCTGATAATTCCGAAGCAGTGCCTTTTCCCGGCTGTCTAATTCTTCCCAGTCAATAGCCTCCAGATCAAATGGCGCAACAGTCAATGTTTCAAATTCCATGAACTGTCCATATTCCGTTTTCTCCGCTTTCTTACAAAGCAGCAGGTTCTCAAGGCGGATGCCGTATTTTCCTTCCAGATACAGTCCCGGTTCATCCGAAGTAATCATACCTTCTTCCATGACAATTCCGGTGCCATACCGTTCCCGGTAACGGAATGCATTCGGTCCTTCATGTACATTTAACAAATAGCCAACGCCATGGCCTGTTCCGTGGTTATAATCAAGCCCCATGTGCCACAACGGTTCCCTTGCCAGATAGTCAAGATTGACTCCCGTACAGCCATATTTAAATTTTGCATCCGAAAGATTCAGATTTCCTCGTAATACGGCAGTATAATGCTTCTTCTCCTCTGAGCTTAATGCTCCAAGGGCAATGGTTCTTGTCACATCCGTTGTGCCATCCAGATACTGTCCGCCAGTATCCAGCAGCAGAAAGCTTTTGTTATCCAGTGGAATATTGCTCTTCTCATCCGGCTCATAATGCACAATAGCTCCATGGGCACCATATGCAGCAATTGGTGCAAAACTCTGTCCCAGATAACCTTCTCCCTGCCTCCGGAATTCTTCTAATTTATCACATACCGCAAGCTCCGTTATCTGCCGCTTATCTTCCACATGCTTTAACCAGTAGATAAGTTTTGTTAAAGCAATGCCATCCTTCTTATGTGCCAGCCGCTCATGCTCCATTTCGGTGGCATTTTTCACTGCCTTCATAAGCTCAATCGGGCTGTTCTTCTTTACCTTATGTGCCTCTTTTGGAATGGCATCATACAGTGCATAATTTGTCATACTCTCGTCTATAAGAATGCTTTTGTCTGCCGGAATTTTCTTTACGTCCGTATAAATCTGTTCATATCCGTAAATAACGATTTTTTCAGTTGAAAGGCTTTCCTTTAAGTCAGCCGGCACACTCATTTCATTTACATACCAGCGGATTTCATCCGGTGCAATCAGCACATAAGATAATGCCACCGGATTGTATGCAATATCATTTCCACGGATATTAAAAAGCCATGCGATTTCATCCAAAGACGGAATTAAAAAGTAATCCGCCTTGCAATCCACCATTGCTTTTCGTACCCCCGCCACCTTATCTTTCCGGCTCTCACCTGCATATTCCACGCCAAGCTCCCAGATTGGATCACAGGATAATGCCGGACGATCCGCCCAGATTTCGCCTACGACATCACGGTCTGGAGCAAATGTAATCTTTTTCTCCCGCAATTTTTCTTTTAAACTCTTTGCCATGCCGGTACTTACGGTTCTTCCATCAAACCCCAATACGGTGCCATCTTCCATTTTTTCTGCCAGAAAAGTGCCAATATCCACTACCCCCGGCTGTCCACTCCGGAATAATGTAATGCCGGTGCCGGCAAGCTGTTCTTCTGCCTGGATAAAATATCTTCCGTCTGTCCAGAGTCCTGCCATATCTTCAGTAATTACCAGCGTTCCTGCCGAACCGTTAAATCCGGAAATATATTCACGGCATTTAAAATATTCTCCTACATATTCTGATGCATGGAAATCATCGGAAACAATGAGATATGCCGCCATGCCGTATTCTTTCATCTTCTGTCTTAATTCCATCAATTCTTCTTTCAAATCTATCACCTCTATGTTATGCTATAATGAATGCAAGCGGGTCAATTACAGTATAGCATCCGTTATTATGAACGGAAAGGAATTCTTTTATGTTTCGCCTGATTGGAAAAATACTTTTCTTTTTCATAAGATTTATTATACATCTTCCGTTCGCCGTATTCCATGGACTGCGGCATTTCTTTTTTGGTGTCAATTTTGACAAAATGAATGGCTACGAATTTGAAGAATATGCTGCCGGATATTTAAAACGCAACGGATATTCAAAGGTTACTGTCACCAAAGCTTCCAGAGATTTTGGTGTGGATTTAATTGCAAAAAAACACCGGACTACCTATGCAGTCCAGTGTAAATTATATCAGGGCAAAGTAGGAAACAGTGCCGTACAGGAAGCCGTTGCTGGCAAATCCTATTATGATTGTGATGAAGCGATCGTCATTACCAACAGCGTTTTCTATCCCGGTGCCATTGCCCTTGCCGAAGCCAATGATGTCATTCTCATTGACGGCACCCAGTTAAACCATCGCAGCTTCCGCTGGGGCAGATTCTTCCAGCTTCTCCTATTTCTTCTGCTGTGTGGATTGCTGATTTTTTGCATCCTATCTCCGGAATCTGCACTAATCTGACATTCAAAAGAAGGATTTCATCATAATGATTTTATATACAAATACCATCCTTACCGGCTCAATCTACCAGCCGGTAAAGATGGTATTCTTATTTATTATACAGTTGTATTTACTCCGTTTACATTGGCATGTTCGTCTTCTGCCATTGGAATTACCAGACATTTCTGTCCGTTGATAACCTCGGACTTAATCTGTGAAACTTTTTCCGGTTTTACACGAAGCACAACATCATAGGTCTTAACTACTTCGTCAGCTTCTTCCTCTATCTGTTTCTCTTTTAACTGCTGCTGCAGCACTTCAACCTGGGCTACCAGCTCCTTTTCCTTCTGAATCTGCTCATTGGCAGCCAGTGCTTTGCTGTCTACTACATTTTCTGCCAGTGGTGCTTCTTCTGCAAATTCCTCTGCGCAGGTCTTTCCAATCTTTTCTGCCTTTTCCGGTGCAACGCCGCTTTCTTCCATAACATTGGTCAAAAGCTCCGGTGTCAGAATTACCGGGTCTTCTTCCAGTTCTGCTTTCTCTTCTACCAGATCATTTAAGTTCTGCTGAATCTCCATCAGCACTTCACCGCTCTTTTCCACATCATCGCCATATGCCTGTTTGACGATAGAATGGAAGGTCATCTTCTGCTCCGTTGCGGTGCGTCTTGCGCCACAGCCTAATCCCAACTCCATAAATTCCGCATGCGGTGCCTTGGTATCCTTAGTATAGAACATCAGGGAATGAATATCTGTACTGCGGTCGGTAAATGCCGGGAATAAGAAACCGCTGTCCGGTACGCTTACCACCCAGTCACGGATTCTTGGTCCGATACGGTTTTCATCTTCTCTGTAACCCAATCCCGGTTTGGATAACTGTACCGGACAGATTGCACATAGAAGGTATTCAAACACTTCTTCTGATTCATCCAGCGCATTATTATCCGTGGTCTTGGTCATGACATCATAAGCATCATGGAACAGCAAAATCAGATAGTTGCCTGCATAGTCATAGCTTTCAATGACCATATCATAAAAACGTTCCAGTAACTCAGGATTTTTTAATTTACTTTCCCTTAAACCTAAAAGAAACTGTTGTCTTCCTCCTGCTGCTTCTTCATCCAGTGGAAAATTCAATTCCAAAAGATTATTTCCAATAGTTCCTGATAAGGTTTTCCTGGCAATCTCCAAATATTTATAAAACTCTTCATCTTCCAGATTTAAAAATGTCTCACTTAAATCAACTACCTTATTCTTACCGGCATCTACATAACAGCCACACAATCTGGTAAAGGTACAATTTTCTTTTGTAAAACGTCTCTTTAACTCTGCCACACCTTTTTTATCCATACTATGAATCTACTCCTTTACTACCTTTCTTTTATTTCTTATGTTCCCAAATCAGACTTTTATAGAACATCGAATGTGCCTTGGCACATTCCCGCGCCTGCGGCGGTCGCTTGCGACATCTACCTTATACGCCGCAGTGCGCATCCTCGCGGAGCGTTTTTGACTTTACAGGAAAGCAATTTCCTGTAAAGTCAAAAAAAAGCAAGATAAATTTCTTGCTTTTTGAAAGAGCGATAGACGGGGCTCGAACCCGCGGTCTCGACCTTGGCAAGGTCGCGCGTTACCAACTACGCCACTATCGCATATGCAATTGTATTCTGCAAAGCGGGTGATGGGAATCGAACCCACGTATCCAGCTTGGAAGGCTGGTGTTCTACCATTGAACTACACCCGCAGTTCATTGCCTTTCGGCAATGCCCAGTTCCGGAATCGAACCAGAGACACGAGGATTTTCAGTCCTCTGCTCTACCAACTGAGCTAACTGGGCTTG
>NZ_QUFO01000004.1:147650-326862 GCF_003478915.1 Roseburia sp. AF25-13LB
TTGTGCTGTAAAGCACTCACAGCACTGATTATTTTATCGGAAAAAGCAGGGGTTGTCAAGACAATTTTCCTGCTTTTTTCATTTTTATTCCGGTGGCACGATAACTCTGTTCCGTTTTTATGCATTTCGGCTTTATTCTACGGTAATAAGTGCCATGGAATAAGATGGCAGTGTTAGTTCATTATTATCCAGCGTAATTGTATCTTCTCCGGTCAGAAGCATTCCACCGATAGTACCTTCTCCGCCTAAATCTACACCTGAAATGTCAACCTTCTGAGTTTCCTGGGAAAGGTTAAATACCAGTAATGTGGTTTTACCATCATATGTCTTGGTAATTGCTGCTATATTCTTATCAGAAAGATTCTCTACATTTGCAGCGATACCACGGGCGATTTCCGGATAACGGTTTCTCAGGCGGATTGCCTGCTTGAAATAATTATAAATGGAATATGGGTCATCCTGCTGGTCTTCCAAGCTTCCATTTGTCATCTTAATGCTTTCCATTCCATCCGGTCCTTTACACATACCCTCTGCAGATGTATCTGAGGACCACTGCATTGGTGCACGCTTATTTTCATCTTTTCCAGAGCCTTTCATACCAATTTCTTCCCCATAATAGAGAAATACATTGCCGCTCATCATAAGATTCATGGCTCCGGCAGTCTTAATCTGTGCAGCCTTATACTCGCCGCTATAGTATCCGGCACCTCTTGCCATATCATGATTTGTATAAAACGGTGCATCAATATAATTTTCATTATACTGGCTTAAAAGCTCATCCATTTTGCCGCAGACATTGGCATATCCTTTTGCTCCGGACTCTGAGCTTCCTTTTACTGCATTGGCAATAATCCCATCGCCATCTCCAAAATCAAAATTGAATACACTATCAATTCCACTTTCCAGATATTTTGCATATGTCTCACGATCCGTCCAGACCTCTGCCACGATATAGGAATTCTCATCTTTTGCCTTTACCATATCATTAAACCATTTTAAGACTTCCACATTTTCTGTGGTATTATCTGAAAAATATTCTTTGGCACCATCCATACGGAAACCATCTACCCCAAGATCCATCCAGAAGGATGTAATCTCATCAAATTCAGCTCTCACCGCTTCACAGTCAAGGTTCAAATCCGGCATTTCACTCCAGAATTTTCCTTCATAATACCAATTGCTGCTGCCAGCTTTATAATACACACTGCTTAACTGATCTGTTGTAAAGTTATAATAATCTACATACGGACAAACGCTGCTATCCGGCTGCTGTCCGTCACTTAATCCCTCCAGATATTCCACTGCCTGTGTAAACCATGGGTGTTTCGATGATGTATGGTTAATCGGGAAATCAATAATCACACGGATTCCGCGCTTGTGACATGCTTCGATTAACTGTTTAAAATCATCTATAGTTCCATACTGCTCATCAATATTTTCATAATCAGAAATGTCATATTTATGGTAGGTCGGTGATGGCATGATCGGCATCAGCCAGATTCCATTACAGCCAAGGTCTGTATCTGTACTGTCATCTCCATCATTGATATAATCCAGTTTATCAATTAATCCCTGGATATCTCCGATTCCATCTCCATCACTGTCATAAAAGCTATATAAAAACACTTCATAATAGGTGCGGTATTTATCATCAATGATATTCAGTTCTCCTGCATTTGCCTTTGCCATAGCGGAGTCTTCCACACTTGCGGTCTTTTCAGTTTCTGTCGCCGCAGCAGTCTCTGTTCCCGCAGCATTGTTATCCTGTCTGCCGCCACAGCCGGCACTTATAGTTCCAAGGGTAAGGCACAATGCAAGAAGTAACGCCTGTAGTCTTTTTTTCATATGATTCTCCTTTTCTTCTCTTTCTTATTTCGTTGAAATGAAGGGGTGATGTAAATGCGATGCTTTTGTTCTGCATTTGAAATAACGTTATTTTCCAGACAGAATGCTCCAATTCTAACCAGCACATTTTTCTTTTCTTATTATCATCTGTCTTTCCAATGTTTGACAGAATGCAAGTGGTTGTCCGGCTGAATGCGGATACCATTTTGTGACTGGTTAGGGGCGCTTGGAATTTCATCTGGCAACCGGCAACGTTGGCACAGGACGTGCCAACGAGGCGCAACTGGAACACGGATGTGACTTTGCGCCGGTTGCCGGAATAGATGTAATGTAGATTGAAATTCTTAGCGCCCCTTACCGGTTGCATGAGGTATCCGTATCAGCCGGACACCCACTGCATCCAGTCAAAGCAGTGGCAAGACATCTGAAAATCAGAAAAATGTACTGCCAAGAATTGAGACACATTCTGTCTGAATGAAAATACCTGTTATTTCAAACACAGAACAAATATCCTTCGCAATCTTCCACACCCTTCATTATCAACTGATATAACAAAGAGAGGCAAAAGCCTGCCTCTCTTTTAAACATTTTAAATGGCTGTGAAATTTAGCCTTTTACTGCTCCACTCATTCCTTCTACATAGAATTTCTGTGTAAACATAAAGAGGATAGCAATCGGAATTGATACTACTACAGCACCTGCTGCAAAACATGTATACCAGCTGTTGATATACTCTTTCTCTAACATCTTCCATAAACCGATAGATACGGTAAACTGGTCTGCATTTGCACCACAGATAACCTTTGCAAATATGAAGTCAATCCATGGTCCCATGAAGGATGTCAGGATGGTATATACAATAATTGGTTTACTAAGCGGAATGGTAATCTTAGTAAATACCTGCCATCTGCTTGCTCCATCGATGATTGCTGCCTCATCTAAGGACTTTGGAATGGTATCAAAGAATCCCTTCGCCACATAGAATCCAACTCCACTACCTGCGGAGAATACAATAATCAACGCAATACGAATCATGGAGCCTTCGGATAATCCCAGTGCCTTTAAGATAAAGTATACCGCAATCATGGACATGAAGGATGGGAACAGACCTAAAATCATTGCAATATTCATAAACGGTTTTCTCATTTTAAAACGCATTCTTGACATACAGTATGAAACTGAAAGTACAAAGATGGTTGAAATGATACAGGTAAAGATTGCAATAATCAATGTATTCATGAACATTTTCGGGAAGTTCAGAATACTGGTATCTGTAAATAGCTTAACATAATTGTTTAAAGTATAAGTCTTCGGGAAGAAGGTCTCAACATAAGAACCTTTCTCCGCACGGAAGCTTGTAAGTACTACCCAGAATACCGGAAGTACCCAGATAAATGCTAATACTGCAAGAAATATATGAATCAAAACATTTACAAATGTTTTACGTACTTTTGCGCCTGTTGTGGCTGTTTTCTGCTTACTCATTACATGAATCCCTCCTCATCTTTGTAGGATGTGGTATTTCGATAAGTAACCAGGGCAACAATAGCCAATACCACGAATGTCATAATACCAATAACGGCACCCAGGTTATAATATTTCTTATCAACAGTCAGCTTATACAACCAGGTAACCAGAAGGTCTGTCTTTCCTGCGGTTGCATCCACTGGCGTAGGATTTCCTCCGGACAGAAGGAAAATAACATTGAAGTTGTTGATGTTTCCTGTAAACTGTGTAATTAAGTACGGTGTCATTACGAATAACATATATGGCAGAGTAATTTTGAAGAAAGTCTGAACAGCGTTAGCACCGTCAATCTTTGCTGCTTCGTATAACTCAGCCGGGATATTCTGTAAGATACCGGTTACCTGAAGAATCGTATATGGAATACCTACCCACAGGTTGATTACAATAACGGTAACCCTTGCCCACATTGCCTTGGTAAAGAACGGCAATGCTGTGTCAATAATACCATATTTCATAAGCAGTGTGTTAACAATACCGGTTGGCTGTAACATACTTCTCATAATCAGAAGGGATACAAACTGTGGTACTGCAATGGATAATACAAAGCAGAATCTCCAGAATCCCTTTGCTCTTGTTTCTTTCCGGTTGATAATGATTGCAAGAATCATACCAGAAATATAGTTTAATACTGTTGCAAACACAGCCCAGATCAGGGTCCATCCTAATACGGAATAGAACTGTTTTCCAATACTGTCTCCAATATTCAATATTTTCTTAAAGGTAGCAAATCCAACCCAGTCGAATAACATTAAGTGTTCTCCGGACGTACTGTAATTGGTAAATGCCATTGTAATATTGTAAATCAATGGAAGAACAGTAAAGAGCAAAATTCCCGTCAGTGGGAGTGCCAACAGCAATTTATGTAAATTTTGATCAAACAAACTCTTGAAGTCTTCTTTAAATGTGTTTAAATGCTTACCTGCTTTTGCCAGCAGTTCTGATTTATATGAACTTTTTACTGCTTCCCTCCATACAATGATAAACATGAAGGTAAGATATAATGTTGCAACTCCATAAAGTAAGATAAGCTGTGAATTATCACCAGCCTGATATTCATAAATACTCTTTGCATCATTCCATACCTTTTCCTGCTCTCTCCATCCAAGTGATGGCAGCATGGAAACTGCATAGAATCCATAAGAAATCATGTAATAAAGATACACAACCTCAATTGCCAAAAACATAAGACCTTTTACAATCTGTTTATGTGCAATATTGCCCAAGCCCATGATTAACATGGAGAGCTTAGTAATTACATTTCCCTTAACTAACGCACCAGTAACGGTATATGGTGTCTGAAACTCTTTTACTTTTTTCTTTTTCGTAGCAGCCTTCTTCACGCTATGGGCCTCCTATACTCTCTATAGTAAGACATCCAGGGTACCGTTTCCGGTATCCTGGAGTCCCCGGTTCTTTTTCAAACCGCTTTTTTAGGAATTCTTATAATGAACTTCCAATTACATCTTCTGCTTATTCAGCAACGTCTGTATTCATAGTTGTGTTCATTTCTTCTGTCTTCTCAGCAGCGTTGTCTTTTGTTACTTCGCCAGACTGGATATTTTTACCCATATTCTCTGCTGGTGACCAGTAGTTACCCATTTCTTTACATAATGGCTGCATGATAGATGTATCTGTCATAACATTTGTAACTGCTGTTGCGATTGGATCGTCAGCTAAAGAGATGTTGATGTTTGAAGGAAGGATGTTTCTCATTTCATAATGAGCTGTCTGAGCCTTCTCACCTGCTAAGTAAGCTGCAAGAGACATAGCTACCTGCTGGTTCTCAGCATTAGGGTTAACACCGATTGCTTTAGATCCGATGAAGGATTTCATCTGGCCTTCTTTTCCGTCGATTGTAACGGTAGGAAGAGCTGCAACACCCATGTTGTCACCAAGTTTTTCTTTAACTGCATCAGCATCCCATGTTCCGGAGAATACTGCTGCTACACTGTCGCCTAATCCAGCAAGACCAGATCCGTCAGCATCTACTAAGAAGTTAGGATTTGCTGCTAAGTCTACTAAGTACTCTGTAACTGCTGCTGCTTTGTCTCCACCGAAGTCGATACCAGCATCTGTATCAGTTCCATCACCGAATAATGTACATCCGTTAGCTACATAGAATGCCTGAATATACCAGGAATCAGTTAATTTGAAAGAAACTTTCTTTCCAGCTTCTCCAGCTTTCTCTAACATTGTATCAAAGTTCTTTACGTCATCCTCTGAGAATACGCTCTTATCATAGTACATGAACCATGTATTAGAGGTAAATGGGAATGCTACTACTGAATCGTTGTATGTAACAGATGCAAGAATAGAATCAGAGTTTGTAGATGTTACATATCCAAGATAATCTCCACCAAGCTCTGATAATGCGCCTGCAGATACCAGATCCGGGATGTTATCGTTAGCAAGCATGTAAACGTCTGCTGCTGCTTCAACGTCTTTTGTTACGTTGTCTTTTGCTTCACCCTCTGCACATACACCATAATTGAAGTTGATTTTCCAGTTTGGATGCTCAGCTGCAAATGCTTCACACTGATCCTGAAGCCAGTTTGTATCCTGATCTTCCTGTGGGCTCCATACTGTTAAGTCACCCTCCCAAGCTTCATCTTCTGCTGCAGCTGGTTTTTCTGTTGTTACTGCTGCTTCAGTATCTTTCTTTTCTGTGTTCTTGTCTGCGTCTTTGCTACCGCATCCTACCATGGATACTGCCATAGCTGTTACAAGAAATAATGATAATGCTTTCTTTTTCATTTTCTTCCTCCTTAAAAATGTGATTTCGATTAAGCATTTATATAAAACGGTAATCCGTTCTATATCATATAGAAATTATCTGCGGTATACTGCCGCAATGGTGCGGATCCACGCTCTTCGTTCTTCACTCAGAGTATCTTTTCCCACCCGCCATTTCCAGTTCTGTCCGACTGTGGATGGCTGATTCATTCTGGCTTCATTGCCAAGCTGTAAAATATCCTGCATTGGAATAATTACCACATCCGCTATGCTTGAATAAGCCAGACGGATTAAGGCGTCCGGAATTTCTTCCTTCGAGCCGATATTCAAATATTCATAGAGGTAAGCCAGTTCATATTCTGTCTTATCCCGGAAATAACCAACAACAGTATCATTATCATGTGTTCCGGTATATACCACTATGTTATTTTCTTCAAAGTTATGTGGAAGATTTTCATTTCCTGTATTTCCATCAAATGCAAACATCAGGATTTTACTTCCAGGCCATCCAATTCTTGCAAGAAGCTTTCTGCTTCCGGCGATGGCACTTCCGGCATTGTCTGCTATGATTCTGCAGTCACCGGCACTTTCTTCCATCACATCTGTCAATTTCTTTCCAGGACCCTTGTTCCATTTCCCATTGCAGCAATCCTTTTCCCGAAACGGAATCGTATAGTACCTTACAACTCCAAGGAAGTGGTCAATCCGGATTACATCATATAACGCTGCGTTTTTCTCAATCCGGTGTCTCCACCAGTCAAACCGGTACTCTTCCATATAAGAGTAGTCATATACGGGATTGCCCCATTTCTGACCTTCTTCTGAAAAATTATCCGGCGGGCTGCCTGCTACATACTGCTGGCTTCCGTCTTCTTCTAATAAGAAGAGTTTCCGGTCTGCCCACACATCGGCACTGTCCATTGCCATATACAGCGGTATGTCCCCAATAATCTGTATTCCTCTTGTATTTGCGTACTGTTTTAAGAATTTCCACTGTTCATAAAATTTATACTGGCAGAATTTCCAAAACAGGATCTCTTCTTTTAGTAATTCTGTGTATTCCTGTAATGCCTCCGGTGTACGATTTCTGATTCCCGGTTCCCATGCCATCCATTCCCGGTTATTTTCTTTTCCTTTGACTGCCATGAACAATGCATAATCAGCCAGCCAGCAATCATTGTCTTCTTCAAACTTCCGAAAAGAAGGCTTTGCGGTATCAAACCGTTCAAATGCTTTCTTTAATATCTGAAAACGGTTTTCAAAAAGATTGGCATAATCAACATCTTTCTCATCTGCACCCCAGTTATAGCTTCGAATCTCGCTTTCCATAAGCAGACCGTCGCGAACCAGGTCATCTAAATCTATCAAATACGGATTTCCTGCAAATGCTGATATTGACTGATACGGGCTGTCTCCAAAACTGGTTGGTCCAATCGGAAGTATCTGCCAGTATCTTTGTTTCAGGTCTACAAGTAAGTCTACGAAATTGAAAGCTGCATCACCCAGAGTTCCGATTCCATAATCAGATGGAAGACTTGTTATTGCCATCAGGATTCCTGCTCCTCTGGTTAGTCTCTTTGCCTCCAATGTTTTTCCCCCACATCGGTTTTTGTTTTTTGCTTTTCGTTAATTTTCGTATCTGAGGTTATTTTACGTCTTTTTAACAATTTTGTCAAACAAAACAGTCCTTTTAACATCATTTTTGCCGTTTTTAACGGAATTCGCATTGTTTTTTTGGTTATATTGCTATTTAAAACCCTGTTTTTTTCGAAAAATAATATTTTGCAGTACTTGCACCTGTCATGCAAATTCTATATAATACAGAATATAAGAGGTTTTTGATATAATTTTACTTAAAATATACCAGATTTATGGAGGCTTGTTATGGTCACAATTAAAGATATTGCCAACCGGCTCGGTATTTCCGTCAGCACTGTTTCCAAAGGATTAAACGGCGCCAGTGATATCAGCGAAGATTTACGGCAGATGGTTCTTGATACCGCTGTAGAAATGGGATATCAGTCCAAGAAGATGAAAAAGGACGAAAACAAGAAGCTTTGCCTTTTTATAGAAAATATGGACTATGAAACAGCCAACCAGTTCGGATACGAAATCATCCTGGGTTTCCGCCAGGCTGCTTTCCGGGATGGCTGGTCCGTCAGTGTAATTCCGGTTACTCCGGCTTTCCAGATGACCGAAAAATATGATACTTATATGTTAAAGAACGGTTATTCCGGCGGGTTCCTGGTAGGCTTTGCTCTTCATGATGACTGGATGCGGCAGCTTGCCTTCACTTCCATTCCAACTGTCCTTTTCGATAATTATATTAAGAAGAATCCACATGTGTGCTATGTGGGAACAGATAACTCTGAAGGAATTGAATCTGCAGTCGACCATCTCTATCAGCTTGGTCACAAAAAGATTGCTTTTCTCAACGGTTCTCTCTATTCCATGGTCAGTGAGAAACGCTATCAGGCATATTTAGATGCCATGAAATCCCACAATCTTCCAGTAGAAGAAGATATGGTTGCACATGGCTACTATGTTGCAGACAGTGCAAAATATCATGTACCGAATTTTCTTGCTGCCGGAGCAACAGCAATTCTCTGTGGTAATGACCTGATTGCTTCCGGAGTCATTACAGAATGCCGGCTTCGAGGTTTTTCTGTTCCGGATGATATCAGTGTGGTTGGTTTTGACGACCTGCCGATTTCTTCTTTCTTAGAGCCGCCACTGACTACAGTCCGTCAGGAAAGAACCGAGCTCGGCAAATGTGGATATGCTGCTCTGAGCAACCTTATTAATCATGTCTCCGTCAGCATGACTTTACTGCGTCCGCAGCTTATTACAAGAGCATCTACTGCTCCATGTGCAGAGCGTGAAGAAGAGGCAGAAAAAGAATAGGGCTATTCACAAAGGGAACATCACAACAACGGAAATGTGCTTTGCGGATTTCCGGCATAAAAAAAGGAAACGACCGTTTCCTTTTTTAATGCCCGCGACCGGAATCGAACCGGTACTGTGTCACCACAACAGGATTTTAAGTCCTGCGCGTCTGCCAGTTCCGCCACGCGGGCAAGTATCTTTTTATGGTTACATAAAAAAATTCTCATTGCATAACCACAACGAGAATGGGCAGAGGTGGATTCGAACCACCGAAGCAATTTGCAGCAGATTTACAGTCTGTCCCCTTTGGCCACTCGGGAATCTGCCCATTTATCAGTCCTTAATTGTCCTGACGAATATAGATTATAGCATAACGCCCTGCTGTGCGCAAGGCGTTTTTATGCATTTTTTGCATTTTTTATTTTGCCATTTTTTTATTCTTCCGGATTCTTTCCTTTCAGAATGACAGCTGCATGCTTTGGCAATGTAATATCCAGTCTTCCATTGACGATGTCATAGCTGACAGAAGAAATGGAGTATCCATTTTCACTAGTAAAAAGTATCTGTTCTAAAGTTCCGTACTTCGGAAGCCCCACTGCCCATACTGACAAATCAATGTGCCGGATATTTTCATCATTATTTACAATAATGACAAACTGCTGTTCCCGGTTAAATCTTCCATAGCAGAGAAGATTATCCTCACCATTTAAAAATTTCACACTTCCGGTACGAAGTGCCGGGTTTTCTTTATGAATTCTGATGATATCACGATGGAAACGAATCAGTTCTTTATCTTCCCGGCCCCACGGATAAGTTCTTCGGTTATCCGGATCTGTAAATCCACATAGTCCGGCTTCATCACCGTAATAAACGGTAGGTGCTCCCGGCCAGGTCATCTGAATAACAACCGCCTCCCGTAGAACCGCTGTATTTACGCCCTCTTCTGCCGCTTTTGTTCCAAGGTGTTCCACTCTACCTACTTTATGATTGGTTCTGGTTAAAAATCTGGAATGGTCATGGTTGGAAAGTTCATTCATGGAGCACTGCAGCGATGGTGTCAAAAAGCTTGCCATATAATGCTTCATAGCGCCTTTAAAGTTCTCAAACTTTCCTATATTTTCCGGTTTAAAATCATCACTGTGTTTCTCCATTCCGGTAAGGAACCATGTCACCGGCTCCATAAAAGCATCATAGTTCATAACTGTATCCCACTGGTCTCCACCCAGCCAGTCTCTCGGGTCGCCGTAATGTTCTGCCAAAATCACTGCCTGTGGGTTGGCTTTCTTTACGGCATCACGGAATTCTCTCCAGAACTGATGGTTATATTCCGGACTGTGTCCCAGATCTGCCGCAACATCCAGTCTCCAGCCATCGGCATTATAAGGTGGAGAAACCCATTTTGCAGCCACATGCAGAATATAATCATGCAATGTATCTGAATCTTCGTAATTAAGCTTCGGCAATGTATCATGTCCCCACCAGCCATCGTAACTTCCGTTATCCGGCCACGCATTTTGATCATGGAACTGGAAAAAGTCATTGTACGGACTGTCCTTGCTGATATAGGCTCCCGGTTCATAGCCTGCTTCACTACGGTAGATTTTTTCACGATCCAGCCATTTATTAAAGGAACCGCAATGATTAAACACTCCATCCAGGATGACGCGGATGCCCCTCTGGTGCGCTTCCTTTACCAGCGTTGCAAAAAGTTCATTGCTTGCCTCCAAATTCCGTTTATCCGTCACGCGGGTGATATAGCGGCTGGCATGCTGGTTATTGCGGTCACCCGGTTGTAAAAGTTCTCCCTCATCCACCACTATTTTGCCGTAATGCGGGTCAATATAATCGTAATCCTGAATATCATACTTATGATTGGACGGAGAAACGAACAGTGGATTGAAGTATATCACCTCTATTCCAAGTTCTGTGAGATAATCCATTTTCTTTCTCACGCCCTCTAAATCTCCGCCATAAAATTCTGCTACCGAAAAATTCTCCGGGCATTTCTCCCAGTTATCTACCTTCTGACTGGTAGCACGGATATAGAAATATTCATCCGTCAACGGGTCGTTGGAAGTGTCTCCATTGTAAAAACGGTCTGTTAAAATCTGATACATAACCGCCCCTTTTGCCCAGTCCGGCGTGGAAAAACCCGGTACAATTTCAAAATTATACTGCGGTCTTGGTGTCTGATTCACGCCATAGCGGTCAAAGATACAGTGAAGCATTCCCGTCTCAATTTCAAAGTAATAGGAGAAATGCTCCTCTGTCATACGGATTTCTACGGAATAATAATCAAAGAGCCCCTCTGACTCGGTCTTTTCCATAAAATATTTTTTCTGTTCTGTGCAAAGCCAGACTGCATCTACATTATCTCTTGCTGTACGAAAACGAATGGTCACCAGCTCTCCGGCCTTGGGCTCTGCCGGACTACGATAATCTTCTGTTCCATCAGAAAAGAGTGCGCGTTTTCTAAGAATCGGGCGCATCTGCATAATATACTGCTGAATTCTGTTCAATTCATAAATCGATTGCTGTTTCTTCATCATCTTACAACAAGCCTCTCGTTTCTAAATAATTATTTTTATTACTATAATATACGAAAGTTCCAAAGATTACAACCAGAAAAGGACGGATACATTTTCCGTATCCGTCCCCTCTTTAAAGAAGTAACTCTATGAAATCTATTATATACCTAACTCCGCCTTTACGTCTGATACCCATTCTTCTACGGTACCATACCATTCAATCATTTCATTTAATTTGTCTTCTTCAATTTCAGTGTCTCCCTCTAACAGCTCTTTGTGCTGCTGTAAGACATCTGCCATTTCAACCATGGTATCAATCACATCCTGGTCGTATGCATCCGGATCCGCATTGATGGCATTCGCTACTTCATTGAATGATGTGCTTGCTTTATTGAATGCATCAATTGCAGCCTGTTTATCCGTTCCCCCGCAGGCAGCCAGTGAAATGCACATAGTCAATACCACTAAACATGAAATTATTTTCTTCATTTTCATCTTCCTCCTGTCTTTTGTTTGTCATCCTTGACTTAGACATATTTTACCATTCTTTCTTATCCAACAGGAGATTCACGTCTCAAACGGCAGTAAAATGTACTGAATCGACATTCTTTTCCGACAGATTCAGGCGGAGTATAAAATACTCTTTTTCCACCGAAAATGTATATACTCCTCCATAGCGTTCCACAATGGCACAGATGCTCCGCGTCCCAATGCCATGTCCTTTTTCCTTCGAAACCGGGACTCCGTTTTCAAAGATTGGTGCTCCGGCACAGGAATTTTTTATCTGTAAAAATACCTGCTGCTGTTTTTCATAAATCTGTACTTCTATTCTGGCTTCTTTTCCCTCTTTTTGTACTTCCCTGCAGGCATGGATGGCATTTTCCAGGGCATTAGACAATAGCACACACAAGTCAGTATCACTTATCACCGTCTTCGCTTTCATGCCGCCTTCCACTTTCATCACAATTCCTTCCGCTTCTGCCCTTCCTGCAAAGGATGACAAAATCAGATTCGCAGCTTCGTTTTCACAATACTGTATCACCTTCTGCTGTTCCAGCTCATTACAGATATCAGATATATAATCCTCTGCCTTCTGTATCTGATGGTTCTCCAAACAGGCATATAGATATTGTAAATGATGACGCAGGTCATGGCGGTAACGGCTGGCCAGATTCTGTGACTCCCGTAACGCCGTTATTTCACGCATGGACTGTGCCACCTGCATATCAAGGCTTTTTTGAATCTCCCTCATCCGGTTTTCTTCCTGTCCTTTTGTAAAGTTATACAACAGAAACACAAGATACGCTCCACAACAGATAAATGGCATAAATTCCACGACAACCGGAGCCCCACTGGACAAAAGATCTGTATACACTCTTGTCAGATAATCAAATACATAATACAGCACCGGTATCACACCAAACTGACACTGCATTTTTCTGGAATAGCAGGAAATATAACGGACTGCCGGCGTCATAAAGTGCAGCAGTCCAAACAGTAGTGGCAGGGTAATCAATAATTCCACCGCATCCAGCATCAATGCTCCCCCGCCCAAAATTTCCACTGTAAGAAGTGCCAGCCAGCGTCGTAACTGGCAGCACAGGTAGGCTGCCATCACAGAGAAAAACGGCCATAACAATTTACCGGTCAGTCCACATAACAGTAAAATCAACGGAACATGTACCAGCAGCGGATAAATCTGCCTCAAAAAGCCATCATCCCCTACATAGTAAATAATCCCCTGTGCAATTGGAATCAGTGCGATGCATATCCAGAATATGATCCGGTTTTTCCGCCGGTCCAGTGCATCACAGAAGGACGCCGCCAGCACACTTCCAAAAACACTGACTGCCACATTGTTAAGAAGGGACATCCAAAGGCTCATAACGTCACCTGCCCATCTTCAAATGCATTTTTCAGAAATGCACTCTTTATTTCATTGTATTTCCCTCTTGGAATAGGAATTTCCACAAGACTTGACATCGTAATGGTACGATAAGAAAGATTCTTTATATATTCCAGATTCACAAGATATGAACGATGTGGACGTATAAAAGTTCCATAAGGCATAAGCTGCCGGCCCAGTTCATCCATGCTGCCGCTGCATTCATATACCGTCCCATCGGTCAGATGTATCAATAATGTCCTGTGGATTACTTCGCAGTATTCCAGCTGTTTTAACGCAATCCGGGCAATTCCCGTCTTACAGCGCAGTACGATACTACTGCCATGCTCTTTTTCCATCTGTTCTAACACAGAATCCAGCAGATGATAGAAGCTGCCCTTTTCAATCGGCTTCAACTGGTAATAATATGCTTTCACCTCATAAGACTGCACCGCAAACTCCACAGAAGAAGTAAGAAAAATAATTTTGATATTATTATCAAACTTCCGAATCTCGGATGCCGTTTGGATTCCATCTACCCCCGGCATTAAAATATCCAAAAACAAAATGTCAAAGCGGGTTCCTTTTTCCATTTCATTCAGTAAATCCAGCGGACTGTGATAGACTTTTGCATCTATTCTGTAATCACGCTCCCTGCGATACTCCTCCAGTAAGCTCTGCAGTTCTTTTAAAACCGTATCGTCATCATCTCAAAATGCTGCCCTTATCATGTTGTATCTCCCATCTATGTATCAGCTTTATCGAAATATTCTTTTCTTAAGATTCATTATAGGCAGTTTGGGAGCCGATGTCCACTGTTTGAGGGATTGGAGATTTCTATGCGAGATAAGTGAGGGAAAAACTCCCTCACTTCCGCGATAGGCTCGGGAACAAGCTCCCTCACTTCCGCGATAGGCTCGGGAACAAGTTCCCTCGCTATCGCGGTATTCGTCAAAGTTCCAAGCTGTAAAAAAGAAACTCAAGCAAGCTTGGTTTCTTTTCCTCGCCTGTCACTTTTCCTCATTACTCGCGTAAAAAAAAGACGACCTTTCGCACGGTCGTCCTTTTAGGAGAAGGTATTTTTACTATGGGGTGTAGCAAAAATTATATAATGTATTGGGGGGTTTTTACGTTAATTATAGTACCATTTTCCCATTCAAAAGTGTGCACAAACTTCCAAAAAAATTCACATTCCTTTTATTCAATCTGTATAGCCCATAAATTTCATATCGAAAATACCACTTATTTTTTGCACAAAAGAATGGCTTTTTTAGGCTTCTATTTTGGTCTGACCATTTTGCCCCTGCTTAGTCAGGATAGACGAGAAAAAAAATCTCAAGCAAGCTTGGTTTCTTTTCCTCACCCGGCACTTTTCCTCATTACTCGCGTAAAAAAAAGACAGCCACCGATCGGCTGCCCTTTTAAGGAGAAGGTATTTTTACTATGGGGTGTAGTAAAAACTATATATATAATGTATTGGGGGGTTTTTACGTTAATTATAGTATCACCTCTCCCGTTTAAAGTGTGCACAAACTTCACAAAAGTTGTGCCTACTTTTTGTATACTTTATATAGTACCTTTTTCCCATTTTCGAAAAAAATTTCTATTTGTGTTCTATTCCTCCGTTGTCTCAGTTACAACATCAGCTCCGCTCTGGAATAATGCTTCAAATTCATCTCTTCCAATCTTTTCTTTTTCCAAAAGAAGGTCTGCTGATTTATGGAGTACATCACTATTTTCCTGAATGATTGCCCTTGCTTTGGCATAGCATTCGTCAATGATACGTTTTACTTCTTCATCAATTTTGGATGCCACACCCTCGCCATAGCCTCTGGTATGTGCAAGGTCTCTTCCGATAAACACTTCGTCATCATCATTGTTATAATTAATCAGTCCGACATTTTCGGAAAATCCGTACTTCGTTACCATTGCTTTGGCAAGCTCGGTTGCCTGCTTGATATCCTGTGAAGCTCCGGTTGTGATATCATCAAAAATCAACTCTTCTGCCACACGTCCACCTAAGGAAACAATTATCTGCTGCAGCATTCTTCCCTTGGTATCAAACATTTCATCACGCTCCGGCAATGGCATCGTATAGCCTGCTGCTCCACCACCGGTTGGGATAATGGACACGGTATATACCGGTCCCACATCTGGAAGTACATGGAATAAAATCGCATGACCCGATTCGTGATATGCGGTAATCTTCTTTTCTTTCTCGGTAATAATCCGGCTCTTCTTCTCCGGACCAACACCTACTTTCAAGAAGGATTCCTTAATATCTTTCTGGATAATATAACTTCTGTTTTCTTTGGCTGCAACAATTGCCGCCTCATTTAAAAGATTCTCCAGGTCTGCTCCGGTAAAACCTGCTGTAGTCTGTGCAATCTGTTTCAAATCCACATCCTCTGCCAGGGGTTTATTCTTTGCATGTACCTTTAAGATTTCTTCTCTTCCACCAATATCCGGACGCCCCACATGTACCTTACGGTCAAATCTGCCCGGACGCATAATTGCAGGGTCTAAGATATCAACACGGTTGGTTGCTGCCATTACGATAATTCCTTCGTTGACACCAAATCCGTCCATCTCTACCAGAAGCTGGTTCAAGGTCTGCTCCCGTTCATCATGCCCGCCGCCCATACCGGTTCCTCTTCTTCTTGCCACTGCATCAATCTCGTCGATAAATACGATACATGGTGCATTTTTCTTGGCATCTTCAAAAAGATCACGTACACGGGATGCGCCGACACCAACAAACATTTCTATGAAATCAGAACCGGAAATACTGAAGAACGGTACGCCTGCTTCTCCGGCAACTGCCTTGGCAAGCAGAGTCTTACCGGTTCCGGGAGGTCCCACCAGAAGAACTCCCTTCGGGATTCTCGCTCCCAGTCTGGTATACTTTCTCGGCTCTTTTAAGAAATCTACGATTTCTTCTAATTCTTCTTTTTCTTCCCGCAGTCCTGCCACATTTTCAAAGGTTACATTGCGGTTCTCATCGGTGGTCATCTTTGCCCGGCTTTTTCCAAAATTCATCATCTTGCTGCCACCACCACCGCCTGCTGCCTGATTGTTCATAACAATCATAAACAGAATAAACATTGCTCCAAACACAAGTAAGAGCGGCAATAAATTCATCAGCCAGTTTTCTGCCGGAATATCATTCACCACATAAGAAGTAAATTTTTCCTTATCCATCAGCGATTGAGCCTCACTGACATCCAGCACATATAAGGTCTCTTCTGACTTATCCGTTTTGACAATATCCAGTCTTCCGGTTGGATAAACTCTGTTTGGCTGCACTTCTACAGATTTAATCTCATCATCAGCCAGTTCCTGTTTAAACTGGGCATAATTATAGTCATCCTGATTCAGATGCTGTCCGTCCAGTAAGAACCAGACCAAAACCACAACTACAATCAGACTGATATAAAAGCCCCATCCTCTATATGATTTCTTCACGCAAACTCCTTCCTATCCCAAATCAAGAATGCCAATGTATGGCAGATTGCGATAGCGCTGGTCATAATCAAGACCATATCCTACTACAAATTCATCCGGAATTTCAAAACCGGTATAATCTACCGCAACGTCTGTTATCCTGCGATCCGGTTTATCTAACATTGCACACAATTTTAAGCTCTTCGGTCCTCTGGTGGATAAATCATCCAGCAGATAACGCAGTGTTCTTCCTGTATCAATAATGTCTTCAATGACAATTACATTTCTACCTTCAATAGATTCTTCCAAATCTTTCTTTATGGTGATTTTTCCACTGGACACGGTTGACGCGCCATAACTGGAAACGCACATAAAATCAATTGTTACCGGCACGGTAATACGCTTTGCCAGTTCACAGGTAAAGAATATACTTCCCTTCAGTATGCAGATTAAATGAACGCTTTCACCTTCATAATCCTTGCTAATTCTTTCTCCTAATTCAGCAATTTTACGATCAAGTTCTTCCTCTGAGAGTAATACACGAATCTGCTCACTCATTGTCTTCTCTTCCTCCATGATATTGTATTTCCAAAATTGTCTTCGTTGTACTGCTTACTTTGTAATATGCACTGATCCGGTATCCCACAATCCACAGGATATGAGCACCGTCTGCCACCAACGGAATCGTGTCCCGCTGCTCTTTTAAAATTTTCTCATTTACAAAATACTGCTTCAGCTTCTGTGTTCTGCCCGTCTCATCCAGCACAAAATAATCGCCCGGCTGTCTGTTCCGAATCAAAAGACTATTTTTTATTCTATCATAATCCAGCCATTTCGTATACTTTTTTTTAGAAATTCCTTCCGGTAACTCTTCCCGTTTATAAATCCGACAGGTAAAATCCGGATGTTCTTCTATTGAAATCCCACAACAACCGGCTGGTTGACCGCTTTGTCGTCCGACCGGCTGACTGGAAGACTGACTGGATAGCATTCCTACCGGTTCTGTAATTTTATGCTCCGGTTGTTTTTCACACTTTTGCAGACGCACACCGCCATAAGTCCGCTCTGCCACCACCTGATAAGGCAGGTTCACGTTTCTTCCCGTCTGCATGGCAAAAAGTTTCTGTACCAGTTCTACATGGGTTCTTGTAATATCTTTACTGCTTGCAGCCGTCTCACAGATACACTCCTTTATAATGCTTGTATACAGGATTTCCGGTTCTTTTAAAAGCTCCTCCGATATCAGGAAAGCCTGCGTCTTTCGGAAATCTCTTTCTACATATTGTGCCTTTTTTTCTTCTATTACAGCAGACAGATATTCCTGCGTCTTCCGGATGTCATCCCCAAGCTGTTCCATATGGGCATAAACTCCGGCATTCAGTTTCTCCAACACCGGAAGCACCTGATTACGGATCCGGTTTCTGGTATAATCCAAAGATGCATTGGTAGCATCCGTACAGTAGCTTTCACCTTTTTCTTTTAAATAATTTTCGATTTCCACCCTTGCCGTATGAAGAAGCGGACGGATGATGCCATCTCTCACCGGCGGAATTCCAGCCATGCCACGCATGCCGCTGCCCCGGATCATATTCCAGAGCATGGTCTCTGCCAGATCATTACGGTTATGGGCAACTGCAATTTTCCCTTCCGGCGCACCCAATTCTTCTAACGCTTTATGAAAACTTTCGTATCGTAAATTTCTTCCCGCCTCTTCTTCCGAATATCCATGCTGCTTTGCATATTCCGGCACATCATAATCATAGCGGAATAGCTGCACCTGATACCGCCTGCAAAGTTCCTCTACAAACGCTGCATCCTGAAGGCTTTCTTCGCCCCGGATGCCATGCTGCACATGGACTGCTGCCAGCGTAAAGGAAAGTTTTTCTTTCAATTCAAGCAGATGCAGCAGCAGGCATACGGAATCTGCACCACCGGATACTCCGGCAACCACTACATCCGACTGCTCAATCATATGATATTGTTCCAGAAAAGATTCTACACCAGGAATCATATTATTTCTCCCAAATTGCGGTAGCAAGCACCGTCATATCGTCTGCTGCCTTTCCTCCGGTAAAAAGTAACACCCGCTCCAAAATGCGTTTTGCAAGAATTGTTGCATTATTGGTCTCAATGCTTTCTATAATTTCCTGCATGGTTTCTTCCGGATTCGGCACATGTAAATATTCTAGCACACCATCTGATACCATGACAAGGAAATCTCCGTTATATAAGTCCTTTTCGCTTTTTTCCATATCCAGTTTATAAGATACGCCCACCGGAAGACTGGTGGAAATAAGACATTCCACTATGCCATTTCGCCGGATAAAGGTTGCCGCCGCTCCGATTTTATAAAAGTGGCAGGTTCCGTCATATAAATCCAGTTCACTGATATCCACCGTGGAAAATAAATCCTCCTGCCCTTTCATCACCATGGCAGAATTCATCATGCGGACTGCCGTTTCCACATCAAATCCCGCCTCCAGGAATTTTTCCACCAGTTCAATAACCATTTCACTTTCCTTGCAGGCAAGACTTCCAGAACCCATGCCATCCGATAAGCACATGACCATTTTTCCACTTTCCGGCTCCAAAAAGGAAAAGTTATCCCCGGAAACTGCTGCTCCATCCTTTACCATCCGGGCTACGCCATAAATTGCCTGAAACCGCGGCTCTTCTTCATAGGTATAGAGGTTGACGCCTTTTCCAATCAGCGTCTTGGTATCCTTCTCCGGAATCATGCGCCGGTTCAGTGCTCCGGCTACTGCCTTTGTCAGTTCTCTCGTAGTGACACAGCCATCTTTTACCATGACTTTCATCACAAGCTGCCAGCGGCCGTTTTCCTTTTCCCAGAGCTGTTCATCAATCACTTTTATGCCCCGCTCTCTTGCCCGGTAAGCTATGTCCTGCAGATTTGACCGGCACTCTTCTGTAATATTTTTCTGCTTCTTTGCACAATCCTCCATGATATATGCCATGGCATCCAGCTGCTCGGCTATGACCTCACGGTTTTCTACCAGCCGGTTGTACCACGCCATATTTAAAGAAGCTTTTTCAAATATCCGAAGAGCCTCCGCCGTCATTTCCTGCATATAGGGGCAATATTCTTCCATTTTCTTTTCAATATCGCGGTTTGTCTTTCCCGCCTCCCGGATAGATTGCAGCAGTGACGACAAATAGCCGTACATGGGGCTGTCATCCTTTTCCCAGCAAAGAGCGCACTGGTCGCAGGAAACACACATTTTCCCGGTTATCTCATTTTGCATCCTGCCCATTTCCTCTGCCGAGAAACTGGTATGTTCCACATTCATCCGCCCGAATATATCTGAAAGGCTTTGAAAGGACTTTGCATAGGTCAGTAGTTTTTCTTCTTCATTACTCTTTATCTCCGGTATTGGCTGATTCACAAATGTGAATTCCAGAAAGCTATGTATGATACGGCTTAACACCATGGTGGCTGCAAATATAAAGACTCCTTCTAAGACCGCCATTTCCGTCCGCATTCCGTCTCTTACGTTTAACATTTCTCCAAATACGGATAATAAGGTTGCCGAACAGCCTGCGCCAAAGGCAGCTATCCAGGTATAGCAGCCTTTATTTACCCATTCTGCCAGCTTGATGATTACTATGGTTACCAGCAGTGTCATTACATATTTTGTCATCAGTGTCAGCGGCAGCATAAATGCCATTCCAAGAAACATTCCAATTCCCAGCAGCAGCCGTCCGCCCCGTTCCAGATAAGCTGCCGCAAAATATGCCGGGATAAAAGGGTAGCAGCCTGCAAATCCTAATTTACACACTGCTACCCCTATAAAGCATATTACCGCCTGTTTCGTTCTCAATTTCTTCATTTCCATTGTTCCTCCTTCTCCTGTCATTTGTGACAGCAGAAGCTATTATAGAAATGTTTGTCCGAAATCTTTGTCAAACCGTTGTCTCATTTCAAAAAAGTTTTCGGCAAAAAGCGGAATGGTTTGTCTATTTTAAGTTTTTCTATGGTCTTTATGTTTTCGAAGCTGTTCTACTTCTTGTCTTCCTTGAAGATAATCTCATTTTCATGGGTCAGTCCCAGCTTGCTCTTTGCCTGGTCTTCAATATATTCCTGACTCTTGGTATATTCTTCGTAATTATCCAGCTGATTCTGACGTTCTGTTTCATCTTCTAAAGATTCCGTCAGTGCCTTCTCTCTGGCAGTATACTCCTGCTCCTTCTGGTAGAGCTTAACAATCTGAACTGACATAATCACTAAGAACATTATCGCAATCAAAGAGATACAGATTCTTCCGTTTCGTTTCTGTTTTCTTTTTCTTCGACTATTTGTCATACTCATTTCCTCATCTATAGTTTACATAACACCATTCTAATAGTTTTACGGATTTTTTTCAACGTTTTTTGTAATTTTCGTAATAATCTTCTGATTTTCCCTTTCAGGAAACGTAAGGGTACTGCCACCATGCGAAATACTGCCCGCAATGGTTTCCCCACTACTTGAAACAGTTTCTTAAATACTTTTACGATTCCCTTCACCAGCCATGGACTGATGGCATAATTGCATAACAGCATCCCAACGCTCATGCCCAGCATGCAAAAGCCCCGGATTGCTCCATCATTTTCCCGGCAGAGCATAATAAATATAAATATGGCACTGCCGATGCAGTACAGCATATCCTCCACTGCAACCATCCCGGTTCTATGGGGTATCAGCCTGCGCAGAATCCGAAGCAGGTCAAAGGCTAAGATTAACAGAAATCCCACCAGCATGAACCGGAGGAACCTTAAGGCTTCACCGGAAATTTCCGGGCTGATTTCTATCATTTAAACAACCTGCCTAAGAAGGATTCTCCGCCACCTTTGTGATAGGTTTCCACATCCGAATAGGTTAAGCCATCAATTTTCCCTGTGACATCCACTTCCCCCTGTTCTAAGGACAGGCGGTTTACATGAAGGTCATTTCCCTTTATCAGAAGCATTCCCTGTTCTGTTTCCAGTAAAATTTCATTTACATCAAAAGAAAGCACATCCAGCACTCCGCTGAAGTTTGCACTTTTCCGGTTTGCCAGCAATACTTTATGTGCTTTTGCTGTTTTCAATTCTTCCATTCAGTCTCATACTCCTTTACCCGAAAGTTAGTCCTTTCCAAAATATATGAGACTGTTTCTCTTTTTATGCGTTTTTACTCTTTTACAGATAGCGGAATAATTCTCCTGCCTCTTCTTTCTTGGTGGTATCTGCGATTGCAACCACTTCTACTTTCACCGTCTTCTGGCCAAACATGATTTCGATGATGTCACCTGCTTTTACATTGACGGATGCTTTCGCCGGTTTGCCATTTACGGTGACACGTCCGGCATCACAGGCTTCGTTGGCAACGGTTCTGCGTTTAATCAGGCGGGTTACCTTTAAATATTTGTCTAATCTCATTTGCTTACCTTCTTTCTTTTTGAAATTCGAAGGAGCATTGTCCATCCTTCTATGTTCCATGAAGTAAAGAAACGGAAACTGGCTTTTGTATCTAATCAAAATGCGTTGTAATTTCTGTCCTGATTTTTCCTTGATGTAAGGCTGTCTTTCCGCTTGCTTTGACGGAATGCGGCGGTTGTCCGTCTGCTGCGGATACGACCACTCGCCAGCAAGGGTGGCTAAGCATTCTGCTTAAAGAAAATGGTTATTCTGGCAACCGGCGCAAAGTCGCATCCATGCTCCAATTGCACCTCGCTGACACCTCCCTGTGTCAGCGTTGCCGGTTGCTATGCAGAATGCAAGCCACCCTAACCGTCTCGTTCATGTATCCGCATACAGACGAACACCCACCGCATTTTGTCAAACATTGGAAAGACAGGCTCAATTAACAAAAGGAAAAATCAGGGCTGCAATTACAGCATTCTGGTTTCACAAAAACAGTTTCCGTTTCTGTGTCTTCATGCATATAGAATGATAGAAAATTCTTTTCTCCTTCGAATTTCATTAAAAAAAGGTGTAGCAAAAGCAGTTTTCTACTTTCGTTACACCTCTAATCAGAATCATTTTATCAACTTATTTATTGATTAAATCTTTTAAAGCTTTTCCTGCTTTGAACTTAGGTGCTTTAGAAGCTGGAATAACCATCTCTTTACCGCTCTGTGGGTTTCTTCCTGTTCTTTCAGCTCTTTCAGATACTTCGAAAGTACCGAATCCAACTAACTGGATTTTCTCACCTTTTTTTAATTCTTCAGCTACGATATCAGTGAAAGCTTTTAAAGCTGCCTCTGCATCTTTTTTAGATAAAGCTGTTTTTTCAGCCATAGCTGATACTAATTCTGCTTTGTTCATGTTAAAATTCCTCCTCTGGATTTTATAATTCTTCTTGAGGTCTACACTCTCCAAGATTACCTACGAATATATTTATACTTGTTTTTCCTTTATTTGTCAAGGAAAATACGGTAAATTAAGGCATACAATTTGGTCTATAACATTTTGTTGATTTTGTCCAAAACTGCTTTTCCAAGGACTTCATATTTCTGCTCTGCTTCTTCCATGGATGAACCCTTCACACCAATGTAGAATTTTACTTTCGGCTCGGTACCGGATGGTCTTACACAGAACCACGCAGCATCGTTTAATTCATAGTAAAGTACATTAGAGCTTGGAAGTCCTGTTGCTGTTACTGCTCCGGTTGCAAGGTCTGTAATGGTATCCTTCTTGTAATCACGTACTTTTTCAACTTTATAGCCACCGATTTCAGTTAAAGTTTCGCTGCGCAGTGTATCCATGATTTCCTGAATCTTAGCCAGACCCTCGATTCCCTTTAATGTAATAGACTCAACATGGTCTTTATAGTATCCATATTTTTCATACATGGCAAGCATTGCATCCCAAAGAGTCATATTCTTGGTCTTGTAATATGCAGCAGCCTCACATAACGCCATAGATGCTACCACTGCATCCTTATCTCTTGCATAGGTTCCGGTCAGGCAGCCGTAGCTTTCTTCCATACCAAAGAGGTAGGTTCCTTTTCCGGTCTTTTCGAACTCTAAGATTTTGCCACCGATAAACTTGAATCCGGTTAATACTTCGATTAACTGAATGCCATAGTATTCTGCAATGGCATCTGCCATATTGGTAGACACGATGGATTTGATAAACGCACCATCTGCCGGCAGGGAGCCGTTGATTGCTTTCTTCTGTCCGATGATATAATCACCAATCAGGCAGCCGGACATATTTCCGGTTAAGGAATGATATTCTCCCGTCTTAGAATCCTTTACATATACACCGAGACGGTCTGCATCCGGGTCAGTTGCAAGGATTAAGTCTGCATCTACTTTCCTGCCCAGTGCAAGTCCCAATGCAAATGCTTCCTCTGCCTCCGGGTTCGGATAACTTACGGTTGGGAAATCTCCATCCGGAAGCTCCTGTTCCGGAACAACATATACATTTTCAAAGCCAAGCTCTTTTAACACACGGCGGACCGGGATATTTCCTGTTCCATGTAATGGTGTGTATACAATCTTAAGGTCTTTGCCTACTGCATCAATGGCATCCTGATGTACCACAAGCTTCTTAAGTTCTGCAATATAAGCATCATCGATTGCCGCGCCGATAGTCTCATAAAGACCTGCTGCCCTGGCATCCTCTAAGGACATGGTCTTAACGGTGCTGTAATCAGTTACTTTCTTTACTTCATCCATAATTCCGGTATCATGAGGTGGTGTAATCTGTGCACCGTCCTCCCAGTATACCTTGTATCCATTGTATTCTGGCGGGTTGTGGCTTGCTGTAATATTAATTCCGGCAGTGCATCCTAATTTACGGACTGCATAAGATAATTCCGGTGTTGGTCTTAATGACTCAAATACATATGCTTTGATTCCGTTTGCTGCAAGGCAAAGTGCGGATTCATCTGCAAATTCCGGTGACATATGTCTGGAATCGAAGGCAATTGCCACACCCTTATCCTGTGCATTTACTTTTAAAATATAATTTGCAAGACCCTGTGTTGCTTTGCGGACAGTATAGATGTTCATACGGTTGGTACCGGCACCGATTACCCCACGTAATCCTGCTGTACCAAACTCAAGATCTTTATAGAAACGATCCTCAATTTCCTTGTCATTGTCTTTGATTGCCTGAAGTTCAGCCTTGGTTGCCTCATCAAAATACGCTCCCTCAAGCCATGCTTCGTAAGTTTCCTTGTAACCCATTCCTGATTTCCTCCTACTTTTCATTTATGTTGTTTACCAAAAGAGCCTGCCAGTGGCAGCCTCCTTCGGATGTCTCGCCCTTTCATTTCTCTCACTAATTCGTAAGACTGTTAACTACCTGATTTAATGTACTTGTCGAAGAATTATTGTTACTGGTTAATGTATCAATAATTTCACTCAATGCCTTCCTATATGCATCAGAGTCACTGGATGAACTTCCACTGGAGCTGTTCGTTCCACTGGAATTCGATGTACTGTCGGAATGCTTATGCTCCACGGTTGTGTTCTCTTCATTTCCGGCAGTTTCCGTCGATTCTGTCTCTGTACTGCCCGTATCATCACCTGACAACGCAATCTCTATCTGCGCTTCCGGTGAATTTACATATAGCCGCTTCGACCAGGTGTCATATCCATCTGCAGTAATCTGTATGGAATGGATGCCATACTGCAGCTGTAATGGCTGTGTATAATCAACCTGACTACCATCAATATACATCAAAGCGCCTGCAACATCAACCGCAAAGGTTAAAGTACAATATTTCGGATCCTCACCCTTTATGGAATCTACATCCACGGAAATCTGCTCATTTCTTGTTACAGCTACCTCTGTGGAACCGCCGTAGCCATTGCCGGCAACGGTTAATTCATAGGTTCCTTCCGGCACCTCTAACTGCATATTCTCCGTGATCTTATAATAATTCTTATGATTCAGGCTTAACCAGCCGCCCTCTAATGCCTGTGTATTTACAAGCTGGATGACTCCATGTCCTGTTGTAACGGACACTGACAGCACTTTCCGGTCAATTCCCTGTATTCTTAAGGTGTCCTGTCCGGTAACTACGGACAATTCTATGGCTGCATCTCCGGAAAACACTTGTAATTCTTCATCATAAGAATACTTTGTGTCTCCTATGGTAAATATCTTGTCTTCTTCATTATAGGAAAATTTTCCGATATCGTCCATCTCCCATGCATCTGCCGACTGCTCCACCTTTTCTAATATCAGGTCTTTGTCCCGGAGTGTTAAAGTAACCACTTTTCCCGGTACCATGGATGCTGTCGAAATCAGACTGCCATGTCTGTCTTTAAAAATTGTCCCGTCTGTATAAGAATACTGTTCATAACGTCCCGTGTCAATATTCAGAAATGTCATTGTTGAAAGTGCTGTATCAACACTACTTACCGTATACAGGCTGCTTTCCTCTGCCTGTATCTCTTCCTCCGTTGCTGCCTCAACGCCCGATGCATAGCCTTTCATGCTGACAGGCCCATCGTCTTTCCTTCCACAGCCGCTCAAGGCCACAAATACTGTGAAAATAACCAAGGCCAACAGCCAGTGCTTCCCTGATTGCTTCATTTCGCACCTCTTTTTCTCCTGTATGCTCTTTTCCTCCGGCAATTGCCTGTACATGATTATACATGATTATTCCACAAAATAAAATAACATTCTTAAAAACTGCTGGCGGATTTCTTCCTGTTCGATAACCCGGTTCAACTTCTCAATGTCTCTGCCGGACACCCACGCCTTATTGGCATTAAAGTAGTGATTTGCCACTTTCCAGAACTTCTGTGGGTATGCCATCCTTACATAAAGCTGCTCCCATTCCTCTGGTAATAATTTTCGTCTTTTTTCGTAAGCTGCCAGCATATCCGTTGCCAGCCCGATATTAAAATTATGTTTTTCCATCAGTTTCCGTAAGAAATGCGCCAGATCCCCTACCAGCACATCATAATGTGCCTGTTCAAAATTTGTAATTATAATTTTACCATGGGTAAATAATACATTATGCTGGTTAAAGTCTCCATGGCAGATTCCATACAATGCTGCTTCCCGGCCCTGCTGTCTGCTCTGCCCCTGCGTTTCACCCGGATTTGGTTTCATCAGCCGATGTTCCACGTCCAGTGCCTGTTTTAAGAAAATCTCATAATTGCGCATAAATATCATTTCAAACTCATTCTTTTTATGCTTTCCATGAATATAATTGCGCACCTTTTTAAGCTCCCGGTTGTGCCGGAATACCTCCATGGCATAATCCTGTCCGCCAATTTTTAAATTTTCATCCTCCACCTTCTGCAGGACAAGATGCAGCTTTGCCAGTTCTTCTACCGCAGCAAGTACATCATCACGGCTCCTGGTCTCACACTCCCTGCCCTCCATATATTTTCTGGCATAGTACCATGTTTCATCCACCTCCTGGGCTAAAATTTCGCCTTCCCTGGTATGTATGATTTCATCTGCTTCTATTCCATTTTCTTTCAGACGGAGCAAAACATGTTCTATAGCTTCCGCTCTGCCTTTTGACCCGCGAAAAGATCCTATTATTATTTTTCCGCCCTCTGATGTCGTGCAGATATAGGTTCCCCTTCCTTTCTGGATGGCGGTTACCTCAAACGGATACTGTTCTAACAACTGGCTCGATAAATTATACACAAAAACCCCTCCATACGACGAATTCGCACAAATCTTTATGCGTCTTTCTATCATATGAAGAGGTTCTTTAAAGTATAACCTGTCAGATATTCTTTTGTATTCTTTTCCGGTTCTTCGATTACCACATCCAAAAGCTTTGCTAAAATGTTTCCTATCTGTGGACCGGGCTTCACGCCAAGTTCTATTAAGTCCCGTCCATTAAGTGCAAGGTCTTTTAGTGTCAGACAGTCTGCATCTTTGATTATTTTATCATAAATCTTATGATATCCGTCCAATGCTTCCAGCTTTTCTTTCCTCTGATAATCACTCTGGGCTAAAATATCTGCTTTCTTCAATTCAAATATAACCGGATAGCACTCTAATCCCGCCTTCTGTATTGCCTTTCGTACGGACTCCGGTGTCAGTGCCGGGTTAATATCGTGAATTGCCACCAGCCGGCAGACCATATCAATGGTTGCATTGTCGAATTTTAATCTGCGTAAAATTGTCTTCGTCTTCTTTGCCCCCACCTGCGGATGCCCGTAGAAATGGTCAATTCCATCTTCATCTGTACTGCGGCAGTCGGGCTTTGCCACATCATGAAATAATGCTGCAAGCCGCAGCACCTTGTCTGCTTCCACACCTTTTAACACTTCAATGGTATGCTCTCCTACTGTATAACAGTGATGGGGATTATTCTGTGGTGTACGCATCATCACCGAAAATTCCGGCAGTACCACATCCGCAATTCCTGTGGCATATACGGTACGCATCTCCTCCGGATGGACTGAGGTAAGAAGCTTAACCAGTTCTACCTGAATACGCTCTGCACTGACCTTTTTTAACATCGGTGCAAGCTCCTGAATCGCTTCTGCTGTCTCTTCTTCTATATCAAAGCCCAGCTGTGCCGCAAAACGCACTGCCCGAAGCATCCTTAAAGCATCTTCCCCAAACCTCTCCTTTGGTTCTCCTACACAGCGGATGATGCCACGTTTTAAATCTCCTGCTCCGTCAAAGGCATCCACCAGTCCCCGCTGTTCATTATATGCCATGGCATTAATGGTAAAATCCCGGCGTTTTAAATCCTCTAAAAGATTATCTGTATAGGTTACTTCCTTCGGATGTCTGGCATCCTCATATTCGCCATCAATCCGGTAAGTTGTCACCTCATACCCCTCTTTATCCAGCATTACAGTTACCGTTCCATGCTCAATTCCGGTATCGATGGTGCGCCCAAAAATTTCTTTTACTTCTTCCGGATAGGCAGAAGTGGTAATATCCCAGTCCTGAGGCACACGCTGAAGGAGGGTGTCTCTGACACACCCTCCTACTGCATATCCTTCAAAGCCTGCTTCCTGCAGCTTATCAATTATAAACTTTACATGCTCTGGAAGCTTCATTACCATACGTTTTCCCGTTTCCTTTGCTTTACTTCTGTTCCTGCTCTTCAAAGAACTTATACGTTCCTTTGGATTCTGCTTTTACTGCATACAGAAGATCATCCGCCTCTTTAATCATTTCGTCAATGTCTTCTGCCTTCTTTACCTGATTGGAAGAAATAATACCAATAGAGCAGGAAAGTAATTTCTTATCATCAATCTCAACCGGCTGTCCGATTTCTTTTGCAATCAGTTCCCTGAACCCATCCTGTTTCTTAATCTCTTTATAGATAGCCTTTGCGGTATCCTCTAAAACCTTGTGCTCTCCGGTGTAGAGGAAAATAATAAATTCATCACCACCGAAACGTGTCACAAAGCCCTTGTCCCTGCAGACCCTGCTGAAGATATTTGCCATGGACTTAAGCAGCAAATCTCCTACATCATGTCCAAAGGTATCATTATATCCTTTGAAATTATCCAGATCGATAAACATAATACCAAAATCATGCTTCATGCGGCCCTTTTTAATCTTCCGGATAATTTCCTCGATGTTCTGATAGAATCCCTTCCTGTTGAAAATTCCTGTCAGCTGGTCGGTTACTGCAGATTTATACAATGCAGTATTCATTTCGTAGAGCTTCTCATATGCATAGAGACGATTCAGTGCATACTGCACTTCCCGGAACAAAAGCTCATAAATCCGCATATCACTCTCATCTAACATATAGCGGCTGACGGAAGAATGCCAGTTATCCTTCATCAGAATATATGCTATCATAATGCTTGTTACTTTTCCATTGTCAAAGAATGGAATAGCAACAAGGGAGCATACATTATCTTCACCAAACAGTTTGACCACATTCAGATGTTCCGAATAGTTACTGCTGATTTTCGATACAACAAACCCTCTCTGTGTCTTTTCGAACACTTCCTTTAAATACTTCTGCTCCTTCATAGAAAAACTGGCTTCTGTATTATCATAAAGTACCTTTGGTTTTCTTCCATGATACTGTATATATAATGCCCGGTCCAAATTAAAGTGATACAGGAATGTCCGCATCACATTCTCTACCATTACTTCTGCCGAAACATCCGTCACATCAATGGTCTTCTGCCATGTCGACAGAAAATCCATCTGACGGCGTTCCTGCTTGTAAGCACGGTTTATGCTTTCCTGCTTCAGCTGCATTTCCATCTCCTGAGAAGATATCACATGAAGAGGTTCTTCTGATAAATACTGTTCTAATGGCTCTAATACCTTAATTTCTTCATCCGTGAGAGAATGGGTATTATCCTCAAGATATTGTTTTAAGATTGCCTCTTCATTGCTCTTAAGTTCCATTCTTCCTGTCTGCCCATAAAAGCGAATCCTGTCCTTACGGAACAGCTGATAACAGAAGAACTGGTTTCCCTCAGTCCGCACCAGATGTGTCTCTGCACAATTAAAATCTTCAAATGCTGACGAATCATTACCGGAATCCATTCCAAGTAATGCCCGTGTGAAATGATAAAGGAACATATCGTCATCACAACGTGCATAATCGTGGATGATTCCCACATCATTCTGAAGCTTTTCTTTTTCAATTATGTAATTCAAGAACTGTTTGCAGTTATTGAGGTACTGTTCACAGTTGAAGCGGTTGCCAAGTTTCTGGCTGCACAGTGCCAGAAGTCCATACAATTTACTTAAATTACAGACCCTCAGACTATTTAAATGCAGACGTTCAATGGTCTTCATACAGCGCATCAGATATTCATTGGCTTCCTTGAATTCTTCTGCTGCAATACAGTTAATTGCCATATTGTAATATACTTCCGCAATATCCTCCGGCAATTCCAGATTATATAAAATTTCTACTGCTTTCTGAAAATAACGCTTTGCAAGGTCATTCTGTCTTAATGCCGTTAAGGTATAACCGATTCCCGAGAAAATACGTCCACTTTCCAAGGAGCGTTTATTATCCAGTGCTTCAAAAGTTCTTACCGAATACAGCAACGCAATCGGATACATACCGTTGGTAGACGCCAGCATAATGTTCTTCTGATATGCATTGTAAATAAGCTGTGTATTGCCAATTTCTGTTGCCAGTCTGATTCCCTTACTGAAATAAATAAGCTGGGATTCGGAATAATATGCCTTTGCCACAATCTCCGGCTTATTGTCATAGGCATATACATAAATGTACGCCAGATGATTCCGGTAGTCATATTTCATTAATTTTTCAATCATGGCATCGCTGACTTCCACATTCTGTGCACAGAAGAAAATATTATTCCAGCCTGCCATTTTCGCTTGTATTTCTACCAGCTCTGCTTCAAACTGACCGCGCTCCATGCCGCCTTCTATTGCAATACTTTTTGCAACACCTGCACATTCAGTGGCTTCCTGCAGTTTTGACTGATACATATAAATTACAGAGCGGAGATAATATGCATAAAAACGCATCCTGCGGTTCTTTTTCTTCTCTGCAAGCTGTAAGATACCCTCACTTATTTCCAGTGCTTTTGGCAAATCCCTCATATATACCGATACATATGCATAGAACTGCCAGAGTTCGTATTTCACTTCATCCGATACTGTAAAATTATCAAATCTGATTCTGCGGTCTACTTTTTCCAGATAAAACAACGCCTGTTCAAAATCCATGAAAAAAACAAGATTCTGCAATGTTCTGATATCATCTTCAATACTTTCTGCTGTAATAACCTCATCTCTTTGTTCCCGGGATTCTCCGGCATTTCCAATGCGGAATATTGCAACATTATTATCCAATTCCTCCGTTACGTTTTCCCAGCCCGGCAGCATATATTCCGGCAGACGCTGCTGCTCATTCATGCCGAGAACGATTCCGATATTCTCTGTATGCTCTGCTTTTAACAGTTCATAGACTATTTCTATGGTTCCCTTTCCGGCAAACTGCATGCGGTTAATCCAAAGCATAAACGGCTGTATCTTAGAAACTTCAACAAGCATTGCCACAATAGCATCATGCATCCGCTCCCGCTCATAGTCAACTTCTGTATACAATAAACTCTCTTTCCGGATACATTTTCCACTCTCCCGGTATGCTGCAATAATCGGACGCTGCAGGGAATAGACATTACACTTGTCCAGGAATTCATCAAATGTCATCTCCTTCTGCTGGTCGAAAAGTTCCAAAATCAAATCCAGAAACGGCTCATATGCTCCCGATAATTTCTCTGCCCGGAATTCGTGGGCTACAAAACGAACCTCTTTATTATTCGTTATCTGCTCTGATATTTCCAACTGCTTTAATGAAAAATCATTGCTGTATTTTGCCAGAACAATGTTGTGTTCTTTCTTTCCAATCTGTGCAAAAACCTGTTCCAGAATACTGTTATAATATTTTTGAATCATCTGTTTCCCCCTTCAGAAATATTCAAAAAGGCTCTGAAAATATATGATAATTCCCTGTTATCATATACCTCCCTTTCTCTTTCTGTAATAACCTGTCTGGTATTTATAATTTATATATTAGTATAGTCCTCAAACCCACGGATTGTCAATGTTTGTTGCGACTTTTTGGGGGCTTTTTGAAGGGAGTTTTCACACTTTTCCGATACCATTTATTTTCATAAAAATACAGCTGCTTTATAATGCATGTATTGGTAATTGCAGAAATTTTAATGCAGCTCTTGCTGCAATCTCCGTTGGGTCAACTATATTTTCTCTGATTCCTGCCAAGGAAAAAGCAATTGGTAATTCAGTACATCCCAGAATCACACTTTGCGCACCCTGTTTAATCAAGGATTTTAAAATATCGTCAAGTCCGTACTTTTCTACATCCTTTTTTCCAGCTTTAATACATTGATAGATTACTGCCATAATTTTCTGTTGCTGCTCTGCATCCGGATAAATCGTTTTGATTCCCTGTGCCCGAAGCTCTTTCTCATAAACCCCACTCTTTATCACGCCATCCGTAGCCAATACGGCTGCACATGATATATTCTGCTCTTTTAAAGCTTTTACTGTCTCGCGGGGCATATGCAATATCGGGATATCAGTAAATATTTTTAACCGATCATAAAAAAAATGTGCTGTGTTACAAGGTATCATCAATAAATCTGCTCCCATATTTTGCAGACTTACTGCACTTTTTACCATCTCTGGTATAGGATCCTCTCCCTTTTCAAGAATAGCTTTCGTTCTATCCGGAATATTCGTGTTACAATCAACACAAACATGCACATAGTTCTGATCGCAGTCTGCATCTGACACTTCAAAAATCTTTTTCATTAAATCGCAGGTAGCCATCGGTCCCATGCCACCAATAATACCTATTGTTTTTTTCAATTCCGTTCCTTCTTCCTCAGGTCATGTGTCAAAGCTCAGAAAGCCCGGAAATCATTATCATTTCCAGGCTTTCCTTGTAATGTACTTCAAATTTTCCATCAAAATCTGACATGCTGTATGTTTACATCATTTTTTAAGTTTTTTAATACTCTACCTTCCACATATAGCGTCGTGTTGTCAGTGGATGCTGTCTCTCCTCAGCCAAAGCCTTATTATAAACCGGATATACATTTGTGAATAAGGAATGGTTAAAATAGTCTACGACTGATGCATCAATTGTAGACAGCCCTAAATCCTTTGCATCAATTACTTCAATCCGTTTTGCATAAGTCTTCAAAAACTTCAATGCACGTTCATCCAACGGTCGATTGGTTCCCTCAGAAACCTGAAGCACAAATGGTACTTCTTTATCTGTAATTTCGAAAGGTCCATGGAAAAATTCCCCACTGTGAATACTGGAAGAATGAATCCACTGCATTTCCATAAAAATACATATACTTTGCATATATGCTGCACCATAACCCGCTCCGCTTGCCATAGTATAAATAATTTTATCATCTTTATATTCCCTGGCAAACAGTTCAGCCCGTTTTTCCACATGCTTACATGCATGTTTCACAATACCATCAATACGTCCAACACCATCCATAAATTCTTCATAATGCTCATACCCTTCTGTCTGATTCAACAGTTCCACTGCCACCAGAAGTGCACAGATAATTTTTTCACCAGCAATATCCTTATTATCTCCAAAAGTATAATTGATAATATAATCACCAAATGGGGTAATCTCTGATTCCTCTTTCCATGTCAGAATAATTACAGCTGCACCTTTTTCCTTTGCCAGCTTCGCTGCATTAATTGTTTCCGGTGTATTTCCCTTATGGCACGATAAACACACGATTACATTTTTTCCCAAATCCTTCGGAGTACTATATACAAATTCATTACTATTAATTAGTGCTGACTTAATATTTGCACATTCTCTTTCCATAAATGTTTTCGCTGGATAAAGTGCTCCATTAGAACCACCGCATCCCACAAAATATAATGCTTTAATACCACCTTCTTCTTTTCTGCTTTCTAAAATTTCTGTAATTACATTCTTGATTTCTGTTGGCTTCATTGATAATCCTCCCATAAATATTTTTAATAAATTGTTGTTATATTATTCTGCAAGCATTGGTCTTGCTAATTTCTGAATATATGAAATTTCTTCCTGGCTCAGTTTACAATACTCACTATTATCCATACTACATCCGGCATCCTGCACATACATCATTTTGGTATCCTTTTCTACAATAGTAAAAAACCAACGCTCTTTCGGTACATTGTATAAAGTTCCTTTCTCCACCGGAGTTAATTCAATATTAAACTTTCCATCTATTCTGTCCGCTGTAATAATAATACATTTTCCAGAAATCAAAATGAATTGTTCATCTGTCGTATGATGTATCTCTAAATGTTCTAACCCATCAATGTCATTATTCGGTTTCCAATTTTTGATACAAACAACCCATTTTTCATTCCGATATGCACATTCTATTCCTTCTCCATCATACCTGTAACTTGTCGGCTTTATATCCATATAGCGTTCCTCCTTAAACCTTTTAATTATTTCTATTATCAATTATTCTTCCTGCAATTGGCGTTCCATACCCAAACGCTCCTTCGACACCGCAAATCTTTGAAGCGAATTCTGCTCCAGCCTGCATGGCTTTCTTTAAAAGTTCTTTAACATTCCCATCATCTTTACTTTCTTCTTTAAAAAATTCCGGTTCTTTATACCGTAAAATATATGTCAAAAATGTCGCGAAATAAGAGTCTCCTGCACCCATAGTATCCATAATGCTTTCTGCCTTTACAGCTTTTTCATACATCATTTCACCATGGTATAAAATGTATGAACCATCTTCTCCTATTGTTCCCAGAACAAGCGGAACTCCAAGCTCTTTTACTTTACTCATTTCCCTTTCGCGTTCTTTATCACTTAAATGTGCACAGGAAAGCATTGCCACTTTAATATGCGGACAAATTTTTTTCAGATATTCGTCTGTCCATCGATTTGAAAAATCAAATGCAACTGGAAGACCCAAGGAAGCAATTTCTTCTATGTCATCATCTATATAGGCATTCAGATTTGTATAAATCAAATCAAACTTTCTTATATATGAAAAATCTTCCTGCGTAAAATCATAAGGATACTCTTTTGCCACACCTCCATGATTGGACCCGACAAATACGCGATCTCCCTGATTCAGTGTCACACATGCAAATCCATTTTCACCTTCATAATTCCTGCTATGTGAAAAGTCTACATTCATATTTTTCAGTGCTGCCTGAATGCATTCTGCTACTTCATCATTTCCAAATTTACCTAAAAATGCACTTTCTGCATTATTCATATGTGCATATGCACATGTGTTAACACACTGACCTCCTGGATACATTTTCCCCCTGGAAAGATATTTGTCACAAACTGCATCTCCAATTGCAATTATTCTAGGCTGTCTCATTTTTATTTCTTTCTCCTTTCTTTCAATTTTTCTTTCACCCAGACTCCCTCACCTCTTCTTTTTGCAACAAGCAATTATTTTTCCAGATTCGCTCTTTCATTTTTTCAGATAGCCATTATTAATATTTATGTATATCTGGCAATCCATCATGAGGTGGCAGTTCCCACAGCCTGTCAGAATAACACAGGCTGTGTGCTGTTACTGTTTTCTTTATTTTGCCACCACCGGTTTTTATCAGAAAACAAAATATCCTATTCCTGTTGCTACTAATACTGATACAATTGTACATACAAGTCCCGGCCGCATATAGCTGTGATTAAATATAAATTTTCCAATCTTCGTAGTACCTGCCGTGTCAAAAGCAAGACCTGCTATACACTGGCTGGAATCCGGGATAAAATAGTTGGATGAGCATGCCATCCATCCACCTACAATAATATAAGCCGGCAGATTCAATGCAATTGCAATTGGAATCATAATCATTGTCGTAGACGCTTGTGAACTTGTCAGTGCACCTACCAGAAATACTGCAATAATATAAATCCATGGATGTTCATTTGTTAAAGCTGACAAATTTTCTGTAATGAAGTTTGTCTGTGCACCAACAAAAGTATTTACCAGCCAGCAAAGTCCCGCTGCAAGAATAACAGCAAAGAATCCAGTCTTTAACAACGGTACTTCTAAAATGTCGTTACTATCAATTTTACTTACAATAACAATAATTGCGGCAGCTACATACATAATAATCTGGATTAAAGATGTCATTGCTAACTGTGTACCATCGCTAAATGTTGGACGGAGTGCCGGGAAAATACCGCATATTGCAATTACTACCATAGAAACCAGGAAGATAGCAACAGAAATCTTTGCTTTCTTGGTTACCTGTTTTTCTCCTTCTACTTTCTTTTTAAAATCCTTTACCAGTCCATCTGCAACCCTCTGCTGATATTCAGGATCATCCTCTAATTCCAGACCTTTCTTGTATACAGACAATGCTGCAACCAATACTCCTATCAGTGCTGCCGGAATTGCTACCAGCATAATTGTTGCCAGATTTACTTTTTCAAAAATAGTCATATAACCCACAATAGCTACTGTTGCAGCTGTTATTGGTGATCCGGTATTTGCCTGCTGGGATGAAATAATACTAACAGAAATCGGGCGCTCAGGCCGAATTCCATTTTCCAATGCTATTTCATTAATAACCGGAAGTAACGAATATACAATATGTCCGGTTCCACAACAGAATGTAAATAAATACGCTACAAAAGGTGCTACCAAAGTAATGTTTTTCGGATTTTTCCGTAATATTTTTTCTGCAAGCTGTACCATAAAATCCAATCCGCCAGTTGCCTGCATCGTACAGGCTGCGGTAATTACCGCCAACATAATCAGTATAACAGTAATCGGTGGATCTGATGGAGTCACTCTAAAGATATATACGAAAATCAACATTCCGATGCCGCCAGCCATTGCCAGGAAACTTCCACCTTTTCTGGTTCCCCACACAATAATCAGCATTAAAACAATAAATTCAATCCAAAACATGGACATCTACCTCCTCTTTTTTATTTATTCCAAAGCATGTGCACTACTTTAAAACCAAAATGTATTAATTTGTTTTTATTTGTATTGTTTTATTTTGTATCTATTTGTATTATATAGATTCCATACATTTGTGTCAATAAAGAAATACATTTTCGACATTATGCACAATTTTTTGTTTCACTTTTTGTACATCAATATCAATTTAATTGTGCATAGCAAAACCCGCCAGGAGCACTGGCGGGCATACAATTAAATACTTTTTATTCTTCTGTTTTCTCTTTCTTTCACTCAGGCAGTTAAACGTATGAAGAAATAACATAATCCGCCTGACTTACATCCTGATTCTCACCAGCTCCTGTATACGCAACTACCTCTATATTTGCAGCCTTTGCTGCCTGTATACCAATAAACGAGTCTTCTATTGCAATACATTCTTCCGGCTTTGCTTCTAAATATTGCATTGCTTTTCTATAGCATTCCGGATCCGGTTTTCTATTCCGGCACATGTCTCCGCATACCAGCACATCGAACAAACCCAGCATTTTCATCCGGTTCAATGCTACTACAATCAGCCGTGTAGAGGTTGAAGAAACCACTGCCAGCTTTTTCCCCTGTTTTTTCAAACCGGCAATAAACTCCAGCACCCCATCCATTGGCTTAATGCAGCCATTTTCATATGTATTTCCTATTTCTTTTCTTTTTTGCAAAAGCTGTTCCATTGTTATTTTCTCCGGCGAGCGTTCCAGCAGTTCCAGCAGAATATGGGAATCATGTGAGCCAATTAGTCTATCCCTGTCTTTTTGTGTCAGTTCCACTCCAAACTCTTTTAATGCCAGACCCAGATAATTACCATTACTCTCTTCTGTATCTGCTATAACTCCATCAAAGTCAAACAATACATATTTTTTTTCACAGAATTTTTTCATTAATATTCTACCTTCCACATATAGCGGCGGGTTGTTAACGGATGTTCACGCTTTACTGCCAGTGCGTGGTTGTAAATCGGATATACATTATTAAACAGTGCATGGTTAAAGTAATCTACTACTGTTGCATCAATTGTGGATAAGCCAAGCTCTTTCGCATCAAGAACCTCAATACGTTTTGCATATGTTTTCAGGAATGTAAGTGCTCTCTCATCCAGTTCGCGGGTTGAGCCTTCTGATATCTGAATCATAAACGGACGGTTTGCATCTGTAACTTCAAATGGACCATGGAAAAATTCACCGGTATGAATACTGCTTGAATCAAGCCACTGCATCTCCATAAATATACAGATACTCTCCATATAGGCAGCTCCATATGCTGCACCACTTCCCATTGTATAAATCACTGAATCATTCTGATACTCTTCTGCAAATGCCTCTGCCCTGGCAGCCACATGTGTACGTGCATTTCTGATGATATTGCTAATCATGCCTAAAGCTTCATAGAATTTATCATAATTAGCATATCCCTCCGTCTGTGCAACTAATTCCACTGCCACAAGCAATGCGCACTGCGTCTTTTCTCCTGCATAATCAATATCCCCTGCAAGATGATCAGGACTTGCATCAAATGTATAATGTATAATATAATCTCCAAATTCTATAATTTCTGATTCCTCCAGCCATGTCAGAATAATAACCGCCGCTCCTTTTTCTTTTCCTAATCTGGCAGCCTTAATCGTTTCCGGTGTATTTCCCTTGTGGCAGGCAAGACATATAATAGAATTTTCTCCAAAGTCCTTTGGTGTGCTATGCACAAACTCATTACTGTTTATCCAGGCTGATCTCAAAACCTGTGATTCTCTCTCCATAAATGTTTTTGCCGGATAAAGTGCACCAAGTGATCCTCCGCATCCCACAAAATAAATATTTTTAATTCCACCGATGTCTTTTTTTTCTTCTAAAATTTCTTTCACAATGTTTTTAATGTCTTTACTTACGTATCCCATTTTTTCTCTCCTTTTTATAATGTATTTATTTGTTCTATATGTTTACTATAATACAATATAATACATTCTGTCAATATATATCATACAATATAGGAAAATATATACATTTTTGCAACTTTGTTTTATAATATTTGTGAAAGTTATATTAGGAGAGAGGTATTTATATGGAACTGAACAACACCATTGCCACACCACTGTACAAACAATTGGAGGAAAAAATACGAAAAGAAATTGACGCCGGAGAACGGGCGGCCGGCAGTCGTCTGCCTACAGAAAATGAATTAAGTGAATCATACCATGTGAGCAGAGTTACTGTCCGAAAAGCATTAGCCGTTTTATCTGAATCCGGATATTTAGAAAGGAAATCAGGAAAAGGAACTTTTGTAGCGGAAAAAAAATTGCAGCGTAATATTACAGAAGTCATAAGTTTTTCTGATATGTGCCGGATGAAAAATGCAACACCTGGAGCTAAGACCATCAAAATTGCATTGGAAGATCCTTCTGAACGGGATTTAACCGAAATGTCACTACACGAAGGGGATAAAATACTTGTAGTGGAAAGAATCCGTTATATGGACAATGTCCCCGTCATCTTAGAGTTCAATAAATTTCCTGAATCCTTTTCTTTTTTATTTGGAGAAGATTTAAACGACTCATCTTTGTATGAAATACTAAGAAAACACAATATCATTCTGGATCATTCACGTAAAACACTTGATATTGTTTTCGCAAATGCCCAAGAGGCTAAGACTTTAAACATCAGTAAGGGGTATCCTCTGCTCCGGATATCAAGTACCATCCACGATGTTGACAACACTATCACAAATCTTTGCAAACAGCTATGTATCGGTGATAAGTTCCAGTTTATTATTTAGTTACAATTTGTGCTGTTTCCAATGCGGCTCATCTAATAACAAATGCGATAAAGTCCCTTATTACAATTAACTTTATCGCATTTGTTATATCCTTAGAGAAGTCATTATTTCCCATTGTGCTACTATATTTTCTAAGGTTAAAAAGCTCCGGTTTCTGCCACCTGAAAATGCCGGAACAGAAAGGACAATTTCTTATGCATTTATCGAAAAATAAACTGGCGGTCTTTTTTCCGGGCATCGGTTATCACTGTGACAAACCACTGCTCTATTACAGCCGAAAGCTTGTTGCCGAAGCAGGTTATGAAACCGCTCTTACACTGGGCTATTCCCTTGCCGGCAGCGATATCACTGGAAATATCCGGGGTAATAGGGAGAAAATGCAGCAGGCTTTTTCTTATCTTTATGAACAGGCTGTAAAACAGCTTTCTTCCGTAAACTGGCAGGATTATGATGAAATTATATTTATCTCAAAGAGCATCGGAACGGTTATTGCCTCTGCCTATGCAAGGAAGGAAAATATTTCCTGCCGCCAGATTCTCTATACCCCTTTACGGGAAACCTATGATTTCCACCCGCAGAATGCCATTGCTTTTCTCGGCACTTCCGATCCCTGGAGCGATATTGAAAAAGTGACTGGCATCAGCAGAGGGCAAAAGATTCCTCTTTTCCTCTATCCGGATGCCAATCACTCTTTAGAAACAAAGGATACACTTGATAATATCAAAACGCTTCGCAATGTCATGGAGGAAACGAAGCGGTTTCTTACTTCATAAATACTTTGTTGCAGCAAGTACCGGTTTATTCTTTTTGAATCAGGATTTTGCCATCCTGAACCTCAATCCGCACTTTATTGGAATCGATACCGGCTTCTTCTAACATTTCTTCTGTCAGCTGCAGCCGGTGGGCTTTGTCTAAAACAGAATATTCTTCATGGGTAAATTCTGCCGTGCTTGCAAGACGCTGCAGTTCTTCCAAAGATACTTTCCGAATCTTTTCGGTACTGATTTTGCCATCGGAAATCAGCACTGTCCGCTCCACTTTATCCGCCAATGCCATATCATGGGTCACTATGATTATTGTAATTTTAAATTCTTCATTTAGTTTGTGGAACAGCTCAAATATCTGATTTGCAGTCTTTGTATCTACTGCGCCGGTAGGTTCATCTGCCAGAAGAATCGACGGCTGATTGGAAAGTGCAACGGCAATGGCAATCCGCTGCTGCTCGCCACCGGATAGCTGGGAAGGGAACTTATCCGCATGTGCTTCCATACCGACTGCCTTTAATAAATCTCTGGCACGCTTCCGCTTCTCCCGGGCGGATGTTCCCGGATGAACCTGCATGGGTGCTTCAATATTTTCCAGCGCCGTAAGATAAGAGAAAAGATTTCTTGCACTCTTCTGCCAGACGAATCCCACTTTGTCACGGCGGTATAAAACCAGTTCTTTTTCTGTATAGGACGATAAGTCCTTTCCATCCACCATAAGGATTCCTGCTGTGGGTGATTCCAGTCCTCCGATGATATTAAGCAGCGTCGACTTTCCACTGCCGGATTTGCCGATAATTGCCATCATTTCCCCATCTTCTATCGTAAGATCCAGTCCTTCCAGTGCCATGACTTTATGCTGTTCCATCTCATATATCTTTACCAGGCTGTCACACTGAATCATTTTACCAGCCTCCCATCCTTTAATTCATAGACGAAATCACCAAGTTCCATCAGATTCGGGTCATGGGTGGTCATGACTACAGTGATATGCTCCTGCTCTACCAGTTCACGGAAAAGTTTCATGACTGCAAGCCCCGATGCCGTATCCAGTGCACCGGTTGGTTCGTCTGCAAAAATCACCTGTGGTCTGTGGGCAACTGCCCGGGCAATAGCCACCCGCTGCTGTTCACCGCCAGATAGTTGATAAGGCATATGATAAATCCGTTCTTTCAGTCCGACCCGTTCTAAGATTTCTATTACACGCTTCTTCTGTTCTCCCCTATTTTTCTGCTCTTCCTTATCCTTCTTCCGTTTCTCTTTATCACCGGATAACCGCAGGGCAAATTCCACATTTTCATAGGCATTCATCACAGGAATCAATGCCACAGACTGAAAAACAAATCCCATCCGGTAACGCCGCAAGTCCTCCCGCTCCCTGTCTTTTAAATGTTCCAAATCTTTTCCGAAAAATTCCACTTTTCCTTCCGTCGGTACATCAAGAGCACTTAAAAGATTAAGAAGGGTTGTCTTGCCGGAGCCGAAACGTCCCTTTAAAATAGTAAGACTGTTGCTTGGTATCTCCATGGAAACGCCGTCCAAAGCCCGGACGATGCTGCCATCTCCCGACGAAAAATATCTTTTTATATTTTCTGTGCGTATTGCTATCGTCTGTTCCATCAGCTGTCCTCCCCTAACCGAAGTGCCTTTGCAATTTTCATGCTCCGCAGTATTTTCCGGATAATCAGATAACAGAATAACATCACTGCCAGAAGTACCGCTAAAAGCTTCAAAAGGTCTGTAGGATAAATGTATATTTCTATGGCAAGATTATGCTTTTGCGGCAGATAGACCACCATAAGCAGACGTACAAACAAAAGCGTTGTCACTGCTCCGATTCCGCCACCGGCAAGCAGTGGCCCGGCGGAAGTAAATAGCTGTTCCGTCAAAAGCAGCTTTCGAATCTCTCCCATGCGCATTCCCATTGCCCGGTAGACTCCCAGCAGCAGTTCCCGTTTTTTCAGTGTCATAATCCAATAGAGTAAAAATCCTACCGAACATACCACCAAAGATAAAATAAAGCTTAATGTAAACATTCCATTTGTCACCTGTACCATGGCTGAATTCCGGTTGTCGGCAAGCTGTTCCTGCAATAAGGTAATATGTTGCGGCTGAACACCTGCTGCCGCAAGACTTTTCGTAAACATAGTCTCTTTCACACCATCTGAAAGCTTCATCCACACCTGGTAAGGGGTCTGACCAAAAGCACTGATAACGGTGGCATAATTTGCTACCAGAAGATACTGTTCCTGTTCATTTAAATTGCCTTCTTCATCCTTTACATAAGCATATCTTTCATAACCAGGGAAGCAGTCTATGATTGCACAGACCTTTGCCTGCCTGCTGCCCATGGCATCTTCACCAATCTCTGCCGGCAGATACCTTGTATAACTTAAAGTATCTCCCACCTTTAACTTTAATTTGTCTGCCAGATTGGAAGAAATTATTACCCCATCCGGCTCCTCTGCCAGTGCATTCAGTGCATAAAACCAGTGTTCTTTGTTGACACCAGCTTTAAGCCGTGCAGTCTCCCCGAATCCTTTTGTGTGGATTGCCATAAGTTTTCCATCAAAAACTGTTCCGTTTTTCGCAGTAATATCCGTCTTTTCATCGATCAGTACCCTTGTGGCATTTTCACAGACATTTTCTTTGATTAATGTTTCATATCTTCCAAAATCAGGCTCCAGATATTTCCAGCTGGTTTCCTTTTCTTCCATTTTCGAAACCTGCAGCCGGAAGTTTTCTTCCACCACTGCATCTGCTCCGGTGACATATGCAATCTGCTCTTCCATATTCTGATTCATGGTCCGTGCCATATTCGCATCAAAAATTCCACTGGCTATGGTCATAACCAGAAACACTGCTAAAAATCCCGATTGATACCAGGTTCTTTTCAACTGTAAAAATGCCGCATATCCTGCCGGGTGGAATCTGTTCTTAAAAACTCTGTCCACTGCAAGAATCAGATTATAAAAGAGACGTATAAACAATAATCCTGCTGCCAGTATAAACACCGATGTATTCAAAAGGATTACCGGGTCCATTCCCTTTCCGGCAATCATTTCCATTGCAAGACTCTCCTTCTGCCGGTTGTAGTTATAAAGCAGATACCCGGATAAAAGTAATAGCAGAATATCCAGATAACATTTTTTCCAGAATGGATTTTTCACAACACCGTTTTTTGCCATACTTTCATTTACAATGGTGTATTTTGTCCGCCGCAGCGCCGGTATGGTCAGAAACAGAATTACAATAGCCGCCGCCACCAGAGCGTAGAGAATCATTCCGCCATTTAAGGTATACATGCTTACATCTTTTCCGGTAAATTTTAAAAACCCGTCGGTGGAAGCTGCTCCTTTGCACATTCCATATCCCAGCAAAAGTCCAAGCACTGCGCCTATCAATGCCAGAAAGGATGCCTGCAGAAGATAAATCATTCCCACCTGCAATTTGGTTGCGCCCCGGCTCCGGAGTACCGCAATTTCTCCTTCTTCCAGAGAAAGTATCTGGGAGGATACCATATAGATAAATAACAGCAGCAGTACAATGCATGGCAGTTCCAATGCCCACAACATCTGCTGTATGGTTCGCTGCTTTGTGAAAAAGGACGCCAGGGTATCTGCCATATTATCCCGATACTTTGTATCTGATGTCCGGAACTGCTGCATATAATCTGCATATTCTGCCGCATGCTTTGCATCTATCTGCCGGTAATCTAACATCAGATTTTCTTCGTAACTGATTTCATCCTGCCCGAAGGAAGCAATCAATGTATCAAAAGTATTTTCCGATACAAACAGTGTATTTCCAAAATCACTGAGCGTGTGATACCAGTAACTATCATTGATATTCTTTTCTTTTATGATGCCTGTCACCTTAAAATCCACTTCATAAACTTCTGCTTCACCCTGGATTTTCATATGAAGCACTTCTCCTGTCACCAGTCCGTAGGCATCCAGCGTCTCTTCACTGACAAGGCATGGATAACAGCCGTTTATTTTCACCTGATTTCCGCTGTCTAAACCCTCTCCGTATGTAATATCTGTGTTCTTCGATAATTCCGGCAGATATCCAACGGTAAAATATTCATTGGTTCCGCCCAGGCTGGTATCTGCTTTTCCACCGGAAAGGCTTAAATACTGCTCGGATGCCACTGTATCCACCGCCACATATTCGGTCCATTTTTTCTCATATGCCACAAGTTTCTCTAACACTTCCTTTGCAGAACTATAATCCTTCGAAGAATAGCTGCCACTACGATTCATCACTGCAGGAAATGTTTCCTGTTCCTTTGCATATGTTTCAAATCCTGTTCTTAATACCTGGTTTCCGGCACCACGTTCAAACATCGGATGACAGACAAATAATGCGATAAATAATGTAATTCCAAGAAGCAGGCACAAATTCAGTCCTTTTTTATTCTTTATTTTACAAAAGACAAAACGTAACATTCCAAATCCTCCTACTCTCTTGCCAGTACATCGCCAGACTCTATTCCAAAGAGAACCACTTTCCCATTTCCGGTAAGTGTATCATCCAGTAAAACATACTGTTTCACCAGATGGTCCCCTTCTATCTTCCACACAAAATATGACACTTTATCCGGATGCATTGCATCCTTCTCTTCATAAATCATTCCTGCCGGAAGCACTATAACATCCTCCATGGAAATATAAGGGAAGTCCACGCTTTCTCCATTTCCCATATCATCTACGATTTCATCATTCATCCGTACATAAAATGCCGGTGTATCATACCCGGAGGTTGTCTGAAAGGTATAATGAGCACCATTTTCATCGATATAAAGACAGCCCTCATCCAGATTATTGCTGCCTGCTGCAAATCCCACACAGGTTCCGGTGTAAGTCGTATCCCCGGATGTAATACTTACCGGTTCTCCCGCCTCTGCAATATCATCCGTATACACCGTTACGGACTTACTGCTCACCATCTGCACCAGAAGTAAGTCTGATGCTTCTCCTTTCATCTTAAGAATTTCATCTCCGGCTTCCACCGTGTCTCCTTCCCAGACAGTTATTTTCGAAACCTGTCCATCTTCATCTGCATAAACGGATAATTTTCCGGTTCCGTCATTTCCGCGGCTTAACGTATCGTAAGCTGCCTGCAGTTGTTGCAGCGTATAGCTATGGTCTGCTTCTGCAACCTCTTTTTGAAGGGTTATCATCTGCCGGTCATAGTCACTGACAGAATCTGTGGCATTCTGCAATTCTATAAGCTGTGCATCATAGTCTGTCTGCTGTTTCTGATAAGTAGTATTCTCTGTCTCAATGGCATTGGCGGCTTCTGTAATGGCTGCCTTTCCTTCTCCGGTATTGATGATATAAAGAAGGTCACCTTTTTTCACTTCCGCATCCTTTTCTACCGCTATTTTTACAATCTCTCCTTCTTTTGCAGCAAGATAGACCCTGGCATTCTTATCTGCCCTGCCATATTTTAATCCGTGATTTTCCACCTGAAAATCTGACCGCTCCACCGTATACTCGGTATAATCCGAAGGCATCCGCTCCGTAGTCTCATAATAGACTGCTTCTCCTTCCGCTAATCCATCCGTAATCTGGGTATTATGGTCATCTGCCGCCCCTGCTGTTACTTTACGCTTTTCTCTGGTATCATCCCCGGCTTTCACATAAACATAAGTTTCCCCATCTTCCTGATACAGGGAATCGTTTCCCACCAGAAGGACATGCTCCGCTTTTTTCTCTTCAAAATAAATGGGATATAGCTCTCCGGCTTTCAGCTCCACGCCCTCCGGCTTTTCTATCAAAACATTGGGATAATTATTATTTATCTTTGCAAGTACCAGCTCATCGGTGCTGTATTCCCGCTCAGTAACCGGCACTCTTTCGCCGGATTGCAGCATATATTTTTCAAGAACATCTTTATATTTATAATTCTGTACCGTTACATCCTTAAGCTCTATTGCAAGGTCTTCTGTATCTGCCACAACAACGACATTTTCTCCTGTACCGGCATTCCGGCTTACCGTCAGGCTCTTGGTATAAACCACTTCACCACTGTGATTTGCCTTTAACGTTCCATCTGCTATCAGAGCGTCCAATGCTGCAATCTCTTCATTCAGCTTCTGCACCCGGTACTCATGAAGCTTCGTATCGTAGCGGCTGTTTTCCTGCAGGACGGCTATCTGGGAGGTGATGTCCTCTGCCTCTGCCTCTGTCTCCTGCGTGTTATTCTCTGTTGCAGATTCCTGCATATTATCCTCTTCCTGAATGTTATTCTCTGCGGCATCCTGAATGTTATTCTCTGCAGTATCCTGCTGCTTCTGCTGGTTTGCCAATTTATTCTGCTGCAATTGGTTGATTTTCTGGTTTAATTCGTATACGGTATTTTCATGCGACAGCTCCTGCTGCTTTGCTTTCCGGGACGCACTTGCCTCGTCTACATCTGCGTATGCCAGCACATCACCTTTTTCTACGGTATCGCCCGGTTCTACCAGAATCTTTGTCACCGTGACATTGGCTTCATATGCCTGTCCGTACTCCTTTGGCACTGCCGTTCCCAGCAGCACGTTGGTGGTTCCAATATTTCCATAGGTCACCTGCTGATAAGAAGCATTACTTGCCGCCGGCTCTTCCAGGTCTGGTATTGTTTCTGTTTTCTTACTTCCACAGCCGCCAATTAACATTACAAAAAACAGGCCTGTCAGGACTACTGGAATCACGCTTTGTGCGTTTCCTGCGTAACTTTTTTTCTTTCTCACAGAGTCACCTTCTCTCCACCGGAAAGTCCGGATGTAACAACCCAATGATTCCCTACTTTTTCTCCAACCGTTACCGGCACCGCCTCACGATATCCACTATCATCCAGAAGATAGACAAAGTGTCCCTCTTCACCTTCCTTTACGGCAGAGGCTTTCACATAAATGACATTTTCCAGCGTGGGCTTCGTAATCACAAGACTCAGCACGTCTGCCTCTGAAAGTGATGTCATATCCGATACCGGTGAAAATATGATTTTATTTTCTTCCACACCGGCAACCTTTAATTCATAGGACAGTGCATCCAATGTAGCTGTATAAGTATCTCCCACATTAAACTCATAGCCTTCCGGCAGGTCTGCTTCATAGTTACCGGTTCCACACACTTCAGTAATCAGATTATTTCCCGGCACAAAGCCTCCTTTTTGCAGATAATTATCCATGGCTGTAATGGTACCGGATTCTTTTGCTGTAATCTGATAGCGGGACAGCTTTTCTTCTGCCTCTTCCACATAAAGCTCTGCTACTTCAATATCCCGCTTTAAATTTGCAATATCTTCATTATAATCCAGGGATGCATCACAGCTCATGAGGTTTACATAATGTTCCACCAGAAGCTGTTTATCCGCAATCTCATCCTGATACTGTGTCATTTTTGCTTCCAGACTGTCTGAACGGAAGGATACCAGCAACTCTCCCTTTTCCACTTTATCGCCTACTGCCACATATACTTTGTCTAATTTCAATTCCGTATTTGTTGCATCATAAGTAATCTTTTCCAAACCCTCTGCTTTTAATTTTAAGGTAATTTCCGGCGTCAGATTTCCTTTTTTCACTTCCGTGGTATCATAAGCCAGCTTCTCATATGGTGTCCGGGCAGTTGACACAAGCTCTGGCTCTGCTTTTCCGCATCCCGTCAGCAAACTGCCCGCTGCCAGGCACAAAAGCAGTTTCCATTTTCCAGTTCTTTTCTTTCTATCTGCCATAGGCACACCTTACCTTTCATCCAAAGGATGAATCAGTGTACCATCCATGGCATTGACAAATACCGGATGCCGGTTCATATCATTTCCGGATGCCATATAAAGACACCACGCCGGCACATAACTGTAACAGCCTTCCTTCTGGTCATCTTTGATACGCGCATAACCAAGCTTTAACTTATTAAAATTCTTGCACTCATCCAGTTGGTAATCGTCTCCATTTTTTATAATCTCATCTTTGATTATATTTTGAATCGTTGATAACGGCAGCAGTTCCACTTCTTTTGAAATCTTTGTAACGCTTACCGGATACTGCATAAATACTTCTGTAATTCCATTATCCGTAACCGCAAATCGTATCTCATCCTCTAATTCAAAATTTACATCACTGTTTTCCGGCGTAACCCAGGAAATATCAAAGTCGTTATAATCCAAAGAATCACTAAATGCCAGTCCATTGACACCGGTTCCATAACCAAAGAGGTAGCCCCAGTCGATGACCTCCGCATAATCGGTATACTGTTCTCCATCCACTTCTATCTCATTTGCGCCATCCCAGGAATAATCCTGCTGCCCATAAAGCACCTGATTATCACGTCCTGTTTCTTTTAAGAACTGCTCCACTAACTGCTTTGCATCTTCTTGGGAAATACTGCATCCATTTTCCTTTTCCGAATTGTCGATATATGCAGTTACTGTATCATTCCCATATACAGCATCATAATCCTTTAGAGACTGTGGGCCATAATACTGATTCACATAAATGTCCGTCTTGTTTTTCACTAATGGCGATGCCACAATGTAGGCAATTGCATTTTCGTTTGTTTCTTTTACTTCAAATCGCACATTACATAAAAGGTCTCCGCAATACCCTGCATATTCATTGCAGCTGTCATAATCCTCTGCTGCAGTATAGGTATCTTTTGCAGTCTCTAATGCTTTTTCGTATTGTTTTTTCTGTTCTTCGGTTTCTTCCTTCCAGTCATTCAGCATTTCCTTATGTCTTTCTACATCCTGATGATGTACATTATTCTCCAAATCATCGATTTGAGACTGGACAGCAACAATCGTTCCATCCATGCTGTCAACGGCAGTCTGTAATTCTTCTTTTGTCAGATGCTCAACATCATGGTAATAAATTTCAGAATCTTTAAAATATGCTTTCAGAAACTTTTTCTTATAATCGACATCTATCTTTAATTCTTCTGCCGCTACCACAGACATGGCATCTGCTTCCGGCACATCAATAGATGCATTGATTCTTACCTTCACATCTCCGTCAGAGGTTGTTACCGTAAAGCTGTCATCCCAGTTATCCGCTTCCCGGAATTCATCCAGTGTACCAACCACCCCTTTGGTTTCCTGTTCTGTTTCCATCTCATAATCTACTTTTTTCTCACCACATCCGGCAAGAAGTACCATCACCATACCTGCCGGAATCATTTTTCGTAAGATTGGATGTTTCATGCTGTCCCCTCCGTTTTCCATCTTTTATTTTCTGTTTACCTTTCCATTTTCCTCGTTTCTGGTGTTACTTTAACATGAAGATGTAAACTTTTTGTATCTTATCATTACAATAAAACCGGCAATTCTATGGCTGTATTTCCTATCGCCACAAAACTGCCGGTCTCGATAATTCTATTTTTACTTTTATTTTTTGTCTTTTCTTATTTTTTCCATCTGTTCGAAAGAAGTATCTCCAGTTCATCTGCTCCAACCGGTTTGGAATAATAGTATCCCTGAAACCAAGTGGCTCCCACAGTCCGGAGATAATCTTCTAATGCCTTATTTTCCACGCCCTCCAGACAACTCTTGATATTGGCTGCATTGGCAAAATCCACCATACTCTGGACAATCGCCTTATTCTTTTTGTTTACAAGAATCTTCCGGATAAAGCTCATATCAATCTTAATCTCATCAATCAGCATCTCAAGCGCCATGGCAGAAGATGAACTTCCTGTTTCAAAATCATCCATGGCAAATTTGATTCCATAGCCTCTTAATACTGCCATCCGCTCATTGATTACCGATACCGGAAGGCTTCTGCTGTAAAAAGCTTTTACTGTCCCACAAAGCCTGTTCCAGAACAAAATTTCCCAAATCATACATGGAAGGATCATTTTCGCAATAACTGCAGGTGACCATCTATGCCACTGAAAATACCTTGCCTTCTTTTTTATTTTACCATGTTACGCTTCGTTTGGCTATCTGATATTGTGCTGATTCCATAGATAAATCTTGTTTTATCATAGAGTTCAAAGTACCGGTATGAGACATCCTTTTCTTCCTGTATGTTATCGGATTTTATCCTCAGTCCGGCTACGTCCAACCCCGTGTAGGAAAGCTGTTCTGCCAGCTCTTTCTCCACTGTTTTTTCTTTCTCTTCGCCATCATCTTTACCTGATGAGGAAGTTTCCTCTGTTGCTGCCGTCTCCGATAAAATATCTTCTCCTTTTGCCTCAGCCAGTAAAACGGTGCCATCCTCTAAGAGAAATACCATATGCTTCTCTGTGCCGTCATATTTTGTAAAAACAAGCTTCCAGTAGTAAGCACTGTAGGTGTGAAATGTGGTATCCACTGCTTTCTCCGGAAATGCTTCCCAGGTATACCAGTTGGCATAAGAAGAAGCCAAATCAGAAGGATACTGTCCATTCTGATAAATGACTTCCATGCTGTCTCTTGCCAGTGCCGCTGCCTCATAATCCGTCAAAGTCATTTCATAAGAATAAGCTTCCTGCGTCTCACTCTCCCACTGCCCGGTAATCAACTGGATGCGTTCGCTTAACTTAAGGCTTTCCGATGCTTCCTTTGTCAGCAGGGAATCGGAAGCTATGTACTGCGCCGGAACTGCCTGCACTTCTCCCACTGCTTTACGCTCCTGTCCTTCAATCAGAATTCCCGGCAGAAAAATTCCTGTCAGCACCACCAGAAGTGTTCCTGCTATCATTCCACAGACACTTCCTTTTATCTTTAATTTTGTTCTTTTCTGAAACATATCCGCATCTTCGTTCCCTTCTTTGGCTCACTTTCTACGATAAGTTCCGCCTGATGATGTTCTAAAATCAATGCCACTAATGACATTCCGATTCCGGCTCCGCCTTCCTGTCTTGCCCGGGATTTATCTGCCATATAGAATTCATCGCAAATCCGCTCTGTCTCTTCCTTGGTCATGCCGATTCCATAATCTTTTACGGAAAGTTCATAATAAAATGGATTTTCCTCTTCCTGTATTCTCTTTCCGCTAAATTCAATGACACCATGCTCTTTGGATGCTTTTCTTGCATTATCCAGTAAATTCACCAGTGCAGTCACCAGAAGTTCTTTATTTCCGTACAGTACTGCCGGCTCGATATTTTCCTTTAACACAAGCCCTTTTGCCTCAAAGGACGGTGTCACCACCTTAAGTACTTCACTGCTTACATTTTCAACCTGAACTGCTTCCTTTTCCATTTCATGTTCCCTTAAATAAATCAAATCAAAGAGCTTTCCCGACATCCGCTCTAACCGTCTGCCTTCGGAAAAGATATAACTTAATGCCAGAAGCTGTTCTTCTCTTGGAAGCTCCATGGAACGCATGGTATCTGCATAACCGATAATGGAAGTCATCGGTGTCTTAATCTCATGGGTAAAGTCTGCTACAAACTGATCCCTTTTCCGTACCATTCCCTGAAGCTCTCCTATCTTTTCTGATACTGCTTCTGCCATCCGGTTAAAGTTTTCTGCCAGAAGTCCTACTTCATCCTGACTCTTTACTGTAATCCTCGTCTCATAAGAGCCATCGGTAATCTCCTCTGCCACCCGGTTCAACTGCTCCAATGGCCTGGTCAGATACCGGCTGATAACATAAATAAACAAAGATTCTATCATAAGGCAAATGAAAAGAATCAGCCGGAAATAACGGATTTCCCGGTCTCTTAATGCGTAGGCATCGGACACATCACTTCTGCTGATGATGCAGAGGTTCTCATCCCCTACCTTACTGGATGCCGTTACATAAATATAATAATGGCCGTCCTCTTCAAAGATGGCATAATTCTTATTGCCATCCTCCTGCTGTGCTTCCCAGACTTTCTTTAAATTGGCATTTTCTTCTGTTTCGTTATAAACCAGCTTATCGCCATAATAAATAAAAAATGTCACATCCTCTGCCCGCATACCGCTGCTGACCTGTGCGCCGATATCCGGCAATGCGCTCTTTACCAGTTCTTCCCGGTTCAACGCCTGAAGTACTTCATATTCCACCGAGGATTGCACTAGATTATTCTGAATGACTGCATTAGAAATCTGTGTTTCCTTCGCCAGTTCAAAATTCTTATGTATCATCAGATACCCCACCAGTCCCAGACTGACGGAAAGCAGGATTAAATTTGTAATTAATACTTTATATCGAAATTTCATGCTTTATCCTCTAACCGGTATCCTGCCTTAAATACTGTTTTAAGCTCCGCTCCAAGATTCAGTTTTTTCCGTAATCTCTGGATATGAAGGTCTAAGGTTCTTGACTCTACGGAATATTCCGTTCCCCAGATTTCTTCATAGATTCTTTCCCGGAACAGTGTAATATTCCGGTTGCGCATCAGAATTTCTAAGAGTTCAAATTCCTTTGGCGTAAGCTCCACTTCTTTTCCTGCCTTTGTCACCACCTGATTTTCACTGTCTAATTCAATATCCATAAAAGTAATCTTCTGCTCCATCTTATGATAGCGGCGCAGCACAATATTGACCCGTGCCAAAAGTTCTACCACTTCAAAAGGCTTTACCATATAATCCTCTGCCCCGGAGGTCAGCCCCTGCATCCGGTCTTTTAGGGAATCCTTTGCAGTCAGAAAAATCACCGGAATTCCCATTGGACGGATGTATTCCATCAATTCAAATCCATTTAATTCCGGCAGCATAACATCCAATATAATCAAATCAAAATTTTCTGTTTCCAACAGGTCTGCAGCTTTCATTCCATTGTATACACAGACACACTGATAGCCTGCCTTCATCAGATTCAGCCGGATTAAATCCGATATTGCCTTTTCATCCTCTACAACCAATATCCGTATCATGCTGCCCGCTCCTTTTACTACTCTTTGATGTTTATTTTAACATATATTTGTATCTAAAATGTATCTGAACATTAAAAAAGAATGTGCCTTGCACATTCCCGCGCCTGCGGCGGTCGCTTGCGACATCTACCTTATACGCCGCAGTGCGCATCCTCGCGGAGCGTTTTTTGCTTTACAGGAAAGCAATTTCCCGTAAAGCAAAAAAAGTTTCTTCTATTCCTTCTGATTGCTCATCGGAATAAAAGAAACTTTTTTTATTCTCATTTTCTCTGGTCTAGAAGAAACAATTATTTTTTCATGCTACGCCTGCACCAGTGTCATTTTTCCACTGCAATGCATCTTCCGGATGCCCTCCGGTATCGTAAGCCTGTCTCCGGCATCTACCCAGATGCTGCCAATTAAACCGCTGCCGGATGCCACATAAATGACATCTGTGCTGTCAGAAAGCAGCAGATCCATTTCCCTCTCTACCTTAAATCCTGCACCTGTTACTTCTGCAGCACCACGCTCTATCCGGATTTTTCTATCCGGCTGGTTGCAGGATAACGCTGCTCCATTGCTTTCCATGACTTTCTTATACCAGAATGCTGAATCCTTTACATAACGCTGCTGGGTTGCAAAGTCCACATAAATAATTCCGAACCGTTCGGAATAGCCCTCATGCCATTCGAAATTGTCCAAAAAAGTCCATAAGAAATAACCAGCAATCTCTGCTCCTTCATCCGCCGCCTTCTGCAGATTGCCAAGGTACTCATCTAAGAACTGGATACGGTTGGCATCATGTACACTGCCATCTGCTTCCACATTGTCATGACAGGACATTCCATTTTCCGTAATATAAATCGGAAGCTGATAACGTTCGTAGAGGAATTTTCCTGCCCAGTAGAGACATTCCGGTGTCACCGGCCATTCTGCGGCAGTCTTTGGAAATCCTGCAGGGCGGTCTGCAAATTCCGGTTCTCCATCTGCTCCTGCACGAACCGGATATCCGTTATAAATATTCTGTCCGTAAAAATCAATGGGCTGGTGAATCAGTTCCATATCTTCTTTCGTGATTTCCGGCAGATACTCCTTGTATTTCTCAAGGCCTTCCTTTGGATAATGTCCTAAAATAACCGGGTCGGAATACCAGGATACATTCCAGGTCCAGTTGTCGACATCATTATAAAAGCCAAAATATACCTTCTTTGCAGCTTCAATATCTTCCGGGGAATTACTTGCCGGATATGCCACCCCACTGGTTGGTGCATAGCCAATCTGTATCGGCTGCTTTGCATATTTCCGGAGAGTAATAACTGCTTTTCCATGTGCCCGCAATGCATTATGCGCAATCCGGAAGCTTTCCTCTGGTGTGACTTTCTTTCCCGGTGCATGAATACCACGGTAATATCCCAGTCCGATAAAGCACTGTGGCTCATTCAAAGTAAAAATCTTGTCGCAGATATCAGTAAAATTCTCTGCTACTACTTTTGCATATTCTGCAAACCAATCTATGATTTCTTCATTGAGCCAGCCGCCTTTATCCTCCAATGCCTGCGGAAGTTCCCAGTGATAAAGTGTCATATATGGCTCAATGCCGTTTTTCTTCATTTCAAGAATCATATCACGATAGAGTGCCACCGCTTTTTCATTGACTCTTCCGGTTCCCTCCGGCATCAGTCTCGCCCAGCTTACGGAAAAACGGTATGCCTTCACGCCAAGTTCTTTCATCAATGCATAATCTTCTTTGTAACGGTGCATGTCATCTGCACTGACATATGCATTCTGATGTTCAAAGGTTCTTCCCGCTTCGGTAAAGGTGTCCCAGATGCAGGTTCCTGCGCCATCGTTTTTGTCTCTTCCTTCTACCTGATAGGCACTGCTGGCAACGCCCCATACAAAGTCTTTTCGAAACATTTGTTTTCCTCCTGATTCTATTTCTTGTGTTATTCTTCTGCAATTATGAAAAACACTATAATTTTTTCAGTTCGAATATCTGTGCAGTTCCTCGAGTGCGAATGCCACATAAGAACTGCAAGGGGCACTAAGAATTTTGCAAGACCTGTTCTTTCTTCCGGCAACCGGCACAAATTCACATCCATGTTCATATGTGCCTCGCTGGCACTTCCCTGTGCCAGCGTTGCCAGATGCCGGACAAAATTCCAAGTGCCCCTAGCAGTACTTATAATGCATCCGTACTTCGACGAACCACCCAGATATATTCCTATCATAAAAACATATCATTTTTCACAATTGCAGAAGCATTCTCTCAATCGTTTTCGTTATAAAAACACTCTACCACGAAACGCCCGTTTCGGGATAGAGTGTTTTACCTTAAAAATGGTAGAAATCTATTTTATTAAGAAAAATCAGAATGTACGGATTCCATATGCCATAACAGTTTATTTTAGGTTTTTTAACTTTTTGTTACTTTTGAATAGAATCATAGTATTTTTTCACGATTTTCTCCGCTGGTTTTGCATATATTTCATAATCTTTTCTCTTTAGGGCAGCATTCTTCGTGTAGAGATGACTGTTCCAGGACCAGAATGCCATGCCCCTCACCCATTCTCTTTTTAAGCAGGCTTCAAACATTGCCTCATACCAGTCTGCCTGTCCCTTAGCATCTGCTTCTCCCTGCACCGTCCAGTCATTTGGCACTTTATTAGAATCCACGATAGACATACATCCTGCCTCTGCAAAGAAAAATGGTTTTTGAAATTTCTTTACCACCGCTTCAATCCGGTCAAGCTGGTTCTCCCAGTCCTCCAACGGATAATAGCCACTGGAAGAAATCACATCTACTGCATCCCACCATTTCACATTATGCTCCTGATATTTATCGGTATTATAGGAAACAAGTCCGTCAAATTCACTCCGGATATCAGCGATCAGCTTCCGCCACTCTGCTTCCCTGCGCTCTGCCATAACCATTTCGCAGCCTGCAATATGCATTTCCACACCCATTTCTTTTGCCAGCCTTGCATAATGAAGCTGAAATTCTGTATAGGATTCAAACCAGTTACACCACTTTGGTTCACAGACTACGTCTTCATCAAAGAAATTGACATGGGCACGCCAGGTTCCATTTTTGCAGTTTACCGTAGGCTTTAATGCCACACGCATGCCAAGCTCTTTCGCATAATCAATCATGCCCTTTAATTCATCATCTGACACCGTTGCTTCAGAAGTATAACCAATCTCTTCCGACTGTGCCGTATCCTGCAAGCCGTTTGGTGCTAAAATAACAAAATTGCTGTTGGTATTTTCTTTCATTTTCTTTAAGCTGTCAAAAGCACTCTTCTCCTGATAGCTCCCTTTTCTTGCAAATGGTGCATATGTCATGCCGCAGATATATTCCATGGTAAGTGTTTCCGTTCTCCTCTTTCAATGACTTTTTATGATGGAAACTATAGCATTCACCCTGGAATCTTGCTATAATGATTTATTATAAAAATAGTAAAAATCTCTTATAACAGGAATTCATTTATTTCAGATATATTGGGGGACGACTTTATGAATTCACTTTTTGAATACAGCGACCGGCTGAATGCTCCTTTTGAATGTTTCTTATTTAATACGAGAATCCATTCTTTTCCTATCCGGTCCCACTGGCATTATTTTGTTGAAATTCTGTATATGTTAGAGGGCACCGCCATCATCAACTGTGATGATGATACTTATGTACTAGAAGAAGGTGATATGACGTTATTTCTTCCGCAGGCAATCCATTCTATCTATACTGCCACAGAGCAGCCATTGGTTTATTATGTCATGAAATTTGACTTAAACCAGCTTGCACCATCCGGCAATGCATTAAGTACCACTTTTTCTGGGATTAATTTTGTATCACTTTTTAATCTGGCGAAGGGTGATTCCCATGCTCCGAAATATTTTTCCAAAGCGATGTTAACAGGCTATCCCATTGCCGGAATCTTTTCCTCCTGTGAACACGAAATGCAGCAGCAGGAATACGGTTACCGGATTCTGGTACAGTCCCAGATTAATTCCCTTTTAACCTTTATCCTGCGTATCTGGCGGGCACAGGGTTTTAATACGGATAAATCTCTGGCTATTCCGCAAAATACAGAAGAAGCGTCCATACATTCCATTACGGAATATATCGACGCTCATGCCCAGGAGCCATTAAAGGTGGAAGACCTTGCCAGAATGTGTAATATGAGTTATTCCTATTTTGCCAAAAGCTTCCGGGAACTCTATGGCCAGTCCTGTAAAAAATATATTGAATTTATCCGCCTTTGCAAGGCTGAAGATTTGCTGCTCTTTACCAATCTTGACTTGAATTATATCAGTCAGGAAACCGGATTTTCCGATTGCAGCCATTTTATTAAGGCTTTCCGAAACAAGCACAAAATGACGCCAAAGCAATACCGGAAAGAGCATTCCTCTTAAAGGTACATTCTTAATGCTGCATTCTTAAAGGTGCATGTAGATATCTGCCTGCTGAATTGCCACATCTGCTCCTGCCATCAGCATGGCAAAGAAGGTTAATGTGATGGTAAGGAATACCGCCTTACCATCATAGACAAATTCCACATTCTTCTTCCGGTTGGCAAGAAGAATTTCTATTCCAAGCAGGATAAAGATACATGGCCAGATATGGAAAATGATTTCATAGGTCAATACCGGCACAAACAGATGTACCAGAAACAGGATTCCAAACAAAACCAGTGCACTGCCTAAGGTAATGCTGCCCACTCTGTGGGTGCGTACTTCTTTCACATTCTCATCCATTTTCCCTATGCCTCCTTTGTTTCTTCTTCCTCAAGGGATTTTTTCTTACCATGAACCAGATAAATTCCTGCTGCTATAATTGCAATTCCTGCCAGCAGTCTTGGAAGCCGGTAACTGATTTCCTGAAGTACCCAGACCGTTTCATCCGGAATTAAATTTGCAATCATCCAATAGAAACTGTTCCAGATTAACATAATACCAAGCAGAATCAGCACGACTGCAATAATGGTATGATAACGCTTTACAAAGGATTTATCTTTCCCGCCTTCTCCACTTAAATGGAATAAATACTCATCCTCCACGGCATAGAATTCTTCATCGGATAAGCCTGCTAAATTGTGTACATGAAAGAAGCTGTAAAACCATGCAATTACTGCAAGCACTGCCAGCGGTCCAAGTTCAAAAATAGATGCTGCTACAATAATGCCAAAGAACATCGACATCAGGCTTAAGCCCATTTTCATAAATCCCATATACATTTCCCCTGCTCCCGGTAAAAGGGAACAGCAAAATCTTAAAAATCCATTTCTCTTTTTCGTCATGTTATCTTTCCTCCTTTAAAAACCATCCATTTGTCGTCTCAGTAATAAAATCGCAAAATGCACTGGACGCATCATTTACACTCTGTAAGAAATTCTGCTCTTCACTACGCTTTTTCGCTTTCTCTTTCTGTTCCTGTAAGTCCTTATTGACCTGCTCTTTTGCTTCTGCCACATAAGTTTCCATGTTTGGTCTGCTCTGCTGCTCCACCGTAGGAACTACAATCAGAAAGGCGATTGCCGCTGCCGCCGCAACCATTACTTTCATGCTATAAGTCAGGAGCTTCCGCTTCGCTGACACTTTTTCTTTGTATACAATAATCTTCTGCTGCTGCTCAATTTTATGCAGAATATTTTCTTCTAAATATTCCGGTGCTTTTATCATCGGTCCTTCTTCTGTTTCCCGGATCAGTGCTTCTAACGCTTCGTCACTTAAATACTCCTGTGTATCTTCTTTTCTCATATCAGCTCCGCTCCTTTCCATATAGTTTTCTAAGCATTGCCCGCGCCCGGTATATCTGTGTCTGCACGGTTTTCAAATTCTTCTGCTTTAACTCTGCTATCTCGCCGGCAGGATGTTCTTCACAGAAGTACAGCTTTGCGATTTCATCATAAGGTGGTTTCAACTGTCTGCATTTTTCCTTCAGTTCTTCCCGGACCACCTCTTCGATGCATTGCTCTTCCGGTCCCCCTGCTCTCGCCGGATGACTTCCTAAGACTTCGTCTTCGGTGGGTACCATCCGCCTTGCCGCCTGTCTGCTGTAATCGATACATTTATTCGAAGCAATCCTGCAAAGCCAGGCTTTCTCATTCTTACCGTCGAACTCTTCCTTGTGCTGGTAGGCAGATAAAAATGTTTCCTGCGTCAAATCTTCTGCTGCAAAGTAATCTCCGGTCATCTTAACGCAAATAGAAAATACCAGATTCTGATATTTATGAACCATCTGCGTAAATGGTTCCTGACACATTTTTATCCACCTCCTTGTCTTTTAAGAACGTTCTCATACTATATAACGATTATCTTTTTCTATTGTCTTCAATTTTTTCAAAAAATCAATATTTTTTTTAATTTATTCTATCCGGAATCCATTCTATTGACTTTTCTTTTCCGTGAAACTATAATCACTGTGGTTATCATGAATGATAGAGCAATTGCGAAAGAAAACATATATAACCTATTTTAGCCGATAAATCTTCTGTTTCTTTTTAAATAGGAAATATTGTAATTCCATCCCCCGCATTTTTCTTTTTGCTATTCCGCCTGTCTTTCCAATGTTTGATAAGACACTTGGGCTGTTCGCCGAAATACGGACGCCTTTTGAAATCTGCCTAGGGGCACTTGGAATTTCGTCTGGCAACCGGTGTATCTGAACATGGATGTGAATATACACCGGTTGCCAGACGAAAGTAGAATCCCATCGAAATTCTTAGTGCCCCTTGCAGATTTCAGGCGGCATCCGTAATCGACGGACAGCACAAGCGTCTTTTATCAAAGCAAACGGAAAGACAGCCGGCAATCAGGAAAAATGCGAAGCAGGAATTACATAATATTTCCTATTAAGAAAAAGAAACAAAAGATTTATTTCTCAAAATATTTTAGAATCTTTTTCTTTCGCGATTGCCAATACATCTAATATACGAGGGATTTAAATGATAGAAAAGAAGAAAAACTCCATTGATATGACACATGGACCTTTATGGAATAAAATTTTGATTTTTGCGCTGCCGCTGGCTGCCAGCAGTATTTTACAGCAGCTTTTTAACTCTGTGGATACCGCTGTCGTCGGCAACTTTGCCAGCAGCCAGGCTTTAGCTGCCGTGGGAAGCAACAGTTCCCTGATTGCTTTGATGATTAACCTTTTTATCGGTATTTCACTGGGTTCGAATGTTATTATTTCCCGATATATCGGTCAGGGTGTCCATAAGAATATCAAAGCAGCCATTCACACTGCCATTGTTGTGGCTCTGGCTGGCGGCATTTTCCTGCTGGTTTTGGGACAGTTTATTGCAAGACCGGTTCTGGTACTGATGGGAACGCCGGATGATGTCATTGACCTTGCGGTCTTATACCTTCGGATTTACTTCCTTGGTATGCCATTCATTCTGTTATACGACTTCTGTTCCTCGATTCTCCGGAGTACTGGAGACAGCAGACGGCCGCTTTATGCACTGATTGCAGCCGGTGTTATCAATACCGGGCTGAATCTTATTCTGGTCATTGCCTTCCACCTTGGCGTATCCGGTGTTGCTATCGCTACCGTGGTTTCGAATATTGTAAGCTCCGGAATCCTGATTTACATCCTGCTGCATGAGGATGATCCGATTCGTTTAGAGCCAAAGGCACTTGCCATCTCCTGGCATGAATTAAAGAAGATTCTTGTCATCGGCGTTCCTGCCGGATTGCAGGGTATGGTCTTTTCCATTGCCAATGTCTGCATCCAGAGCACCATTAACAGCTTCGGCTCTGATGCTGTCGCTGGTTCTGCCGCATCGTTAAACTTTGAATATTTTTCCTATTTTGTGGTAAATGCTTTTGCCCAGACTACTGTTACTTTCACCAGCCAGAATTACGGTGCTGGTAAATATGACCGCTGCAAAAAGGTATTCCGTTTAAATATGATATTTTCCCTTATCTTCTGCGGACTCCTTTCCGGTGTCTTCATCTTAGGACGGGGCTTCTTCCTGCACCTTTACAGCAACGACCCGGAGGTACTTACCTTTGCCGTCCAGCGCCTGTTAATTGCAACAACCTTAGAGCTTTTGACTTCTACCTATGAAATCAGCGGAGGCGCCATGCGTGGACTGGGACATTCCCTGTCGCCTGCACTGATTACCGTTTTCGGTTCCTGTGTCCTACGGCTCATCTGGGTATCTACCGTCTGCCGGTATTTCCATGAGTTCTGGGTAGTTATGGTTATCTATCCGATTTCCTGGGTACTGACCGGAAGCATGATGCTTCTTGCCTATTACCTGCTGCGCAGGAAGTTATTCCGAAAAAGTGCAGTATAGAAAACCCCGGAAGCAGATGGTTCCTTCTTCCAAAGAATGAATCTTTCTGTTTCCGGGGTATTTTTATGGAGCCAACTTTAACGTACTCCTTTTTCTTTTTCTAAATTTTCTTTACAAATGTAATACACGGTCTTTGATTTCCTGAGTTCTTCCCTGATTCCAGAACTGGGTTCCGATATAACCACAGGTACGTCTTGCCACGTTCATCTTATCCTGGTCACGGTTACCACAGCTTGGGCATTCCCACACCAGCTTGCCGTATTTGTCTGTTACAATTTTAATCTCGCCATTGTAACCACATTCCATACAATAATCACTCTTGGTATTCAGTTCTGCATACATAATATGGTCATAAATATAACGGATGACAGACAGTACCGCCTCAATATTATCCTGCATATCCGGCACTTCCACATAGCTGATTGCGCCGCCCGGGGAAAGCTCCTGGAACTTTGCTTCAAAACCAAGCTTCTTGAATGCGTCAATATGCTCTGTCACATGAACATGATAGCTGTTGGTAATATAGCTCTTATCCGTAACGCCCGGAATAATTCCGAAACGCTTCTGCAAACATTTTGCAAATTTATAGGTCGTAGACTCAAGTGGTGTCCCATATACACTGAAAGCAATATTTGTCTCTGTCTTCCACTTATCGCAGGCATCATTTAAATGCTGCATCACTGCCAGTGCAAATGGTGTTGCTTCCGGATTAGTATGGGATTTACCGGTCATATAACGGGTACATTCACACAATCCTGCATAGCCTAAAGAGATAGTGGAATAGCCGCCATATAAAAGCCTGTCTATGGTCTCGCCCTTCTTAAGACGGGCCAGTGCACCATACTGCCAGAGAATCGGTGCCACATCAGAAGGTGTTCCCTTCAGGCGGTTATGTCTTGCCATCAATGCCCGATAGCATAATTCCAGACGCTCATCGAAGATTTCCCAGAAACGGGTCATATCTCCGCCGGAGGAACATGCAATATCCACCAGATTCAGTGTTACGACACCCTGATTGAACCGTCCGTAATATTTCGGCTTTCCTTCTTCATCCTTGTATACGCTTAAGAAAGAACGACAGCCCATACATGGATAGCAGTTGCCCTCTTTCAGCTGTTTCATAATTTTTTCTGAAATATAATCCGGTACCAGACGCTTTGCGGTACATTTTGCAGCCAGCTCTGTCAGATAATAATACTTGGAATCCGGCTCAACATTATCCTCTTCCAGCACATAAATCAGCTTTGGAAATGCCGGTGTAATGTAGATGCCCTGCTCATTTTTCACACCAAGAATTCTCTGCTTTAAGACTTCTTCAATAATCGCTGCAAGGTCGTCTCTTACCTGTCCTTCCGGTACTTCATCAATATACATAAAGACTGTTACAAACGGAGCCTGTCCATTGGTGGTCATCAATGTGATCACCTGATACTGAATCATCTGGACGCCACGCTTGATTTCGTCTTTTACTCGAATCTCTGCTACTTTATTAATCTGTTCCTCTATTAATTCCAGTCCTGCTGCTTCAAATTCCGCTGCTACCTGACGACGGAATTTCTGACGGCTCACATTGACAAATGGTGCTAAATGTGCCAGTGAAATACTCTGTCCCCCATACTGTGAACTTGCAATCTGGGCAATGCTCTGGGTTGCAATATTGCAGGCAGTCTCAAAGCTCTTTGGCTTATCAATCATGGTCTCACTGATTACCGTACCATTCTGCAGCATATCCTCTAAATTAACCAGACAACAGTTATGCATATGCTGTGCAAAATAATCGGAATCGTGGAAATGTATAATTCCCTGCTCATGGGCTTCTACAATATCCTGCGGCAGCAGGAAACGCTTGGTAATATCCTTGCTGACTTCTCCTGCCATATAATCACGCTGCACACTGCTTACAGTTGGATTCTTGTTGCTGTTTTCCTGCTTTACTTCCTCATTCTTGCAGGCAAGCAGTGTCAGAATCTGGTCGTCGGTAGAATTGGTCTTCCTTACCAGAGCACGTTTATAGCGGTAAGTGATATAATTTCTAGCTACCGTATACGCACGCTGATTCATAATCAGGTTCTCCACCAGATCCTGAATCTCTTCTACGGTTAATGCACGGTTCATGGTATTACATGCCTTCTCCACATTTTCACCAATAGCATTAATCTGTGCCTCTGTCATACGCTCGCTGTCTACCACACTTTCATTGGCTTTACACACAGCCGCTAAAATCTTCTCTTTATCAAATATAACTTCCGTCCCACTTCTCTTTATGATTTTCATATTCGCACCCCTATTCAAAATAATTCATTTTCAACGCGTATACTATATATTGTATCAGATTAAATTATCTTTTCAAGGTATTGTGCCAAATTGTTTATTCTTTTTCTAATACAAGAGCGGAAAGCGGCTCTACATCGGTCTTTTCGGAAATAATTTTTTTGCCGTCTGCACCTGCCGTTTTGTCATCCACCAGAATTTTCCATTTTCCTTCCGGCAAATTATACAAAATCTCTTCATCATTTCCGTTGAATATTACCAAAATGTTTTCCGGTGTATCATCTGCACCTTTTCCCTTTAAAAGATATGCCACAACATTTTCCGGTGTATCTGATAAGAAGCAGAGATTCTGTGTCATTTCCGCTTCACTCTGCATACGGAATACCGGATGGGCTTTCCGCAGTTCCATCAAGCCCTTATAGTATGCTATCATATCCGGATATTCATGTATATTATCCCACTTGATGCTGTTTACCGCATCCGGCATATTATAGCTGTTTTCTGCAAAACCTTTTTTCTCCGGCAGCGGTTTGCTGCGGAGGAATTCTTCACCTGCCTGGATAAAAGGCACGCCCTGGGAAGTAAATACAATGGCTGCGCACAACCGGTTCATGGCTTTCTTCTTTTCTTCCGATGCCTCCGGGCAGGAGACGGATAATTTATCCCACAGGGTATAGTTATCATGACAGGAGACATAATTAATACTCTGTCCCGGCTCTTTCGCCCACGGCTTACTGCCATAGGCATCATAATCTACCTGTGGATGTGCGACTGCTCCTGTAATGCCATAGCGCAATGCATTTTCCAGATGGATGCCGCCATTAACAAAACCCAGATGATCATCATAGAATACGCTTCCTTTTATGGTATCACGGATGTCATCATTGAACATGCCGATTCCCGGCATCTTTTTCGCACTGGCTTTAAATGCACGTTTCTCCTCTGCCAGAGAAGATGGGCCACCGTTCCAGCCTTCCCCATAAAGATAAATATCCGGACGGATTTCTTTTAAACGCTCTGCAATAACATTCATTGTATCAATATCCAGAACTCCCATCAAATCAAAGCGGAATCCATCGATATGATATTCCTTTGCCCAGTAAATCAGGGAATCTACGATTAATTTCTGCACCATCGGACGGTCACTGGCCACTTCATTGCCACAGCCGGATCCGTCAGTATATCCGGTCTCATCACTTCTATAATAATAGCCCGGCACAATCTTCTGAAGGTTGGAATCATCCCTTCGATAGGTATGATTAAAGACCACATCCATAATCACTCCGATTCCTCTGCTGTGCAATGCCAGCACCATCTGTTTCATTTCCTGAATCCGCACTGTTCCATCATATGGGCTGACTGCATAAGAACCTTCCGGAACATTATAATTATCCGGATCATATCCCCAGTTATACTGTGCTTTCTGATTTTTCTCATCTACGGTCTCAAAATCAAATGCCGGAAGAATCTGTACATGTGTCACACCAAGGCCACTGATATAATCAAGTGCGGTTGCTTCTCCAAAATGATTTGTAGTATTGGCTTCCGTCAGGCCTAAGAACTTTCCATTATGAAATACGCCGCTGGATTCATCCATCGTAAAATCTCTTACACTGCCTTCATAAATCACTGCATCTACAATCTGCTCCGGATTCCGGTATTCATCCAGTTCAAATCCCTGCGGATTGGTCTTTGCAAGATCAATTACCATTCCACGCTGCCCGTTTACACCCGCTGATCGTGTATATGGATCAACTGCTTCCTGCTCTTCTCCGTGATTTACTACTGTATAGGTATAGTAGATTCCATTGCAATCGCCCTGTTTTTCAAAAACGTAAGTACCGTTTACTGACTTCTTCATAACATGCTGTTCTATGAGATTATCTCCTTCGCCCTGTTTATAAAGGTTCAGCTTCACAGATTCTGCCTCCGGTGCCCAGACCTTAAATCTTGTCATTTTCGGTGAGTATACCGCTCCTAAATCATTTCCTGTGTATACTTCATAATCAAACTTCTGCATATTTGTTTCCTTTCCCTCGTTACCTGCATACGGCTACAGGAAACACACTTTGCGCATTTCCCGCATAACCGAAAAAAGGAAGCTTCCGCCAATGCACGGATGCTTCCTTCTTGCAACTGGCTGTCATTTCAAAGACCCTATAGCTTTGCGTCACAGGCTTTCACCTGTTTTGCTGATACATAATCTTTATTATAAGGGTGGCATAATTATAAGTCAATGACTCCGGTTACTTATTGCAATTCTTATATTTCAGTATAATTCACATATGTGAATTATAAATTTAACTCTTTTTTGATTTCGGCAATGGCTTCTCTTTCATCAAAATGATATTTTACACCTTTGATTTCCTGATAATCTTCATGACCTTTTCCAAGTAGTACTATCATATCACCCTTTCTGGCATTTTCGATACAATATTTGATGGCTGCCTTGCGGTCATCGATTTCGATATATTTTCCGTTGCTCTTTGCAAGGCCAATCTTAATATCGTTGTTAATGTCGCGGATTTCTTCATCTCTTGGGTTATCACAGGTCAACACACTTAAATCTGCCAGTTCTCCTGTCACTTCCCCCATGTCATAACGGCGCAGCTTGGAACGGTTTCCACCGCCACCATAGACACAGATTAAACGCTTCGGATGATACTCTTTTAATGTGGTAAGCACACTTCTTGTGCTGACTTCATTGTGGGCATAATCAATAATTACCGCAAAATCTTTGGAAACCGGAACTAATTCCACACGGCCTCTGACTTTTACTTTATCCAGTCCACGTAAAATTGCCTCATCGGAAATTCCTGCCAGATGACAGGTCAGCATGGTTACCAGTGAATTGTATACTGAAAAGCTTCCCGGAATATGAACTACTGCATAAACATTCATACATCCGGTAGTGGTAAAATGCATTCCAATCTGTCCCTCTTCATCCAGATATCCAACAGCTCCCGCCATCAGGTCTGCGTCTTTCTTACAGGAGAAGGTATGAAGCTTACAGGTATGATTTTTGATTATTCCAGCTACGTGCTCATCATCTGCATTTACAATTCCCTCTTTGCACTGACGGAATAAGAGACTCTTGCATTCCTGATATTCTTCAAAGCTGGCATGCTCATTTGGTCCGATATGATCTGGTGATAAGTTGGTAAAGATTCCATAATCAAATACAATTCCTGCCACGCGGTGCATCTTAAGTCCCTGGGAGGATACTTCCATTACTACATATTCACAGCCGGCATCTACCATGGCACGGAACATCTTATGTAATTCATAAGATTCCGGTGTGGTATTCTTTGCCGGAAGCTTCTCCTCGCCGATCAGGGCACCGATGGTTCCAATCAGTCCGACTTTCTTACCGGCTTCTTCTAAAACGCTCTTTATCATATAAGTAGTAGTGGTCTTTCCTTTTGTTCCGGTCAGTCCAATGGTGGTAAGCTCTCTGTCCGGGTGTCCAAAGAAAGCAGCCGACATAATTGCCAGGGCATAACGGGCATCTTCTACCTGAAGAACCGTACAACTCTCCGGGATATCGACTTCTACTGCATGCTCTACTACAAGGGCGGAAGCACCTTTCTTTACCGCATCTTCAACAAAGTCATGTCCGTCTACAACAGCTCCTACCATACAGACAAATACGGTGTCTTTTTCTACTTTTCTCGAATCATAGATAATATCACTGATTTCTTTCTCCATCTCTCCCTGCAGGCAGGTATAGGTCAATTCTTCACATATTTCTGCTAATTTCATACTTCTCTCCTAATGTATTATTCCGCTGTTCCGATAATGTGGCTTGCATCAATTTCCGATTCAAAGACCGTATGGGAAGGTCCGGTCATAAACATATGTCCGCTTTCTTCCTCCCACTCAATATAGAGCGGTCCGCCAATCTGCTCTACCGTTACTTTCCGGTCTAAGCGTCCGGTTAATACGCCGGCTACCACTGCAGTACAGCATCCGGTTCCGCATCCGATAGTCTCTCCGGTTCCTCTTTCCCATTCCCGGATTTTCACATAATCCCTGCGCACAAATTCCACAAAAGTTACATTGGTCTTATTGGTAAAAAGCTCTGTCATATGCTCAATGGTTTTTCCGTATTTTTCTACATCAAGGTCTGCCACGCTGTCTACATACATGGCACAATGCGGGTTGCCCCAGGATACTGCCGTAATATGGAAGGTCTTATCCAGTACCTGTACCGGCTGCTCTACAAATTCATCCAGCTTTGTGTTGACCGGAATCACTTTTGCAGACATTCTCGGTGCTCCGATATCTGCTCTGATATTACTTACCAGGCCGTCCGTCACAGTTAAGTTCAGATGCTGCATGCCTCCTAAGGTTTCAATTACAAGGTCTGTCTTATCCGTCAGTCTGTGGTCGTATACATATTTTCCTACGCTGCGCAATGCATTTCCACACATCTCGCCCTCTGTTCCATCCGGGTTAAACATCCGCATCCGGAAATCCCCTTTTTCGGACGGACAAATCAATACCATTCCGTCAGAACCAATGGCAAAATGCCGGTCACTTACGAATCTCGCAAGCTCCGGCAGATTGTCAAGATGCTGATGAATGGCATCGATATATACATAATCGTTTCCAAATGCCTGCATCTTTGTAAATTTCATTTATTTTCTCCTTGCTTTCTCTTTCCTTTATTTTTCTTAAGCATTCATTGCCCGGTCTAAATCTGCAATGATATCATCCACATTTTCAATTCCTACTGACATACGAAGGAAGCAGTCTGTAATACCAAGCTTCTCTTTTACATCAAGCGGTGTATCCTCATGAGTCTGTGTGGTCGGATATGTGATTAAGGTCTCTGTTCCACCAAGACTCTCCGCAAACATAATCATATCTACATTTTTAAGAATCTTCTTAACGGTCTCATAGCTGTCTACGGTAAAGGAAATCATTCCGCCAAATCCTGTTGTCTGACGGCAGGTTACTTCGTAATCCTTATGGTCTTCAAAACCAACATAATATACTTTCTTTACCTTCGGCTGTGTACGAAGCCACTCTGCAACCTTCCTGGCATTCTCATTGTGACGGTCCATACGGACTGCAAGGGTCTTGATTCCCCTTAATACCAGCCAGCTGTCTAACGGTGCCAGCTGGCTTCCATGGGATTTGATATGGATGTGAATCTTATCTGCGATTTCTTTGTTATCCTTTACCACTACGATTCCGGAAATGGTGTCATTGTGTCCCCCAAGATATTTTGTTGAACTGTGGGTTACAATGTCAGCTCCCAACTGCAGCGGTTTCTGGAAATATGGTGTTAAAAATGTATTATCTACCACTGTTAATGCTTCGATGGATTTTGCGATTTCAGAAATGGCATGAATGTCTGCCACCTTCATCATCGGATTGGTCGGTGTCTCAACGAAGAACATTTTTGTATTCGGGCGGATAGCTGCCTTTACTTCGTCTAATTCAGACATATCTACATAAGTATGCTCGATTCCATATTTTCCAAATACATCTCCAATGATACGGAAGGTTCCACCATAAATATCATCGGAAAGAATTACATGCTCGCCCGGATTTAATAAGGAAAATACTGCCATATTCGCAGCCTGTCCGGAAGAAAATGCAAATCCCTGGATACCGCCCTCTAAAATTGCCATGGTACGCTCTAATTCCTGTCTGGTCGGATTCTCAAGACGGCTATAGGCAAATCCTGTTGTCTGTCCTAATTCCGGATGGCGGAAGGTTGCTGCCTGAAAGATTGGCATGCTGACTGCGCCGGTTAATGGTTCCGTTCCTAATGCTCCATGTACTGCCTTGGATTCAAAATGTAAATCCTCTTTTGTACTGTAATCGGTATAGTTGCTGAAGTTTTTCATATTGTTACCGCCTTTCTTCGTCTTAATTACCCACCAGATATTTTCATTTCTAACAGGACAACCGTCTATTGATGCACTTGTCCTTTTTCATATATCAATTATTATACCAACATTTTATTGAAATTGATAGTAAAATAATGCTTTCCTTATTGCAAATCGTGCTTTATACTGTTCCTAGATTGACTTTGTATATAGGATGTGATTTTTATGAAAAAATATGAGAAAACCGGATATCTTCATCATGATTTTAAGATATTTCACCTGACTGACCACGAAATGTCTGCCTACGACTTTCATTATCATGATTTTCACAAACTGCTCTTTTTCCTAAGCGGCAATGTCACCTATTGTATTGAAGGAAAATCCTACCAGCTTACCCCGGGGGATCTGGTTCTTGTCCGTGCCGGTGAAGTCCACCGCCCGGTCATTCATGATACCACACCCTACGAGCGGATGATTATTTATGTCTCTCCGGATTTTGCAGTTACATCATCCGATAAGACTATTTTCTTAAACCAGTGCTTTCTTCCGGACGCTGCCATGCCGTCCAATGTCCTGCATTTATCCGGCATGAAGGAACGGCGGCTCTTAGATACCATGACAGAGCTTGTCCACTCTTTTTCCGAAGACAGCTTTGCCAATGAGATTTACCAGAATACGCTTTTCTTAGAATTTATGATTCACTTAAACCGGGCTGCCTTATCCGGCACCCTGCAATATGAAGATTCCTTCCAGGCAAATGAAAAGATTCTGTCGGTTCTTACCTATATGAATGAACATCTGACGGAAGATATTACGGTGGATTCTTTAGCAGAGCACTTTTTTACCAGCCGCTATTATCTGATGCACTCTTTTAAGGAGCAGACCGGGTATACCATCGGAAATTATCTTTCCACGAAACGGCTTCTCTTTGCCAGGGATTTAATCAGCTCCGGCACTGCAGTAACCGATGCCTGCTTTGCCTGCGGCTTTCACAATTATTCTACTTTTCTTCGTGCCTATAAGAAGCAGTTTGGAAAATCCCCGCGGGAAATGATTTAGGTGCTGCGAAAGAATAACATTTTAACAGAAATTTCTTTGCTATTTGAAGTAGGTGTGTTTATGTGCGTCAAAATACCAGTAGTTCTTAATATTATGTTTTGCTTGTCTGCAAGCAGTCTTTCCGTTGCTTTGACATAAGATAGTTTACATAGCAAAAAAATTATTAGCAAAATGTTATTATCTTTCGCAACTGCCTAAGATATGATTTCATAGAAGGAGACCTGTATGTTTACAAAAGTGAAAGATTTTTTCAAAAAAGAAACCGTCTGCTGCATTGCTTTCCTGCTGGCAGTTGTATCCATGTTTTTTATTCCACCATCCGTAAATTACTTTTCTTATATTGATTTCCGGGTACTGGCTCTTTTATTCTCCCTGATGGCTGTGGTAAGGGGTTTTTCTTCGATTGGCGTCTTTACCAGACTTGGAACCCTGCTCCTTCATAAGGTACATTCCCTGCGGACACTGGCAGCCCTTTTTATCTTTCTCTGCTTCTTTTTCAGTATGCTGATTACCAACGATGTTGCCCTGATCACTTTTGTGCCTTTTACAATTCTGGTGCTGTCGATGGCTGACCAGCGACAGGCATTGATTCCGGTTATTGTCTTAGAAACGATTGCTGCCAATCTCGGCAGTATGCTGACTCCCCTTGGCAATCCGCAGAATCTCTATCTGTATACAATTTCCGGTCTGTCTCTATGGGATTTTATCCGGATCATGCTGCCCTATTCCGCTGTATCCGCCCTGCTGCTCATCCTTTTCCTGCTGGTTCTTCCAAAAGTCTCTTTCCAGGCAGGCAATTTTTCTGCAGTCCAAACGGAATCTTCCGCCTGTTCCACTGATAAGCCAGCCTCTTCCCGCAGTCACAGGAATCCCCGGATTCTGTTTGCCGCTTATTGCATTCTTTTTCTGATATGCCTTCTGACGGTACTGCACATTCTGCCATTTCAGATAATGCTGCTTATCGTTTTCTTTAGTTTTCTTATTCTTGATTACCATGTGTTAAAAGATGTGGATTATTTTCTGCTGCTTACTTTTTTCTGTTTCTTTCTCTTTATCGGGAATATCAAACAGATTCCTTTTGTTCACGACCTTATTGCCGTGCTTTTAGTTCAGCATGAAGTGTCCATAGGAATTATCAGCAGCCAGATTATCAGCAATGTGCCTGCTGCCATCCTGCTTTCCGGTTTTACCAATAATTATTCCGCACTGCTTATCGGTGTCAACTTAGGTGGTCTTGGCACACTTATTGCTTCACTGGCAAGCCTTATTTCCTTTAAGTTCTATGCCAATACCGATGGCAGTAACAAGAAACGTTATCTTGGTATCTTTACCCTTTATAATGCCATTTTTCTTGTGATTCTCTTCGGACTTTACCGATTCTTTGGTTGACGGAACATTTTTGCCCTTATATAATAGGATTCAGATGTTTTAAGGAAATCATCATGAATCATACCGTAAGAATATTGGAGGAAATGCTATGTGGCTTGCAGATAACTGGAAAGATTATGAAGTAATAGACTGTTCAAAAGGTGAGAAATTAGAGCGTTGGGGTGACTATATCCTGGTACGTCCAGACCCACAGGTTATCTGGGATACACCACGCAAAGAAAAAGGCTGGCATAAAATGAACGCCCACTATCACCGCAGTAAAAAGGGCGGCGGCGAATGGGAATTCTTTGACCTGCCACAGCAGTGGAGTATCCACTACCGTAACCTTACTTTCCAGTTAAAGCCTTTCAGTTTCAAGCACACAGGTCTTTTCCCGGAGCAGGCTGCTAACTGGGACTGGTTCTCTGAACTTATTAAAAAAGCAGGAAGACCAGTTAAAGTCTTAAATCTTTTTGCCTATACCGGTGGTGCTACGATTGCTGCCGCAGCAGCAGGTGCATCCGTTACCCATGTAGACGCTTCCAAAGGTATGGTTACCTGGGCCAAGGAAAATGCTGCTTCTTCCGGTCTTGCAGATGCACCAATCCGCTGGATTGTAGATGACTGTGTCAAATTCGTGGAACGTGAAATCCGCCGTGGCAACCACTACGATGCCATCATTATGGACCCTCCATCCTATGGCAGAGGTCCGAAAGGAGAAATCTGGAAAATCGAAGAATCTATCCATCCGCTGGTCAAACTCTGTGCACAGCTTCTGGTGAACAGACCTTTGTTCTTCCTGATTAATTCCTATACTACCGGCTTACAGCCAGCTGTCCTCTCTTACCTTATCGGAACAGAACTAAAACGTTTCCCTGGCAAAGTCACAGCCGACGAAATCGGTCTTCCGGTCAGTTCCAACGGACTTACACTTCCTTGTGGGGCTTCCGGACGGTTCGAGGGGATTTAAATTTAATGCAATTCTTTATATATAAATCAGATACAAATTTGCATTTCAATTAAACGTCAAAAAGGCATGACGTTAATCCGTCATGCCTTTTCATTCCTATCCTTTTCGAATCTGCTCATTAATAATCTTCATGTCCAATAAACTTGCACTTAGCAATATATCCACCACACCAGATGGCTCCCGCCACTGTTACGGACAGCAGACACTTGAATACCGCCAGTGCGATGATTCCAATTGTAAGATTTCCTGCAAAGTATGCAGAAACCACCCCCTGTATTGGTTTACATAACATAAGCCAGCCTCCCACATAAAGGGCTAGCAGCGTTCCGATGACAGAACAGAGTGTTCCGATCATCAGTCTCAGTGTTTTATGGCTAATCTGTGTTTCCTCTGCCTGTTTTGTAACTTCTTTCATCCTAATTTCCCTCTTCTCTAACATATCCCTTAGCATTTCTACTTGTTTAAACTTTTCAGATAAAAATTTGCATTTCTATATCAAATATACAATTTTTTTGTCGAAAGTTCAAGTGATTTTCTATTGCAATCTGTTGTAATCTGTTGTATCTGCGCCTTTCTTACTTTATAATAGTAACACAGTAAAAAGAATTTTTTTCAGGGGTGACTCTATTATATGAATGGTTCGAAAAAACTACAACAGCTATTGGCTGTTCTCTGTATTTTTACATTTTTATTATGTAGCTGCAGAAAAGCGGAAAATACTCTTTCCACAAAACAGGAAAATTCGCTGCCAACTATTGTAATCGGCAGCGACAATTATCCGCCTTTTAATTATAGCGGAACAGACGGCAGACCAACCGGCATTGATGTGGAACTTGCCACGGAAGCCTTCCACAGAATGGGCTATCAGGCTGAATTTGTCACCATCGACTGGGAAAATAAAAAAGCTCTTCTGCAGGATGGCAGTATCGACTGTGCATGGGGCTGCTTTAGCATGGACGGACGAATGGATGAATACAAATGGGCGGGACCTTATATGATCAGCCAGCAGGTGGTTGCAGTCAGTCCGGACAGCAATATTTACACCCTGCAGGATCTTGCCGGTAAAAACATCGCCGTTCAGGCTACCACGAAACCGGAAGATATTTTTCTCAACCAGACCGACCCCGACATTCCAAAAATTAACGGGCTTTTCGCCATGCAGAATCGTGAGCTGATTTACCCAATGTTAAGCAAAGGTTATGTGGATGCGGTTGCTGCCCATGAAACTTCTATTTTACAATATATGTCTGATTATCATGTGGAATACCGCATTCTGGATAAACCGCTTCTTACTGTCGGACTGGGTGTGGCTTTCTCTCTTGATGATACCAGCGGGCTTAACGAAAAACTGTCTGATACTTTAGAGGAAATGCAAAAAGATGGAACCTCTGAGAAAATCATCGGAAAATACTTAGCACATCCAAGTACTTATCTGGAGGTAGAAAATTATGAAGTCAAATAAGAACAAACCCTTTAGACTGCGTTTTTTCTGGCCTTTTTCAATATTTCTTGGCATCCTGTTCTTCCTTCTGGTATTTTTTACTTCCGCAAACGATGATATCGAATCCACAGAAGAACACCTTGCAGATACGGTTAATTATTTGAAGAAACAATGCTCCACCTACAGCAATTTAAATTTAGCCTCCGAAACCAAGAGCCTGATGCGTATTATTGAATGCTGTCAGCAGGCTGCCCACAATATTTCTACGGATAACTGTCTGCATGGCACAACATCCATGGAAAAAGCTTCCATGGAAGAATTTACAAAAGAGTTTTATATTACCGGCATTATTTTTCTGGATGAAACCGGAACTGTAACCTCTGAATATTGTACTGATTCCATTGGCAGTGCCGGCCTAACCGATACGCTGGAAAAAGAAGTTCTTCTGGATGTTGCCATACATCCGGAAAAAACATACTCTTCCAGAATCAACTGTGAAGATGGCTCTTATATCGACCTGGCAGCGGTAGGACGTACCGATACCTCTGGTATTATTGTAACTTATTACCATACACCACTTGATTATATTGAAAGTTACAGTATCTCTTTTCAGAATTTGCTGTCCGGCTACAGTATCAGCCGTAACAGCACCATTGTCATTACCAGTGGTGATAAAGTGATTGCCTCAAATGAAGAAAAACTCGAAGGAACAGATATTAATGATATTGAAGTACTACAGAATATAAACAAAAAAGCGGTAAGTGGACAGATGGTTCATGTTCATAATACAGTCTCCTCACCAAAGCATGTCTTTGGTATGTTAGATCAGGGACAGAATTATTATATCTACGTCTATCTGCCTGAGCATGCAGTTTTTGAAACGACTCCGCGAAAAGTATTTTATTATATGTTTGGTTATATCTGCCTTCTTCTGATTTTCCAGATGCTGCGCTGGAGGACTGACCAGAGCTACCAGAAAGCCCAGTTGAAGAAGGATAAACTCTATCAGGAATCACTAAAGGAGGCTGCCAAAAAAGCAGAAAGTGCCAACCTTGCCAAGACTGAATTTTTGCAGCGGATGAGTCACGATATCCGGACGCCGATTAACGGAATCCGTGGTATGGTGGAAATTGCCGGACATTATAAAGATAACCCTGTCAAGCAGCAGGAATGTCTCGGGAAAATCCGAGAGGCTTCTGGTCTGCTCTTAGAACTTGTAAATGAAGTTCTTGATATGGGGAAACTGGAATCCGGCGAAATTGTCTTAGAATCCCGCCCATTCCATGTTCTACACCTGGTCAATGATATCACCACCATCATAGAAAAGCAGGCTGCGGAACGTGGCATCGAAATTATTTCCGGAGTTCCTTCTGTCCAGCATCCCTGTCTCATCGGAAGTCCTATTCATATCAAGCGGCTTCTTATGAATATTGTAAGCAATGCAGTAAAATATAATAAGGAAAATGGAAAAGTCATTCTAAGTTGTCATGAAGTACGTTTCACGGAAGATACTGCCTGGATTGAATTTACCTGCTCTGATACCGGAATCGGCATGAGCAAAGAATTTCAGGAGCATTTATTTGAACCTTTTACTCAGGAAAACCATAATGCCCGTTCTACTTACAACGGTACCGGACTTGGCATGGCAATTGTAAAGAATCTTTTGGATAAAATGGGCGGAACCATTGATTTTTCCAGCGAAAAGGATATTGGCACCACTTACCGGATTACGATTCCTTTTTGTATCGACCATAATGCCGCTTCCACTTCTGAAGCGGAAACTTCCGATGAAGAAATCTCTCTTTCCGGCTATCATATTCTTCTGGCAGAAGATAATTCTCTTAATCTTGAGATTGCGGAATTTATTCTGACGGATGCTGGTGCAACGGTTACTGAAGCCCACAATGGAAAGGAAGCCCTGACCTTATTTGAAGCCTCCTCTCCGCAGGAATACGATCTGATTCTGATGGATGTCATGATGCCAGTTATGGATGGCTACCAGGCTACGAAAGCCATCCGTTCCCTGGACCGTGCAGATGCCGCAACCATTCCGATTCTTGCCATGACTGCCAATGCTTTTGCAGAAGACCGGCAGAAGACTTTTTCTGCCGGAATGAATGAACATCTCACCAAACCGCTGGATACAGAACTTCTTTTAAAAACAATTGCTAAATACACACCTCGGAAGAAGCTCCTATGACGCCATAGTGCAGCGGGAACTTTCTCTTCTTTGCCAGACAACCGTAAGGAACTGCCGGCAGCAGGTTCTTACGGTTATTTGATATTATTAGAGTCTCTACCCAATCTGATGCCCAACAATTCGATAATAGGTTCTTGAGGTCATCTTGTATACCAGCAGATAAATAACTGTAAATACAGCAATCGTACCAAGGAGACAGTACGCAAACAGTCTTCCATTATTCAGATTCATCACTGCCAGTATCATCCGGATCATTGGAAACGCTGCCAGCACATGTAGCGCAGCGGTAACAATCGGTAGTAAAAATACCATCCGGATCTGTGCACTGATTGTTTTCTTTACCTCTTCATTGCTCATTCCTACTTTTTCCATAATGGCAAAGCGCTCTTTATCCTCATATCCTTCCGAAATCTGCTTATAAAAAATAATAAGTACGGTAATCATCAAAAACAGGATTCCAAGGAAAATGCCAAGGAACAGAAAGCCACCATACATCTGCCGGAAGGAATCTTCATTTTCTGCCCTGTTTTCTATCATAATATAATATTTACCGTCATGCCCTTCCTCCATTCCGGATGCACCAATTGCCGCAGATACTGCATTTCCACAGGCAATTTTTTCTTCCTTGTTTCCATCGATGTCGATATACAGAGAATAATAATAGCTGCTGGCATTTTTCCCATAAATTTCTTTCTGTGCTTCATACAACGGTGCCATATCTTCTACGCTGTTTACTACCATATAATAGACCTGATTATCCATCCAATGTCCATTTTCAGAAGAAAAATGCTGTTTCTGTAAAATAGGATAAGTATAATCTCCAACCGTAATCGTATCTTTATCATAGCCATCACTGGTTACCAACACCACTTCGTGATCCGAAAGCTCCGGAACCCTTACATTATAAGCTTCCTCATAATCTTCCCTTGTAATCATGCGGAGCATAATAATATCAGAACTATAATCGCCCTCATCATCATGTTTTCGAATTACAAGATTTCCATCTTCTGATATGCAGGAAAATGTCAGCGTCATCATGCCCTGTTCTTCTTTTATACTGCGGTTCTCCTGCTGGATGGTGCGGTTCACTAACTCCCGCAACGTATCACCTTCTGTAATCGGATTTTCACTGATAATGGATACTCCGATATCTCCCTGATAACGGGTTGCCAGTTCATCATCCAGTCCGGCATACATACTTACCGTTGAAGAAATTACCACCAGTACCATCGTGGATAAAATACAGATGCTTGCCAGTCCTGCTGCATTCTGTTTCATCCGGTAAATAAGACCAGAGACTGCCACAAAATGTTTCTTTTTATAATAATAACTTTTTCTCTTTCTTAAGAACTTAAGCACTGCAATGCTGCCTGCCATAAATATAAAATAGGTTCCGATAATTACAAGTATTACCGCTACAAAGAACAGAAGCACTGCAGTTACCGGATTATCTACTGTAATTGCCATATAGTAGCCTGCTGCAAGTGTTACAATTCCAACTATTGCCATCAGCTTTTTCGTCTTCGGCTCCCGCTCGCCCTGGCTGCTTCCATGCAGCAGTTCCACCGGTTTGGCAAGCTGTATCTGAAACAGATTATATATAAAGGTCAGCATAAAAATACCGGCAAACAAAAGGATGGTACTTACAACGCCACTTTCTGATACATAAAAAACAATTTCTGCATGGTATCCAATCATGGCGTACAATAACATACACATCAGTTTACTAAAAGCAATTCCTGCAACAAGTCCGCCACCGATAGCAACCACTGCCGAAAAAAACGTCTCCAGAAAAATTACTTTTGCCAGATGCCTTTTCTCCATTCCAAGAATGTTATAAATACCAAGCTCCTTTTTTCTCCGCTTCATAATAAAGCTGTTGGTGTAAAACAGAAATATCACAGAGAAAAATCCAATGATAACTGCACCCAGTCCCAGCACAAACTTTACATCCACGGCACCAAATGGCAGTTCGTCCAGTCCCGGATTGTAATTCAGATACAACATGGTATAAAAGAATGCCACCGTCAGCATCCCGGTCAACAGATACGGCAGGTAAAACTGTCTGTTGTGCTTTATATTATTTACTGCCAGTTTTCCATATAACCCCCTATTCATGTTTCTCACCACCTGTCGTAAGCATTGTCAGTGTATCTGAAATCTTTGCATACAATTCCTCACTGGTTAAATTACCACGGTAAATCTGGTGGAATACTTCCCCATCTTTAATAAACAATACTCTTCTTGCATGGCTTGCAGCCTTAGTGCTATGTGTTACCATAAGAATTGTCTGCCCCCGCTCATTAATCTTATTAAATAATGTCAATAAATCTTCCGTTGCTTTAGAGTCCAGTGCTCCGGTAGGCTCATCTGCCAGTACCAGCTCCGGCTTGATTATCAAGGCTCTTGCTACCGCCGCACGCTGTTTCTGTCCGCCAGATACTTCATAAGGATATTTTCCAAGAATATCAAGAATTCCAAGCTGCGCCGCAATCGGTGTTATGCGCCGCTCCATCTCTTTATAATCCACACCGGATAACACCAGCGGAAGAACGATATTATCTTTTAATGAAAAATTATCCAAAAGATTAAAGTCCTGAAATACAAATCCAAGATTTTCTCTCCGGAATGCGGAAATCTCTTTTTCCCGGATATCCACAATGTTCTTGCCATTTAATATGACCTGTCCACCGGTCGGCTTATCCAGTGCTGCCAGAATGTTTAAAAGCGTGGTCTTTCCGGAACCGGATTCTCCCATGATTGCTACATATTCCCCTTCTTCCACAGAAAAGTTAAGACTTTTTAATGCCTCTACCTGATTTCCACCCAGGCGGGTTGTATAAACTTTTTTCAGATTATTTACTTCTAAGATTGCCATTGTTTTCTCCTCACTTTATTGCTCTGTCATCTTTTCCATTATCATAGCAAAAAAGGAAAATGTCAGCCATGGATTCTGCTTACATTTTCCCTTTATCTCTTACATTTTTGTAAGATTGAAATTATATTTTCTAGCTTTTTTATTGTACCATAATTATATTCCACATTTTTCAGGTGATAAATTTGCTAATATTTACATTTTTCAGGACATAATTTTGTATATCACTTATCTCTACTTCACATGCTGTGCATCCATCTTATTTTGTCAACACTTTTCTGCAATACTTACGTGCACCACATCGTGGACAGGTCAGTTTTCTTTTTCGGATAGTATGTGGTCCCATAATATAATCCTTCATCTCTGGCACAAATCTGCCATGACATTCCGGACATTCATACGCTCCTGCATCACGGTCAAGAACGCAGGCAATCGCAATACCCATTATAATTACTGCCGTACCTAACACAATTAAAAGAATCCTCAACCAGTTTTCCATTACAAGAGCTCCTGACACCACAAATAATGGTGTTGCTGCAACAATTACTAACATTGCCACCATTGCTGATAAAATTATTTTTTTCTTACTTTCCTGTGCTTCTTTTACTAAATTCACCATATTTTCTTCCGCCTTTCTACGATAATCTTCTTCAGAAACTCTTTCTCCGGATAAAAGCTCATTTACAGTAATATCCAGTTCCCCACACAAAGGTAATAGCAACGACACCTCCGGAAAACCATTTCCACATTCCCACTTAGAAATCGTTTTATCACTAATTCCTAATTTCTCAGATAACTGCTTCTGGGTATAACCCTTTCTTTTTCTTTCTTCTGCAATAAATTTTCCAATTATTATCTGATCCATCTGCTTTCCTCCTTTCTGCTTTGATTATCTGGTAATTTCATTTTTAAGTACACCCACGGGACGTAGAAAATGGTGAATTTATGCGGATTCCACGCTCCGTAGATACTGTTTTAAGAAAACTTTAACTTACTTTTGAAAAAAAATGGAAGCTTCCCCTCCTACCGTATTTCAAGATGTACCTTCGTTCCCACTCCAATCTCCGACTCAATCGTAATTTCATGGGACAGCTTGCGCATAATTTTCCGGCAGAGATACAGTCCGATTCCTGTGGAGCGCTTATCTGCATGACCGTTATAACCGGTATAGCCTTTTTCAAAAATCCTTGGCAAATCCTCCGGTGCGATACCGATTCCGGTATCTTCGATAACCAGCTCTTTTGTCTCTTGCTCCGATTCTTCCTCTAAATAAACAGAAATGGTTCCACCGGCAGTATATTTGATGGCATTGGATAAAATCTGTTCTATCACAAATTCCAGCCATTTTTCATCGGTCAGTACCTGTGTGTCAATGGAACTTAATTCCATTTTAATTTTCTTTCGCACAAACAGTCTGGCATACTTGTGGATTGCCTCCCGCACTACTTTATCCAACGAAACTTCACCAATTACAAAATCCGTACTTTTCGCAGACAGTCTGGAAAACTGCAATGCCATTTCCACATACTGCTCAATGGAGAAAAGCTCTTCCCACATTTCCTGGCTCCGCTCATCCTCTTCCTCTGCCAGCAGCAGGCGCAGTGCCGCAATCGGCGTCTTAATCTGGTGCACCCACATGGTAAAATATTCTGCCTGCTCCACCTGCCCGTTTTCCAGCTCATTAATCTGCTGCTGCAGTGTGATATATAACGAACGAAGCATTTTCTGGTAATCCGTTTCCATCTGTCCCCGCGGCAATGACAGCTTATCCATTGTCACAGCAATTTCAGAAGTCTGCTTTTCTAACTTCTTATGATGCAGATAACGCCTTGTAAAGTCTATGATTACTACCAGCAAAAACAGGAAGAAACACAAAAACGCCGCATATCCCCATTGTGCCAGCGGCACCTGCTCAAATCCGATTACAAAGCACAGGATTCCAAAGCAGGCAAGCACTAACAACAGCCATTTCAGATTTTCCTTCAGATAATTTTTGACAAATCTCATTTCAGCCGATACCCGATTCCCTTCTTCGTAAGAATAAAATCCTCTAGACCTGCATCTGAAAGCTTCTTCCTAAGGCGGTTTACATTTACGGAAAGTGTATTCTCATCCACAAAGCAGTCACTTTCCCAGAGCTTTGTCATCAGCGTATCTCTTGAGACTACCTTTTCCTTATTTTCCATCAGTGTCTTTAGAATCCGCAGTTCATTCCTGGTAAGTTCCACTTTCTTATCCTGATAGGTAAGGACTGCTTCCGCCACCTGAAGCATCACTCCGTGATAGGTCAGCATTTCTCCGGTCTCCGTAAAATCATAGGTGCGCCGCAGCATCGCCTGTACCTTTACCGTTAGGACACTTAAGTCAAAAGGCTTTGCAATAAAATCATCCGCTCCCATATTCACAGCCATGACAATATTCATATTGTCCGCAGCTGAAGAGAGAAAAATAATCGGCACCTTGGAAATTTTGCGGATTTCACCGCACCAGTAATAGCCATTGTAGAAAGGCAGACCGATGTCCATCAGCACAAGCTGCGGTGCAAACTCCGCAAATTCTTTTGTAACTGCTGAAAAATCTTTTGTGCACTGCACTTCATATTCCCAGTTTTCTAAATGTTTTTTAATACTTCTGGCTATAATTACATCATCTTCCACAAGATAAATCCGGTACATCTTCCCCCTGCCTTTCCGCTTTTCCCATACCCTTCACTTTCTCTATGTTTTTCACTCTTTAATCCGGTGTTTCATAATACGGAAAAAGATTTTTATCCTTGTCTTTTTCAAACATGTTGTTGTATTGCAGGATATTATACTGATTCAGAAGGTCTGCATCTTCCCCCTGTGCCTCAGAATAATGAAAGAATTCACCCTGGCTCTTCGAATAAAATGCTCTGGAATTCATTGCCGGTATCTCTTCCTGTAAGTCTGCTAAGAACTGGTTATATGCCGGCAGTTCAATACCCGCCTGCTGCAGTGTCATTGTAGATAAGTAATTCAGGCTGGTCAGTTCCACATCTTTACTTTCACTGTCATAATTCGTCCATACAAAAAATGGTACTGTAAATAATTCCTGCAGTTCATCCAAGGTAAGACCGGATAATCCCTTGCCATTCATGGACTGATAGAAATTATTATTCAGACTCGGCTGATGGTCTCCGAAAAATACGATTTCGACCTTGTCATCCACATTTTCAAAATAAGTAATCAGATTTTCCAGTGCCTTGTCACTCTCATGAATCAGGCTTAAATACTGGTTCACATCACTGAAATAATGATTCTTAAGATTTATCGTATTCCGGAAATTGTCATAATAATCGGTATAGCCACCGTGATTCTGCATGGTAACACCTAAGATAAATAATTTCTCATCGGAAGTCTTTTCCTCATACTGGTCAATAATTTTATTGTATAATTCCTGGTCCGTAATATATTCCCGCATGATATTGGTCTGGTCGAAATCATCGATAAAGAGACTCTCATCGAAGCCCAGCAACGGATAAACCTTGCTTCTGCTCCAGCCGGACGCATAGTAAGGATGCATGGAAATGCAGGAATATCCCCGCTCCTTTAAGGTGCTCACCAGGGAATACGGTTTCTTTGACATATACTGCTGATAAGGCACGGAGCCGCTTGGCAGGAATGCCATGGAATTTCCCGTCAGAAATTCCCACTCGGAATCCGGTGTCTTTGCACCAAAGACAGAAGACAGTGCATATCCCTTAATGACATTGGTGTCCATGGAATCGAAAAATGGTGTTACCTCTTCCGTTGTCTCAAATCCATAATGGGAAATCACACTCAAATCCGCAAAGGACTCATTCATAATAACAATAATGGTCGGGTCATCTTCCGAGCCTTTATTCTCCGGTTCCGGATATTCTTTGGAAATCTCTTCCACCACATCTTTTGAGTATCCATCCGGCTCCGCCACAAAGGAATCCCGGATGCTGAGTACAAAATTTAAGATATAGCCGTTGCGGTAAGTTCCTTTCTGTTCCCAGGATTCCATTACCGTATCTTCTGTGGCAATTCCCACATAGATTCCCATTACCAGTGCTGCCGCAAAGGCACTGATCCGGAGCATCCATTTCTTTTTAAATTCAAAATTCAGCTTTCTTATAAAGGCAACATATATCATGCTAAGAAGTATGACATAGACCGCCCGGTCTTCCAATACAAATTTATAATTTGCTGCCACGGAAAGTCCGGTGGATGCTGCTTTCAAATCTCCGAAAGAAAATTCATTTCCACGGAACTGATAGACAAAGTAATTGATTCCTGCAAGGCTTAAAAGGAAAATATGTCCTATCATGCAGGCAATCTTCGGCTTTGCTGTAATCACTAACAGGGCAAGATAAAAGACCATGCAGCAGAGCACATTCCATCTGGTGTGATTCACACTGATTTTCTCCCGCAGCTCTGCATCCAGCAAAAGATACTGCACCATATGCTCTGTCATGATAGCACTTAGGAAAATTTCAAGTGCAGCCCAGATAGGATTGGCTTTCTCCGGCAATGTAATCCTAAGATTTTTGATGCCAAAATAAATCAGCCCTGCGGCAGCTGCCACCAGAACATTTACCCCACCATAGAGACAAAAGCCCAACATCACTGCAAAAGCAATGAGTCCGGCTCTTATATTTGTTTTCTTATAATCCAGTTCGATAAGTCTAGCTGAATGTTTTTTATTCTGTTCTATTTTATTTCTTTCTGCTTTATTCTCATTCATTTCTTACAATCCTGCCGTCTTCTTCTGTGACAGAACTTCTGTCCATCCGCTACTATAACGCAGGTCTTTTTTGTTTGCAAGCCTCTTCACAAAATCTTAAAGAAATCTATGCGACTGCAATCGGTCCCATTCCCATTGCCCAGCAGATGATATACAAAATCAGAAGGTGCGCCGGATAGAAAATGTAGAAAAAGTATTTCAAAGAAAGTCCACGTTTTCCATTATAAAACGCAATCGGAATGAATGCCAGCGGTGCAGTAAGCTCCCAGGAAAATCCGATACATCCTGCAAGCAGCTGGTAGGATTTTTTCTTACGGAATACATAGAGTAATACGATGCAGGCAACGCCAATTCCGGCATAGTCGGTATTTAAAAATTCTGCCGCAAGGATTCCTGCTGCAAGAATTCCCGCATCAAAAATAACTTTCTTAAACTTCGCAAACCGTTCCTGATTCTCCACTGCCTGAAATCCCCACATAACCATCAGTCCGATAAACAGTGTAAAAAATACATTCTGATAACCGAATTCCAATATTTTTCCATTGAATAATAAGTCAAATGGAATTTCAGATACCAGGCAGAAGGAAAGCAGACGAAGTGCATATTTCTTCACATCATGTGTATGTTCAAAACCTTCGATTAAAAGAAAACAAAAAATCGGAAATGCCAGTCTTCCGACAAAACGCATCATCTGATATGTAATCACCAGGGTACTGTTGGCATCAATCCATGCATTCAGATCTGCCGCCTCATTCATACCACGGACTACCAGCAATCTGCCAAGAACTCCGGCTCCGATATGGTCAATTAACATCGTTATAATCGCAATGATTTTCAGTGTGCTGCCACTGATTCCTTTTCTTTCTTTCATCTTAATTCCTTCTCTTTCCCTTACTGCTGTGCCTTATCTGCCTTGCGTTTTGCAATCCGTCGGTCAATACGCTTATGCAGTAATACCACCACACCACCGATAACAAATGGAAGTACGAATGTTGCAAAACGGTATAACAGTGCCGCAGAACCGGCTTCTCCGGTTCCTACCAATACTGTAAACAATGCGGTAAATACAAACTCTGAGGAACCGATTCCTGCCGGAGACGGAATGACTGCTGCCAGCATAAAAGCAAGGGAAGTAACTGCCCAGGACTGTAACAGTGTCAATCCATATTCCCGATATAAAATCACGAATGGTATGCCATAGCAGAATGCAAATTTCAACAGATTCTTAGCTACAATGGATGCGATTAGTTTTCCCTTGGTCAGAAGCATGCCTGCTGCATCCTCTAAGATGCCACACTGTTCCCGTAACATGGCTGCCTGCGCATCGAATTTTCCTTTGCGGTTCAGCTTGTCCACCAGGAAAAGTAAAATTCCATGGAACTTCTTTGAACAGCAGAATAAAAGTAATGCAGTTGCTATCACTGCCGTCAACACATATCCTGCAATCAGAAGATTAAAATATTCGGAATAATGTTCCTTCATAAATCCGAAATTTAACAGGAAGAAAATAATGGAAAAGATTGCAATCGTTACTTTATGAATCGCATACTCTACCATATACATTCCGGTTCCCTGAAAAACCGGAATTCCTTTTTCATTGAAATAATATACCGCTGCCACACCGGCACCACTGCCTAAGGTTGCCACACGGTAAAATGAGCAATAAAAGGCGCTCTCTACACCCATCCGGTATGTAAACTGTGGATTATACTGCTTTGCGAAGGAATAATTAATCCATCCTTCTACCACATTATACATAACACCGGCACCGCAGATGGTAATGACCACCCAAGGTGCAGTTGTAGAAAGCTCCTTTAAAATTGGTCCGGCTGAATCCCGGAACGTATAAATGATAATTGCTACGATGGCAATTACAAAAACCAGTTTCAGTATTTGCTTTGTCCGCTTATTAATAAAACCTCACTCCCAGTTCTCTTTTTCCTCTGCTGCCTGTCTATTTTACCACGTATCTCCATGGATTATTCGTCACACACAGGATTATATCAAATATCCATTTTTTGTCAAACTTCTGTATTATATTTCCTGGCAAAAAGTGCTATACTTTAATTATCTATATATAAGCGATTGCAACGAAAGAAATTCTAAATGGTGAGTTTTTGATATTCAAAAGATATCTTTTTCTTTGATATGAAATGCCTGCAGTTCTTAGTGCATGTTTTTCTTGATTGTAAACTGTCTTTCCGCCTGCTTTGACGGAAGTACCGCACGGTCCGCCGGATGCGGATGCGACATAAAGCCTGCAAGGGGCACTGGGAATTTCGATTTACATTTCATTCGTTCTGGCAACCGGCGCAAATTCACATCCATGTTCAGATGCGCCTCGCTGGCACGTCCTGTGCCAGCGTTGCCGGATGCCAGACGAAATTCCGGGTGCCCCTAACAGCCCTTATCATGCATCCGCATTTCGGCGAACCGTGCAGTACTTTTGTCAAACATTGGAAAGACGGTTTTTATCACAGGAAGAAAAACATGCACTTTAGAACTGCGGTATTTTATAGCCGAAAAAGATACTTTTAAATAGCAAAAAACTCACCCTTTAAAATTTGCTGCAATCACTTAAAATATAATTAGTTGAAAGGATTGTTGTTATGCCAGGATTTACCACCCACTATTTATTTGGACTGAATTCTTTTCGTGAATTAGAGGAACCAGATCTTGTTTCCTGCATCCGTAAATTTCCGCATGCATTCTGTATGGGCTTACAGGGACCGGATATTTTCTTTTATTACCTGCCGTCCTACCTCCGCTCTTCCGGAAATATCGGGCAGTTGGCACACCACAAAAATACCGGTATTTTTCTTACCCAGCTTTTAAAAAGTAAGGACATGTTCTTGGAAGAGACGGAACAGCAGATTGCCATTTCCTATATCTGCGGCTTTCTTGGACATTATGTCTTAGATACTACCTGTCATCCATATATCTTTGCCAAGTCACACTATGGCACTTATGATAAGGGTTATTTTGGTCATCATGTATATCTGGAAACAGATATTGATGCAGAGCTTCTTGCTTATTATAAAAACTGTGCACCATCTGAATTCAACCAGAGTGCCACCCTGCACATCAGCCGGAAGGAACGGCACATTATTGCTTCTTTATTATTAAAGGCTTACAGCTCCACATATAAAGAGTACCGCTTTACTTACCGCTCCATGCAGGCTGCCTTAGAAGCTGTGCAGCTTAATACTGCATGGATTCGTGACCCGCAGGGCAAGAAAAAAGTCCTTGCCCGTAAAATCGAGGCAAAGACTTTAGGTTATGCATGTATTTCTCCGTTGATTCCAAGTGACTACTTTACTTTTACGGTAGACCCGCTGAATCTTCGTCATTTCCGTTGGCGAAATCCATGGAACAAAGAAGATGTCTCCCATGAGTCCTTCTTTGACCTTCTGGATACTGCGGGAACCCGGTATCAGTCCATCTTAAATAAAACTGCAAGACTGTTTACGCTTCCAATCGGAACGCCGGTTTACCGGGAACAGTTAGATGCACTTTCCTTAGAGCTAGGAAACAACTCTTATGATTCCGGACTTCCATTAGAGAAAAATTCCTGAATCTGACCACAGATAATCTCCATGAGGCGGGTGCGGGCTTCCACACTCGCCCATGCAATATGCGGCGTAATCAGTAATTTCTCACTGTCTTTGATTCTGCTCAGCGGATTTTCCGGACTCATCGGTTCTACCCGGAGGACATCCAGTCCTGCTGCCGCAATCTCACCCTGTTCCAAGGCTTCTGCCAAATCCTCTTCTACCACAATCGGTCCTCTTCCAAGGTTTAAGAAAATAGCCGTTTTCTTCATCTGATGAAAAGCTTTTTTATTCATCAAATCCAACGTTTTTTCATCCAACGGTGCATGAACGGATACAATATCCGATTCCTTTAACAGTTCTTCGAAGCTGACACGCTCATAGCCCGGCTGGCTGTTTCGCCCGGAAGTGGAATAGTAAATGACACGACAGCCAAAGGCTTTTGCAATATCTGCAACTCTTCTTCCGATATTTCCAAGTCCGATAATGCCCCAGGTCATTTTTGCCAGCTCTCCGAAATGTTTATCAAAGTGGGTAAACATTTTATCTCCGATATATTTTTCTTCTTTTACATAGCGGTCATAATAAGGCAGCTTTTCCAGTAAATAAAAGAGCATGGCAAAGGTATGCTGTGCCACCGATTCCGTGGAATATCCTGCTACGTTGCGCCATGCAATACCACGTTTTTCAAGGTATGCCTTATCGAGATTATTCGTTCCGGTTGCCGTCACACACACAAGCTTTAAGTGGCTTGCATTTCCAATGGTCTTTTCGTTAACTTCTACTTTATTTAGTACCAGCACATCTGCATCCACGCTTCGTACTGCCGCTTCCTCTGCTGTCGAGAAATCATATTTTATAACTTCTCCCAATGCATCATATGCGGATAAATCAATATCCTCTCCAATTGATTTTGCATCTAAAAAAACGATTTTCATTCTATCTCTTCCTCCTGCAATGCTGCCGCAATTTCATTCATTTTCTTCTTGTCCAGCCGGTAAAATTTCAACGCAATCAAAGAACTTACCCAGCCGATAATCGGTGTTCCGCAAAATAGGAATATGGTTGTATAACGCAATACCGGTGTCAAGGCATCACCAATCTGCGGAAATGTTTTATTATATCCAATAAGTAACATTACCAGTCCTACAAATGCCGTTCCCAGTGCCGCAAAAATTTTATCTACAAAGGAAAACAGTGCTCCCATCAGTCCCGGTACAAATTTACCGCTGCGGTACTGCTCATAATCGGAGCAGTCTGCAATCATCGGCACCACCATATTATTTGTAATGGACTTACAGCCATTTAATAATACAAAGAATAACATAAACCAGAAGGAAATGGCATTAAAATGTTTGAGATTAAAAGTAACCGTATTGATATTGTCCTGCATCAACACCACAATCAATAGTAACTGGAAGAAAATGCCAAGTCCCGTAAATAATACCAGTGCCTTCTTCTGTCCCATCCTCTGTGCTGCCCGGATGCCAACGGTCACTACCAAAAGCGTCGGCAATGCTGCCACCACACCAATCCATCCGGCAATTCCATAATTTTCCATCATGATGCCATAAAGCATAACGCCTACTGTTGTATGGCTGTATACCGTTGCCGCAAACCGGTTGGTGCAGGCTGCCATAATCAGCATACGGATTGGCTTGTTCTGTTTTAAAATCAAGAAAAAATCCCACACCTTAATCTTCTGTGTCTGCTGATGTTCATAGCGTCCCGGCTGGTCTTTCTTCCAGATTCCGATTACCGCCAAAAGTGTTGCCAGTGCCGACAATACCACAACCCAGAATACATACTCCACATACAGCTCTTCGTTGGTAAATCCACCGTATTTCGGCACCAGATAATTGGCTACAAACAAGGCACTGCCGCCGTATGCCGCCATGATGAAAATGGAATCGAAATAAGTGGACAGCGGGCGTTTCTTCGGATTATTGGTAATAATCGTCTGCCCCGATTTGGCAACCACAGTCTGAAAGGTATATCCGATAATAAAAATTGCATAGATAATAATAAAATACGGAATCCGTACCCACTTTGAAATCAGATGTGTTGTCGCAAACAGGAGAACAGCACTGACTGCCATCAGTATATTTCCAGCCACCATAAAAGGACGGAATTTTCCAAACCGTCCTTTACTCTTATCCAACAGAAAACCAACCACAGGGTCAGTTACACCATCAAAAATATTCATTGCTGTTACCAGTGAAGAAATCAACACAACAGAAAAGCCAGCCATGGAATTGGCATAGTATGAGATATAGCCCATCAAAGCCAGATACAGATTTGCTGCTGTATTATTCATGGAAAAAAATGCAATCTGCCAGATTTTTGCATCATTATAATGAATTGTCTTTTCCTGCTCTATCTGTTCACTCATCATTCCTGCTTCTTACTTCTTCAAATAATTCTTTAATGCTACCATCTGTTCTTTTCCCTCAAGATAACCTTCTTCGTATAATTCTTCTAACCGCTTCGGGTCACTTTCGGTTCTGCCTACCCCATGGGTCGTATCCGGTGCAATTACAAAAACGCGTCCTTCTTTTTCCAACCGGAATAATTTTTGCATGGACTCATTATATTTTGCTGGACGCTCCTTCAAATCCTTTACGATATTTGGATAACGCCGATATAATGCAGAAGAAATCTTCGTTCCTCCATCCGTATGCTTCTCATAGCCACGCTCTCTTGTCAGTACGACAATTACCTTATCGCAGCCCTGCTCTAATGCCCTCTCAAATGGAACGGAATCTGCCACGCCGCCATCCAGATAATAGCGTCTGCCCACCTGCACCGGCTTGAAAAATACCGGAAGTGCACAGCTTGCTTCGATAACTGACATGCTGGAGCTGTCTCTTGGCACTTCAAGATACTCTGCTTTACCGGAATGAATGTTGGTCACTGCTGCTTCCACCTGTCCCGGAAATGCTGCAAATGCATCATAATCAAAGGGCAGTAATTTATTTGGCACTTCATCAAAGACGTAATCCAGATTATAAAAGGTCTTGCGGTTCTTATCAAATAAGAACTTAAATCCCTGATAATTACCATCTGACATATATTTTCTTGCAAGCTCTAAGTTTCTGCCGTGCTGCTTTGACAAATAGGATAAGCCAAAGGCTATTCCTGCCGATACGCCGATAAAATAATCAGGCATTATATTTTCTTCAAGAAATGCGTCTGCCACTCCACAGGAAAAAATTGTCCTGCTGGCTCCGCCTTCAAATACCATTCCAAGTTTCATATGCAATCGCCTGCCTTATCTTTTCTTACTCTACTGTGGTTTTACAATCAGTTTGACACCACTTATTGCCACAACTTCTGCAGTAGTATCTGCTTCTATGGTAACTGCATCGTCATTGCTTCTTGCCGTCCATTCCTGTCCGTTTAATACAGCTGTTCCTGTCTCTTCGATATTGTCAATCTTCATTGTTACACGTACGGTCTTTCCGATGGCATCCTCGTAATTCGTCCGGGTCTTATGCGGGTTTAAATATTTTACTGCCCATGGTCTTGTAAAGAATAACAATACAAAAGATACCACAAGGAATAAAATTACCTGCAGCCAGACTGGACCTCCTACTGCTGCCACAATCAGGGCTGCCATGCTTCCGCCTGCAAACCAGATGGTTGTCAGTCCTACCGTAATAATCTCTATAATCAGTAATATTACAAAAAGTGCTAACCAGAAAATAATCATCTCCTGCTCCTCCCTTTTCTTCGTTTGCATCTATTATAGCAAAAAGTCATATATATAGGAAGTAGAACCTTCTCTTTTCCTTATGTCTTTTCCTAAGCTTTACAGATTCTTCTCAAGATTATAGCGTACACGTTTCAAAAGAGAATATAGTTCATCTGCTTCTTCTTTTGTCATTCCATCCACCAGGAGCTTCTCCATTTCAGAAAAGAAGTTCATCATTTTCAAATGCTGCTGTTCCCCCTTTTTCGTCAGAAGAATCTGCTTTAATCGTGCATCTTCTTTTAGTTCTTTTCTGGTAATCAGTTCCTTTTTCTCCATGGACTGTAACATTTTGCTTGCCGTTGCCCTGGAAATTAAGAATTCCTGCTCAATGTCCTTCTGGCAGATGACCTTATCTTTATTACAATATAAAAAGCCCAGTGTCCGCCCCTGCATCGGTGCCACACCATCTCTCTGAGCCGCACCATACCGGTCACAGTACATCCCTATCATATTGTGTATGACCCGGATATCGTTTCCAAGTTTTCTCTCTTTGCACATTTCATAATCCTTCTTTTCTTTCCCAAAAAATTCATTGACATATAAAAAATATTGTTATATAACAATATCTGTTAGTATGCTAACATTTATGTTATAGCATACAATTTAGAAAAAAGGAAGTGAAATTTATGTTAAAGACTTTAGCTGCCCAGATTAAAGAATTTAAACGTGATTCCATCTTAACTCCTATCTTTATGATTCTTGAGGTTCTGATGGAAACTTTAATTCCTTTTCTGATGGCTTCCATCATTGATAATGGTGTCAACAAGGGTGACATCCATCACATCTATGTAGTCGGTGCCGGGATGGTCGTTGCTGCATGCTTCTCCCTGTTTGCCGGAATTATGGGTGGAAAATATGGTGCCCGGGCATCCACCGGATTTGCCCGTAACTTAAGGAAATCCATGTTTGAAAATATTCAGACCTTTTCCTTTGCTAACATTGATAAATACAGCACTGCAGGTCTTGTTACCCGTATGACTACCGACGTTACCAACCTGCAGAATGCTTACCAGATGATCCTCCGCATGTGTACGAGAGCACCGGCCAGTCTGATTTGTGCCATGGCAATGTCCTTCTTTATCAGTCCGAAGCTTGCCAGCGTTTATCTGATTGCCGTTATCCTCTTAGGTGGTGTGCTTGCTATCATCATCCGGTTTGCTACCAGATATTTTAATGAAGCTTTTCCAAAATATGATGACTTAAACGCAAGAGTCCAGGAAAATGTTTCCGCTATCCGTGTCGTAAAAGCTTATGTCCGTGAAGACCATGAAGCTTCTACTTTTAAGAAAGCCAGCGGAAATATTTACAAGCTCCTGGTAAAGGCTGAAAATGTTGTTGTTTTCAACGCTCCTGCCATGCAGTTTACGGTATATACCTGTATCCTTTTAATCAGCTGGCTTGGTGCAAAGATGATTGTAAACAGCAGCCTCACTACCGGTGAGCTGATGAGTCTCTTAACCTACTGTATGAATATTCTGATGAGCCTGATGATGCTCTCCATGGTATTTGTCATGATTACCATGAGTGTTGCCAGTGCCCGCCGGGTTTCTGAAGTATTAAACGAAAAGAGTAACTTAAATAACCCAAAGCATCCGGTTATGGAAGTAAAAGACGGAAGTATTACCTTCGACCATGTTACCTTCAGCTATAAAGAAGATGCGGCTGAGCCGGTTCTTTCCGATATCAATCTGTCTATTCATTCCGGTGAAACCATCGGTATCTTAGGCGGAACCGGAAGTTCCAAGTCCAGTCTGGTGAACTTAATCAGCCGTCTGTATGATGTAACTGAAGGCTCTGTCTCCGTTGGCGGCATTGATGTAAGAAAGTATGACCTTGATACCCTGCGTAACCAGGTTGCCGTTGTACTGCAGAAAAACGTGCTTTTCTCCGGTACAATTCTTGATAACCTGCGCTGGGGCGATAAAAATGCTACGGAAGAAGAATGTATCCGTGCCTGCAAATTAGCATGTGCCGATGATTTTATCAACACTTTTCCGGATAAATACAATACATACATCGAACAGGGGGGAACCAACGTATCCGGTGGTCAGAAGCAGCGTCTTTGTATTGCCCGTGCCCTCTTAAAGAAACCGAAAATTCTGATTCTGGATGACAGCACCAGTGCCGTAGATACCGCAACCGATGCAAAAATCCGCAAAGCCTTTGCCGAAGAGATTCCGGGTACAACCAAGCTGATTATTGCCCAGCGAATCTCCAGTGTCCAGAGTGCTGACCGCATTATTGTCTTAGATGAAGGTAAGATTAACGGCTTTGGAACCCACGAAGAATTATTAGCAAATAATGCCATCTACCGTGATGTCTATGAATCCCAGACCGGCGGCGGTGGTGACTTTGATGAGAATGGAGGTGCTCAGTAATGGCTGAAAAAAGGAAAGTAAAGAATCCGGGCAAATTATTCTGCCGTCTGATGGCTTACATTTTCCGGAAATACGGAATTGCCTGCTTCCTGGTACTTGTCTTTATTGTACTAAGTGTTCTTGCCAACACCCAGGGAACCATGTTTATGAAAACCCTGATTGACAGCTATATTATCCCGATTCTGAATTCACCGGATAAGGACTTTGCACCGCTGGCTGCTGCCATCCTTCGTGTTGCATGCTTTTACGGTGTGGGAGTTTTAAGTACCTTTGCTTATTCTAAGATTATGATTTATGTTACGCAGGGTACTTTAAATGATTTGCGAATCGATTTGTTTACCCATATGGAAACACTGCCAATTAAATACTTTGACACGCATGCCCACGGCGATATCATGTCTGTATACACCAATGACATTGATACCCTTCGTCAGATGATCAGCCAGAGTATTCCGCAGTTAATCAACAGTGTCATTACTATTGTCAGTGTACTGATTTACATGATTATCCTGAATATCCCACTGACTGTTCTTACTCTTGTAATGGTTGGTGTCATGCTCCTTGTCACGAAAAATCTTGCCGGGAAAAGTGGTAAATACTTTATCGCTCAGCAGCGTGACCTTGGTGCAACCAATGGTTTTATCGAAGAAATGATGGATGGTCAGAAGGTAATTAAAGTCTTCTGCCACGAAGAAGAAAGTATCGAAGCTTTTAACAAATTAAATGACCAGCTTTTCCGCAGTGCTGACAATGCCAACAAATTTGCCAATATCCTAATGCCGGCAAATGCCCAGATTGGTAACATCAGTTATGTACTCTGTGCCATGGTTGGTGGTGTCCTCGCCTTAAATGGCATCGGTGGATTTACACTGGGCGGACTGGCAAGTTTCTTAACCTTTAACAAGAGTTTTAATATGCCAATCAACCAGGTCAGCCAGCAGTTAAACAGTATTGTTATGGCTATGGCAGGTTCCGAGCGAATCTTCACTCTTTTGGATGAGACACCAGAAACCGATGAAGGTTATGTTACTCTTGTCAATGTAGAAAAAGACGGTGAAAAACTTGTAGAGACTTCCGATACCCGAAGCGGACGCTGGGCCTGGAAACACCAGCATCAGGCAGACGGCTCCATTGACTATGTCGAGTTAAAGGGTGATGTGGTCTTTGATGATGTAGACTTTGGATATAATGATGATAAGATTGTTTTACACAATGTGAAATTATTTGCTACTCCTGGTCAGAAAATTGCTTTTGTCGGCTCTACCGGTGCCGGTAAGACTACCATTACGAACCTGATTAACCGTTTCTATGATATTCAGGATGGTAAAATCCGTTACGACGGTATCAATGTCAACAAGATTAAGAAAGCTGACTTAAGACATTCCCTTGGTATCGTATTGCAGGATACCCACCTCTTTACCGCCAGCGTAATGGAAAATATCCGCTACGGTAAACTGGATGCTACCGATGAAGAAGTTATCGCTGCTGCAAAGCTTGCCAATGCAGATTCCTTTATCCGTCATCTTCCGGATGGTTACAATACCATGCTGACCGGTGATGGTGCCAACTTAAGCCAGGGACAGCGGCAGTTACTTGCCATCGCCCGTGCAGCTGTTGCCAATCCTCCGGTACTGATTCTTGACGAAGCAACCAGCTCCATCGATACCAGAACCGAGTGTATCGTTCAGGATGGTATGGATAAACTGATGGCAGGCAGAACAACCTTTGTCATTGCCCACCGTCTCTCCACTGTTAAGAACAGTGACTGTATCATGGTATTAGAGCAGGGCCGCATTATTGAACGGGGCAGCCACGACGAACTAATTGCCCAGAAGGGTAAATATTATCAGTTGTATACCGGACTGCACGGATAAACTTTCTACATGCAGGTTCTGTCATAGACAGTGCTTTATAGCTTCTTAGCAACGTAAAAGACACGAAGTATGTTTCAACCAACTGTTGTTTGTCTGAACATACCTCGTGTCTTCTTTCGTATTCTATGCAATGTCTGCTATGCAAATGGTTTTGCCACAAATTTTCCTTTACAATATCTGGCAAGAATATTCCGGTCATTGCCATCATAGATATACTGCTTATTTTCGAATGAATTTATCATCCTGCGTGGTTTCATCGTCCGATACGTAACGTTCTACTCTCATGTGAAGGTCGTATTTATCCCTCAATGCCGCAATGGTCTGCATCATCGGAGAAGCATGGTGCACATCCAGTGCCTGCTGGCTCTCCCAGCTGTCTATCAGAAGTACTGTTTCCTTATCCTGCAGCGGCTGAAAATATTCATATCTTAAATTGCCCTCTTCCCGGCGGATTGCATCTGCTGTTCCGCTGTTTTCCATCTCCTGAGCAAATTTTAATGCATTTCCATTTTCACCAGTATAATAAAGATTTACTGTTATGCTCATATGCGTCTCCCTCCTGATAATATCCCCATTTTATAAATGTAATATTACAGTTACATTATTTCCAGTCATAAAATTGCAGTTACAAAGTCTCTAAGAAATGAATCATCAGCTTCTTTAATCCCTGCTGCTCTGTTGCAAGTATTACATTCATCAGATTTGCTTCTAACATTCGTTTCATTTTCTTCTTTAATTTCATATGCGTCACTCCTTTTTTAACGGAGCCCGGAATCTATTTTCCGGGCTCCAACATGCTATAAATGCAAGGGACATATGGCGATGTCTTCCTTACAGCCCAAGGATAACATGTTTTCTGTTCTCTGCAACAAGTGTGACGGATTTTGAATGATTGTTTCAAAAGAATCGGCTCTTATGAATGAAATCTTGAAATTTTGTTTCATTTTATTGCTATGATTTTTCTGTATCACACAGGTTCTTTGCACCAATCTCATAATATTGCTTGCTCAGTTTTATATTTTCAGCATAACCGGCAGAAAATTCCATTGCAAACATAACATCCAGAAGGTATTTTGTTGCTGCGGAAAATGCCACTGTCCACAGTCCTTCCATCCGGATACTTCCACACTCTGTCAGTGTTCTTGGTGTCAGCAGAACCTCATCCACATATGCTTTCATCCTGCTTTTGCCCTGGGATGTAATCAGAATGGTTTTTGCTTTTGCCCGATGTAAATCCCTTACCAGTTCCACCAGCTTCTTATTATTTCCGGTATGACTAATCATGATGGACAGATGATTTTCATTATTCTGCAATGCCATCATCCTTTGTATATTATCTTCCGCATAAGTATTTGCCACCTTATCGCAATGGAAGAACTGACTGCAGCCGTAGCGTGCCAGATGTATATTCATATCAAAGGCATAGAAATCAATGTACTTGGCCTCATGCACCATTTTTCCCACCCGCGCCAGCTGATCAATCGTAAGAAGACGCTTTGTCTTTTCAACGGCAAGGGTGTCAATGTCCGCAATCTTATTTCTAATGGTCATGGCATTTTCCTGCTGCTGTATTACAAAATACTCTGTGGTCGTCTCCTGTCCACCCTCCGTACTCTGCAATTCACTTAGGAAACGCAGCCGGAATTCTCCATAATCCTGACAGCCGATTTTCCGGCAAAAGCGGCTTACAGCTGCAGTACTGCTATAAGAAACTTCCCCTAACTGCTTTGCTGTCATGGAAATGACAGCCTCCGGATGTTCCATCAGATAATCACGAATATTTCTTTCCCGTTCCGTCAAGTCCTTCCGCTCCTGCATCTGTCGGATAATTTCCATTTGCCATTCTCCTTTTTACGCATTGAATTCATCTAAAATTGCATACAATTCTTCAGCACTAGCTGCCAGATGTGTTGCTCCATGCTCCTTTAAAAATGGAACATCCCGGAATCCCCAGGTCACACTGATGCATGGCATACCGGAATTTGCTGCTGTTGCAATGTCCACATCAGAATCGCCTACATAGACCGCTTCTTCCCTGCTGCTTCCAAGCTCCTTTAACGCCTGCATAACAGTGTCAGGTGCGGGTTTCTTACGAATGCCATCTTTTTCTCCAATGGCAACTTCAATCTTTCCTTTAAAATAAATCTGCTGTAATTCCTTTACTGCAAAATCTGCTTTATTTGAAACAATTGCAAGGCGATAGCCCTGTCCCTTTAAGGAAGTAATTATTTCTTCCACGCCCGGATAAAGACAGGTGGTGTCATTACAATGCTCACCATAATATTCTTTAAAAGCTGCAAATACATGCTCAAATTCCGGATTTTCCTCTCCGCCCTCTAACGCACGCTCAATCAGCTTGCGGATGCCATTTCCGACAAATTTCCGGACATCCTCTATACTGTGCTGTGGCTGTCCATATTTTTCCAATGCATAATTGGTTGCATCAGTCAAATCCTTTAATGTGTTTAATAAGGTTCCATCCAAGTCAAAGATAACAGTGTTATATTTTTTCATCCTTCTTCTGCCTTTCTGTCACTTCCCCCGCCCCATAATTAGCAGACAGCAAATGTGAATCATGCGCTGACATTGCTCATGAGAAGCTGTCCTCTTGTAGCCATATAATTTCTGCCGCATTTTCTTTCTCAGACTCCGTGCACACGCAGATGTGGTAATCCGGTATCTCATCATGCTCTGCGAAGTTTACCGGCTGCAGGATGCCTTCCCGGTAAAGTGCTATGCCATCTTTCTTCGGATAAGATGCGATGCCATTCTCCCTCCGGTGAACTGCAATGTTCTTTAATGGAAAGGTAATTCCTTCGCCACTCCATTTTACATAGCTTTCCTTGGCTGTCCAGAGACGTACAAATGCCATTTCTTTATCCGGCTGGCTCTGTATCCATGCCTGCTCGTCCTTTGTGCAGCACTTGTCCAAAAGCGTCTGCTTTAATGCTCTCCGGTGTTCGATGTCAATTCCAACCGGTGCATCAGAAAATACCGCCACTGCATAGTTTCCTGTGTGAGACAGATTAAAATGCAGTCCCTCACAGCCTGCCACCTGCGGCTTGCCATGGGTTCCCATTATAAGCTGACAGGCATCTAAATCTATGCCATTTTCCCGTAACCCATAGGAAAGCAGGATGCCTGCAGCAAGACTCCGCAGTCTGTCCTCTTCTTTTTTTATTTTATTTACCTTCTCCCAACGTGTGGGAAGCAATTTTATTTGTTCTTTATATTCCGGATGCTCTTTTAACAGCCGGATATCCATTCCATATATGCTCCACATATTCATATCATAGCACAAATACAAAAAGTTCTCCACATTCTGTTACAAAAAAGAATGTGCCTTAGTACATTCTCGCGGAGCGTTTTTTACTTTGCAGGAAAGCAATTTCCTGTAAAGTAAAAAATCCCCGGGCAAAATACTTCTCTTCCCATAAGAAGCATTTTGCCGGGGGGGCACTTTTAAACTATGTAATTAGTCCTGATTGATAGTCTCATTTAAGATTCCAGTAATCTCTTTCATGGACTTTTCAAACTCTTCATCATTATTGTTATTGAAAATCAGTAAATCATCTTTTACATTCGGATCATGCAGATCTTCCGGAATCTCAAAGTTACAGGATGCAATATATTCATCCCAGTGCTCTAACTTCCAGTCATCACGATCAGACGCTCTGGTAATCATTCTCTCATGAACGATTTCCGGATCTGTCTGTACCCAGATTGTTACTAATGTAGCATCTTTCTTTGCCAGCTGGGCTTTCAGACCTTTGATATATTCCATATCACGAATTTCTCTTGTAAATGGTGCATTGATAAGAACCAGATCCTCATACTCTAATGCCTCCAGTGCCAGATTTACGACACATTCATATTCGTAATCACGAATGTTCTTCTCAAAGAAATCACTGCTTCTATTATATGGCTGTCCAGCCACTACAAAAATCTGTTTCGATAATGTAATTAAAGTATCCTTATCCAGATATACAATATGATTTAATCTCTTTGCCAGTTCTTTTGAAATATATGTCTTTCCGCAAGCTGGCGGTGATGTTACGATAATTAGTTTCTTGCTCATTTCTACTTCTTCCTCCGTATTGCCTGTTCATTTTTCCCTCTATTATAAAACAGGTTTTCCGATAGAACAAGGGGGTTTTTTACTTTTTTTCCTATTTTTTCGTAAATATGCAATATTTTTTAAGATAATAACAGCCGTTTATCTTAGAATTTCTCCGTTGCTTTCGATTACTTTCTTGTACCAGTAAAAGGATTTCTTTTTGGTTCTCTTCAAGGTTCCTTTCCTTCATATCGTTCCAGTATAATTTCAAGGCTTTCATCTTTTTCCTCTTATCCCTGTACTTTTATATGGTTCTTGTCTGTCGCTGATAGCAGAACGGGTCTACCGGATTCTTTCCCTTAAAGGATGACTCGCCATTTATTTTCTTTACCAGCATTTCAACGTTAAATTCATTGGCTGTATATGCATTGATAAAGGTCTCTATCATCGGCACATCCTGCATATGATACGGATTTGCAATGGAGATAAACATGGTCGGAATCTCATGGGCAAACCATGGTGCATCATATCCGATTGGTGGTCTCCCACTGCCGGTTTTCCGCTGGCACTGATGGCATCTGTAGTAATCATTCCGTTGAAACCAAGCCTTCCTCTTAACAATCCCTGTAGCAGTTCTTTGGATAATGATGCTATATGCAAAAAAATGCCCTTTTTCCACACAAATTTGATTTGCACATTTATTTTATCCGGTGTATATTTTTACTGAACTGACAAAAGAAAGAAGGTCGAAAAAATGGAACACATTGCAAGAAATGATGCTTTTGCATTACTGAAAAAATATAACAAAGACCCTTTTCATATTCAGCATGCGCTTACGGTTGAAGCTGTTATGAAATGGTATGCCAATGAATTAGGCTATGGCGAGGATGCTGAATACTGGGGTATCGTGGGACTGCTTCACGATATCGACTTCGAATTATATCCTGCCGAGCATTGTCTTAAGGCTCCGGAATTGTTAAAGGATGGCGGCGTTTCGGATGACATTATTCATGCGGTCTGCTCCCACGGCTACGGCATTACCGTAGAATGTGGCACAACCATTGATGTGGAACCGCTTCACGAAATGGAAAAGGTCTTATTTGCTGCAGACGAATTAACCGGTCTTATCTGGGCTGCTGCACTGATGCGTCCGTCCAAAAGCACGAAAGATATGGAATTAAAATCCTTAAAGAAGAAATATAAAAGCAAAGGCTTTGCTGCCGGATGTTCCCGCGAGGTCATCGAGCGCGGTGCCGCTCAGCTTGGCTGGGATTTAGAGAAACTGCTTACCATGACTTTACAGGCAATGGCGGCAACCGAAGATGAAATCAAGGCGGAAATAGACGCGGAATAATTTTTCTGTCTTGCTCCTGCCCTCTTCCTATGTTAAAATGTGAAAAAGCATATATTATACAATCTATATGGCACTTTCTATAGTTCAAATCCGGTTCTGTTTAGAACCCAGCATTTCTGTATCTATCTATGCTTTTGATTCACTATTTAACTAAAAAGCAGGAGCGATACAGTATGGAAATAACTGCCATTATTCGATAGCAGGTAATCTTTTTCCACTGGATATGATATTTATTTTCTATTGCTGCTTATCCTCCTGCCACACACAAGGAGGACTTGCCTATGACAGGAAAAGCACATGAAGCAAATGAAACAACGAAACGCACACCGGTGGCGAACCGCAAATTTAAGGACACTGTTTTCCGGATGCTGTTTTCGGATAAGGAAGCACTATTATCCCTTTACAATGCAATTAATAACAGTCATTACACGGATTCCGGTGCCCTCGAAATTGTAACCCTGGAAAATGCCATTTACATGGGAATGAAGAACGATCTGGCTTTTATTCTGGACATGAATCTCTATCTATACGAGCATCAGTCCACAATGAATCCAAATATTCCGCTTCGGGATTTATTCTACATCGCAGCGGAATACCAGAAGCTGGTGGATAAGAAATCCCTGTATTCTTCTGCACTACAAAAAATTCCAAATCCCCATTTTATTGTATTTTATAATGGAAGCACACCGATAGATGATTGCTATACCAGCCGTTTGTCAGATGCTTTTTATCATGCAACCGACAATCCATCGTTGGAACTTATTGTTACTACATTCAATGTAAACGCAGGACACAACACCGAGTTAATGTCCCATTGCCAGATATTAAAGGAATATTCCATTTATGTTGCAAAGGTTCGTTCCTTTGCAGAACAGATGCCTTTGGATGATGCCGTACAAAAGGCTGTCACCGAATGCATTCAGGAAAATATTCTGGCAGATTTTCTTAAGAAGAATCAGGCGGAGGTAATTGCTATGAGTATTTTTGAATATGATAAAGTTGAAGAAGAGAAAAAACTGAGAAAAGCTGAATTTGACGCCGGTGTTGAGCAGGGTATTAACCTTGGTCAGAAACAGGCTTCTACCGATACCGCCCTTCGTCTATTAAAAACAGGAAAGTTTGATGCGAAGGAAATAGCAGAACTTTGTAATCTTCCTTTAGAGGACGTTACTGCACTCATGAAATAACTTTTATATTACATAAATATTTGATACCTATAGAACCTGCCACCGGCAACTCAAGAAGCCCGCAGACCACCTGTTTTCAAACAGATAATCTGCGGGTTTCCTGCTATAATCTTATTTCTAGTTCTAATTCTATTTCCGGTTCTATCTATATTATATCTTCATTTATAACACTATCACAGCATACCACAACTTTCCTGTTGCTTACTGGTACTTGCTGGTTGCCTTCAGTCGGGTCAGGGCACGGGATAAGGATGCTCTGGAATGATAGTATTCCTGGATGCTCTGCTTCTGCCGCATCTGCTCCTCGGCACGTTCTTTTGCTTCTCTGGCACGGGCAACGTCAATCTCTTCCGGACGCTCTGCGGTTTCTACCAGAAGCGTCACACGGTTGTTGACGATTTCCACGAAGCCCATACCAACTACTGCATATTCCCAATTTGCAGTTCCTTCCGGCTGAAAACGCATTTCACCTTCATCTATGGCAATAACCATATCCTCATGATGTGCCAGAATCTCTTTCTGTCCATCATATTCCGGAACAATCAGTGAACGGCATCTGCCGGCATAGAATACCCGGTTCGCTGCAATTATTTTTAAATAAAATGTATTTCCTGCCATATCTGCACCTCTTTATTCGAAAGATGTCACCAGGCGTATTCCTGCACAGCATATGCTATGCATTCTGGTGTTCCATCTCTTCTGCTTTACGGATGACATCTTCTACTGTTCCTACGTTGAAAAATGCATTTTCCGGATACTGATCCATATCACCATCAATGATTGCCTTGAATCCACGAATGGTTTCAGATAACGGAACGTAAACACCCTTGACGCCGGTAAAGTTCTCAGCTACATGGAACGGCTGTGATAAGAATTTCTGAATCTTTCTTGCTCGATATACCAGTAACTTATCCTCATCTGCCAGCTCTTCCATACCAAGAATTGCGATGATATCCTGTAACTCTTTGTATTTCTGCAGAATCTCCTGTACTTTCCGGGCTACCTGATAATGTTCTTCTCCAACGATGTCTGCCTCTAAGATACGGGATGTAGATTCCAGCGGGTCTACTGCCGGATAAATACCCTGCTCTACAATCTTTCTGGAAAGTACGGTGGTCGCATCCAGATGCGCGAAAGTAGTAGCCGGTGCCGGGTCAGTTAAATCGTCTGCCGGTACATAGACTGCCTGAACGGATGTAACCGAACCATTCTTTGTAGATGCAATACGCTCCTGCAATTCACCCATTTCAGTTGCCAGTGTCGGCTGATATCCTACTGCGGAAGGCATACGTCCTAACAATGCAGATACCTCAGAACCTGCCTGTGTAAAACGGAAAATATTGTCAATGAAAAGAAGCACGTTCTGGTGTTTCTCATCACGGAAATATTCTGCCATGGTAAGTCCGGTCTCAGCCACACGCATACGTGCTCCAGGTGGCTCGTTCATCTGACCGAACACTAAGGCTGTCTTCTCTAATACACCGGATTCTTTCATTTCTGTCCAGAGGTCATTACCCTCACGGGAACGCTCTCCAACACCGGTGAAAATAGAATATCCGCCATGCTCTGTTGCGATGTTACTGATTAACTCCTGAATCAATACGGTTTTACCTACTCCGGCTCCACCGAACAATCCAATCTTACCACCTTTTGCATATGGTGCTAAAAGGTCGATAACTTTAATACCGGTCTCTAAGATTTCCTCTGCCGGATTCTGGTCTTCAAATGCCGGCGGTTCACGATGGATGACCCATTCCGGTGCATCCTTCAATGGTTCGCCACCATCGATTGCTTCTCCTAATACGTTGAACAGTCTTCCCAATGTCTGCTCTCCGACAGGAGTTTTAATTCCGCTTCCTGTAGCGGTTACTTCCATATCACGGCAAAGTCCTTCGCTGGAAGCTAACATAATACAACGTACCGTATGATTTCCGATATGCTGTGCCACTTCCATGATGCACTTCTTATCGCCGTTTTTCACTTCAAGGGCGTCTTTGATTGCCGGCAATTCTTCGTCTTCAAATGAGACATCCACTACCGGACCTAACACCTGTATAATTTTTCCTGTCTTCATGAAAAAGCCTCCTTATCACTGCCTCTTTTTCCGTTTCTGAGCCTTCGCTCCTGCAATGACCTCGGTTATTTCCTGGGTAATTGCTGCCTGTCTTGCACGATTATATAAGATATCAAGTTCATGGAGCATATCTCTGGCACTTTTGGTTGCTGCCTCCATTGCCATCATTCTTGCGTTCTGCTCGCAGGAATAAGACTCAACTAACGCTCCATAGATGAAACCAACTACATAATCCGGTACAATTCGATCCATCACCGCCTCCGGAGATGGTTTCAATGCCAGTTCCTCCATCGGAATATCTGCAGGCAGTTTCACGTTAAAACTTGCTTTCTTCAGTGGGAGCAGCTGTCTGATCTGTGTCTCCTCCTGAATCGCATTGACCATGCTGGTATAGATGATATAGACTTCATCTAACTCTTCTTTCCGGTACAGTTCCAGAAGTTCCTCTGCAATATTTCTTGCACGGTTCAGTGTCGGATTCTGTACGGTATAGTGGAACTGCTTATCAATCTCAATTCCACGCTGTTCAAAATAGTGACGGCCTAACTCACCTAATACAAACAGTTTGTTATTTTTATGTGCTTTCAAATGCTCCTCTGCAAGCTTTAATACATTATGGTTATAGGAGCCTGCCAGACCCTTATCTGCCGTAATAACAATATAACCTACCATCCGTTCTTCCGGCTTTTTCTCTTCGTTGGTCTTAAAATAAATGTCCTCAATATCCGGAAGATGTCTTAAGATTCTGCTCATTTCCGACTGCAAGGTAAAGAAATAAGGTTCTGTGTCAGAAAGCATTTTCTTTGATTTCTTCAGCTTCGAAGAAGAAATCATATACATTGCATTGGTAATCTTCAATGTATCATTGATACTCTTCATCCGATCCTGAATTTCCTTTGCATTTGCCATAACAACACCTGCTCATTCCTATTGATTTCTACTGTCTTCGAATTCTTTTGCAACCGCAACAATCTTATCGGTCAGTTCATCGGAAAGCACTTTGGTTTCTTCGATTTCCCTGCCGATTTCCGGATGCTTCAAATCCATATATTCAAGAATCTCATTCTGATACTGTTTTACATTCTTTGTTTCTACTTTATCAAATACACCATGGTTTGCCATACACAGTGTCTCTACCTGCTCATGCAGGGAAAGCGGATTGCAAAGCGGCTGTTTTAAAAGCTCCATCAGTGCTTTTCCATGCTGTAACTGTGCCTTGGTCATATCATCAAGGTCAGATGCGAACTGTGTAAATACTTCCATCTCACGATACTGTGCCAGATCAATTCGGATACTTCCGGATGCTTTCTTCATTGCCTTGGTCTGTGCTGCACCACCGACACGGGATACGGACAAACCGACATTGACTGCCGGACGCATACCTGAGAAGAAAAGGTTACTCTCTAAGAAAATCTGTCCGTCTGTAATGGAAATGACGTTGGTCGGAATATATGCAGATACGTCTCCTGCCTGTGTCTCAATGATTGGCAGTGCGGTAATGGAACCTCCGCCCAATTCATCACTTAAACGGCTGGAACGCTCTAACAATCTGGAATGTAAGTAGAATACGTCACCAGGATAAGCTTCACGTCCTGGAGAACGCTCTAACAGCAGAGAAATTGCACGATATGCTACCGCATGTTTGGATAAATCATCATATACGATTAACACATCTTTTCCCTGATGCATAAAGTACTCTGCCATTGCAGTTCCTGCATATGGTGCGATGTACTGCATGGATGCCGGATCACTTGCAGTTGAGGAAACCACAATGGAATAATCCATTGCATCATGCTTGGTCAGTGTAGATACGATTTTTGCTACACTGGACGCCTTCTGGCCGATGGCAACATAGATACAGATTACTCCTTTGCCTTTCTGGTTAATGATGGTATCTGTCGCAATGGAGGTCTTTCCGGTCTGACGGTCTCCGATAATTAACTCTCGCTGTCCTCTACCAATTGGGAACATGGAGTCAATGGACAAGATTCCTGTTTCCATTGGTGTATTTACTGATTTACGTTCTACAATGCCCGGTGCTTCCTCTTCGATTGGACGATAATCATCTTCCTTAATCTCGCCCTTTCCATCAATCGGCTCACCTAATGCATTAATGATTCTTCCAACAAAGCCTTCCCCTACCGGGATTCCAGCCTTCTTCTTTGTACGAACTACTTTGGTTCCTTCTTTGATTCCGGTATCGCGGCCGAATAAAATAACACCAATTTCATTCTGTCTGATATCCTGTACCATTCCTTTTACACCATTATCAAATACTACGATTTCGCCATACATTGCATGGTCGATTCCGTAAATGGTTGCAATTCCGTCACCGACCCAGATTACGGAACCGGTTTCACGACTGGATTCATCCCAGTCAAATTCTTCTATCTCGCTTTGGATAATCGAGATTATGTCTGCAGCACTAATTGCGCCCACAGGCTTCACCTCCCTGTTAATTTTCTTTCCAACTGACGTAAGCGGCCTTCATAGCTTCTGTCATATTCTTTATGATGAACCTTGATGACATATCCGCCCAGAAGACTCTCATCTTCTTTTTCTGTCAGAACAATCTCACAGTCCGGATATTTTTCCGTAAGAATCTTTCTTGCCTCTGCTTCTTCCTGTGGCTTTGGTGTACCTGCACAGGTCAGTTCTGCACGCAGGATATGATTCTGTCTGTCCCAATAGAGATAAAATGCTTCCAGTATATCGCTGATTTCTTCGATATAACCCAGTCTGCACATCACTTTGGTATAATTTACAAGCACTTTGGATAATCCTGCATTCTGATATACTTTCTCTATTATGGCATCTTTCTTATGTATGGAAATTACCGGGCTTGTAAGAACCTTAAGCAGTTCCGGTGTAAGCTCATACAGCTTACGAAGGGTATCTGCTTCCTGTCTTGTGGCACCCAGCCGATACAATACCTTTGCGTTATTTACTGCTTCCTGTGTCATGAGCATCACCTGTTTTCATAATTTTCCGTGCAGCGATGACTGCCAGTTTGGCAATCTCAGCCTGAGCTGCCTGCTGTGCCTTTTCCTGCTCGTTTGCAATATCTTCCTTGGCTTTTTCTAACATATGCTCAGTCTCTTCCCGGGTCTTCTCTACCGAGCGTGCATGCTCTTCTTCTGCTCTTGCTCTGGCATCAATAATAATCTGGTCTGCCTCCGTTCTTGCATCCGATAAGCGTTCTTCATAATCTGCCTTTAATTTTCTGGCATCTTCTTCGCTTTTCTTTGCATCGTCGAACTGCTTCTTTACCATTTCTTCTCTTGCCTCAATCACATTCATGACTCTCTGATAAAGAAATTTACGAAAGACTACATATAATACCAGCAGATTTACAACGGTCCATAAGATATTCCAAAAATTAATGCTAAGCATTTCCCGTACCTGCCTTTCTATAATCTTTCTTTATTATTTTAAGAAGAGGATGATTAACAATGCGATAACGAATCCGTAAATAGCAGTTGCCTCTGCCAATGCACATCCAAGAAGAAGTGATTTGCTGATTTTGCTCTCTGCTTCCGGCTGTCTTGCAATTGCATCTACTGCGGATGATGTTGCTTTTCCAATTCCAAGTCCTGCTCCAATACCTGTTAATACTGCGATACCTGCTCCGATTGCTACTAATAATGTTGATGACATAATATGCACTCCTTTTCTTTTCTACTTTTTTGTTTCTCTTTTTGCTTTTTCTTCCCTATTCGGTTGCTTCTTTGACGAACAATGCGGTCAGAAATACGAATACATATGCCTGAATCAATCCGTCAAAAATGTCAAAATAACAGCTAAATACTGCTGGCAGAATTGCCGGTACTACCATTTTCAGCAATTCCATAATGACAAATGAACCTAATACATTTCCAAAAAGTCGCATACACAGCGACAATGGTTTGATAAAGACCTCCAGAATATTGATTGGAAGTACTACCGGCATCGGCTCTGCAAAACTCTTAAGCCAGCCCTTTGTTCCTTTCCTGCGGATACCCGCCATCTCAATCAATATGATACTCATCAGGGACAATGCTGCGGTAACATTCATATCCTTGGTCGGTGGTTTAAATCCCAGCAGACCGATTAAGTTGGCAATTCCAATATAGATTGCCACCGTCATAAGATAAGGAATATACTGCTTTCCATTCTCGCCTATGGTATCCCGGAAGAAGTTATTCAACCCGTTTACAGCCGTTTCCAGAATAATCTGTCTGCGTCCCGGATGTTCCACACTTAAGTTCCTGGTCAAGAGTATGCACAGCACAATAACTACTGCCATGATAATCCAGGTTACTACTACGGATTCATAAATGGGAATGCCTCCGAAAATCGGAATTGTAAATACCGTTTCACAGTTCAATTCTTCCATCAGGCTATTTACCAGAGCATCCATCTGTCTCACTTCCTTCTGCTGCTCTAAGGCATTTTTAAATCGTTAAAATTCTAACAAGAAAAAAATGCAAACGCAACCGTTTTCTTCCCGTGAAAATAGGTCTGACCATTTGCCGTTTTTTCGTGTAAATATTCCATATTCTTCTGCAATTTTTGCCAGTTTTTTGGTTGTTTTTTTATGCAATTTGTACACTTGCGTCAATTTGTATATTTTGGTATTAAAAAAATGCAGAAATTTCCTGTTTTTTCACAAACATTTTCTGCATTTTTCTTATTCTTTATAGACTTTATACAATTTTAATCATTAAGCTTACTTCACCAGAATTCCGTGGTGTTCCTCCATATAACCGCCGAAAATGGCATTCTTATAGCCTAATTTCTTAAATGCTTTTACCGCCTTTTCGGACCGGTAGCTGTAACTTCCTATAATATAAAAAGATTTTTCCTTATCCGGGAATCTCCGCAAAATACGGTCTTCCGTTATCTTGTCCAGCGGAATATTCTTTGTTCCTGCCACATGTCCTTTCTGGTAATCTTCCTTTGCCCGGCAGTCAATTATAATTGCATTTTCCGAAGTATGCGCTGCATTGATTGCTTCATTTACAGTCAGACGTTTCTTAAAAATACCCATTCTTCTGTTCCCTTCTTCTTTTGTTATGCTTTTGCCTGCATATAAATCCGGATGTTTTCTTCCAATAAATCCAGATCCACCGGTTTGGCAATGTGTGCATCCATCCCTGCTTCCATACAGGTCCGGATATCTTCCGCAAAGGCATTGGCAGTCATGGCAAAAATCGGTATTTTCGCTGCTTCCTTCTTCTTAAGTCTCCGGATTTCTTTCGTTGCATCATAGCCGTTCATAACAGGCATCTTAATGTCCATTAAAATAATATTATATCGTCCTTCCTCCGCTCTTGCAAACATTTCTACTGCTTCCTTGCCATTTACTGCCCGGTCACAGTCTGCACCTTCCATTTTTAACAGTTCTTCCAATATTTCTGCATTTAAATCATTATCATCTGCTATCAGAAAACGCATTCCTTTTAATGTCATTTTCTCTTTTTCTGTTGCTTGTCCTTTTCCCTGCAATTGCTGCTCTTTTCTTGCCTGTTCGATGCACCGTTTAAAATTTGTCACAAAAAACGGCTTGCTTAAAATACTTTGAATTCCAGCATAACCCGCTGCTTCTTCTATCTCCTTACAATCATAGGCAAAAAGCAGTAATACTGTTTTCTCTCCCAGAATCTGATGCAATTTTTCTGCCGTTGCAACGCCATCCATTCCCGGCATCTTCCAGTCTATAATTACAACATCCCAGGTCTTTGTTTTTCCGGCTTCCACAGCCTGTTCTGCCATATGAACCGCCATTTTGCCGGAATCTGCTGTCTGCACATCAATCCCAAACGGATGCAGCGTATCCATAATATATCTTCTTGATTCACTCTCATCATCAACCACCAGTACCTGGCTTATCTTCTGCAGTTTCCACCAGTTAACCTTCTCCTGGTACTTTATTTTCCGGAAATTCAAAATCACCTCAAAAGTAGTTCCTTTTCCAAGCTTACTCTTCACATGAATGCTTCCACCCATTAACTCCACCAGGCTCTTGGCAATTGGCATTCCAAGACCCGTTCCGGAAACCGGATTAACAGTGCTTTGCACTTCCCGGCTGAATGGGTCAAAAAGATTCTTAAGATACTCTTCACCCATCCCCTGTCCATTATCACTGATCCGGAACTGATACTGTGCAAAGTTTCCCTTTTTCTTTGGTACTTCTGTAATATCAAATACTATCTTACCGCCCTTTGGGGTATATTTTACTGCATTGGATAAAATGTTCAGCAGTATCTGCTTCAGACGTAATTTATCTGCTTCCACTTCTTCTGTTTCTATCCGATGTACATGAATCATGAATTCCTGCCCCTTCTCTCTGGTCTGTGAACGGATAATCATATCCAGTTCTTCCACCAGTTCAGCAATATTCGTGTTCATAATATTAAGGACCGTTTTACCGGCCTCAATCTTCGACATATCAAGGACATCATTAATGAGTCCAAGCAGATGTTCCCCTGAATAAGTCAGTTTTCTTGCATATTCCCGGACACAATCCGAATTTTCAGCATCTCTTGAAATCAGTGTAGCCAGTCCCATAACCGCATTTAAAGGAGTCCGCATATCATGGCTCATATTGGATAAAAATACACTTTTCGCTTCATTGGCACGCTCTGCCTCTGCTTTTGCCGTATTTGCAAACAGCACCGTCTCTTCCAATGCAGTATTGACTTCTTCCAGCTTCTCTGCTGCTTCTGCCTGCTGCATTGCATTTCGTCTCGCGTAAGCTACCTTATTCTTTTCATTATAAATCCATAGAATACTAATACCCAGTGCTGCTAACATTGCAATGATAATGCAGGTCACTGTCAGCCAGATATGCAGCATCATAATCTGATAATCTGCCAGTACATTCTGCACAATCGTAATGTCCACTTCACAGGCTATCATATACTGTGTTCCTTTTAATGCACGATACGAAAAATAGTCGGACTCATTTTCACGTTCCAGGGTTATACACCCGGAGCTGCGTTCTGCATAGTCCGACTTCACTTTTTCATAATCTTTCTTATTCATAATCTTTTGTTCATGGTAACTATCAAACAGATTATAATTTATGGTTACTTCACCCGGCTCATTATTAATGCTTGCATATGCCACTTCTCCGTTTTCATCCATGACATAGATATTAGCCTGTCCGTTATAAGCAGACGTTACAAAAAGATCGTTAATAATCTGTGGCCGGAATAGAAATGCAATTGCTTCATATTCTTCCCCATTGACCAAAAAAGAATCTACTGATTTTGCAATTATAAAGATTTCCTCTCCATCCTTCCAGGTACAGTACTGGGCAATTCCTTTATTCTCACCAAATAATTCTGACAATCCATCCTGCATCTGTATTCTGCCATTCAGTCCACGCATGCACAGATATTCACCTTCATCATTGACAAAGACAATATCCCGCACCATATTACTTTCCATAGAGTCAAAATAGTTCTGGTAATCTTTCAGTTCTGCTTCCCTTTCCCCATCCCCGAACATATATTTTTCAATAGAATCTATCTGTTCATAAGTAATCTCCAGACGGTTCCGGTAAGCACGCTCCATCTGTTCCATCAGTTCAGATAAACTCTGTTTGCTGTTCTTATCAATGTATTGATTTGAACCCCCAAGGTCTTTTGACATCCAGCCAAATATCAAAGCCATAACCACAATACATACAATCAATACCGTAAAAACCCTTTTTTCCTGCTTTTCCTTTTTCATCCCGCATAATACCTTCCAATCTGTTTCAGATTATCAGACTGGTTCCTGCAAATTTTGTCGAAAAAGCAAGATGTCTCTGCCTAATTAAATCTTTCCTGAAGTCCGTTTTTTCCTTAAGTCCTCTACCAGTGCATAAACCTCCGGTCTCCGTTCCTTCAGATGTTCGTCTAACGCATGCCGGCGTTCTTTAAAGCGCTCTGCCAGTTCCGGATGTTCCTTTGCAATACGCTCATGTACTTCCCGTCGATGTTCCTCTAACCGCATAGCCAGCGTTCTTTCATCTTTACCGGAAATATTAACAATCTCTTTCAAATGCTCCTCTAAATGCTCCAGCCACTCATCTTCGTCCAGTTCTTCCATATGGGACCAGCTTCCATGTAACAGCTTTTCCACATCTCCTGTCTTTTTCAGCTGTTCTATCTGTGCCACAATCTGCCGCTCTATAGCATCTTCAGTTTCCGAACCAAATGCCCAGACAAATTCCTGCACCCGGTTATCCGCCCTCTTTCTTGAGGCACTGCGCTGTTTATTGTCTACACCGCCCTCCAGCGGATAAGGACGTTCATAACCCATATCCTTTAAAGCAATATGTATTGTTCTTCTTGCGCTGCCCTCTTCTATGATGTGTCCCAGACCAAGCTTTCGCATCTGTTCATTCAAATCTGCAATATGTTCTGTAATATAAAAACAGATACCACGTTTCTTAAGACCCTGATACAGCATTTCCAACTGATCCGCCGCTGTAATGTCCATGGAGCCGATAGCACTGGCATCTAAAATGACTGCCTTCGTATCCTCTTTTATATTGTCTTCAATGTCCCGCTTTAACATCTGCACATTAGCAAAAAAGAGATTACTGCTGAACCGGTATATCAGAACGCCTTCTATCGCATGTATCTGATGACTTTCTTTTAAATCCCGGAAATGGCGATGTCCCGGCTGGATTCCAAGAAAACATCTTGATGGCTTGGCAGTACGGATAATCATCTCAGTAAAGGAAAGTATAATGCCAATCAAAACGCCATTGATGGTTCCAAGCATCAGCACGCCAAAGAATGCTCCTAAGAAAATGAAGAATTCTGTACGGCTGACCTTCAACAATCTTGCAGCAAGCTCAAATTCCGTTGCCCCAAGTAATGCAGAAATTACAATTGCCGTCAGCATCGGAATCGGAAGATAGCCGATAAATCCGGTTCCGCAAAGCAGCAATACCAGCATGGATAAACCGGCTATGATTCCGGTCAGCTGTGTCTTACTCTGATACTGTTCTCCCATTGCAGTTCTTGAAACAGAGCCATTAATAGGACAGCAGCCTGTAAATGCTGCCAGGAAATTTCCCATGGAGAATGCAAAAATTTCCTGATTATCATTCATTCGATATCCATTCTTCTGTGCGAAATTATTTTCTGCCAGAAGCGTTTCTGCCATAATGACCACTGCCACCGAAAGGCTGATAGTTACTACCTCTTTCATCGGAAGCATGCGGATATCCGGAATCACAAACTGTGGAAGTCCCGGTTCTACTGCAGACAGCGTCTGGATTCCCCATTCCCTCACCGGAAAAAATTTTGTCATTGCTGCTCCTGCTGCCATTAAAAGCACTGCCATTGGAAATTTCGGCATTACTTTCTTTGATACAAGAAGTATCAGAAGGGAAATGCCGCCTAAAATCAGTGATGGCAGATTCACCTTCGTCTGCCCGATATGCTCCACCAGCTCAATGAGTTCTCCAACGCCGGCGGTACCGCCCATTAACTTTGGTACCTGCATCAGAATAATCGTGGTGCAGATTCCGGTAATAAATCCACCCATAACCGGTGCCGAAATATAGTTCACCAGTTTTCCTGCTTTCATAAAATAAAACGCCAATAACCAGACTGCCACAAAGAAAGTAAGTACCGGCACTGCTGCAATTGCTTCACTGCTTCCACTCTCAATACCAAGTCCCACCAGTGCCGAACCGATTAAGGCTGCCGGTGCCGCATCTACGCCAAAAATAAACTGTGGTGAAGTCGAACACAGTGCAAATATCAGAATTGGGAAAATGGAACCATACAGACCATAGACTGCCGGAAGTCCTGCAATCTGTGCATAGCCCATAGCTATCGGAATGGAAACTGCCATAATAATAATACCGGCCAGAATATCCTTTGAAAAATTTTTCTTATCATATTTACGAATGGTAGCTGCAAGTTGTATGCGCATATTATCGCTTCTTTCTACTATATTATTTTTTATTATACGGCAAATAAGATGATTGTACAATTCTTTTGGCAGCAGAAAGGACAGGCTCTTTATCCGTGCCTGTCCTTTCTGTTCTGGTTGTTCTAATTATTCTGTTCTGTTTATTCCATTCTGATTATTCTTTTTTATTTCTGATTATTCATTTTCAGTTGCTTTCTTTCTTCTGAAAACAAACATTCCTCCACAACCTGCTGCAATCAATGTCATACAAACTGCAATTGCAGAATTATCACCTGTCTTTGGTTTACCGGATGTCTTTACGGTTGGCTGGCTATTTGCTGTTGTTGATGCATTTGCTGCTGTTCCAGCCGCACCACCGGAAGCTGTACTGTCACTTCCGGAAGTTGTACCGCCATTTCCGGATGTTGTACCACCATTTCCTGTGGCAGCCGTATCTGCCAGCTTTTCTGTGGTAATAAGATAAGTAGAGCAATGATTCTGTTTTACGGTCAGATATCCTTCTGAATCTACTACTCCCGCATCAATATTTAAAATCGTTCCATTGTCAAATAACCGGCTGTAATATAATGTCTTTCCGGCATACCTGGTTCCCACAAAAATACGAATCTGTGCTTCTGCCGGAAGCTGACCGGAATAATTATACTTAATCTGTTCAATGAAAATATTCTTATTTACTGCATTTGGAAGCGTGCCCAGCTCACTGTAATCTTTTACAATCTTTACTCCAAAATCATAGCTGGAAACATTATCAACGGCTGACATGGTTCCTTTTCCAAAGGTAAAGGAAAGCTCATCATTGGATTTGATAACAATGTCCTTTGTCTGATTCTCTGCCAATATCTGCCGGAATCCATTGTCGGAAATAGCGGTATCTCCATCTGTTACATCCACTACGCCATTCACTACAACCTGCTTCGGTGTAAAGGAAATCACATCCGCCCCGGAATATACATTGTAAACATTCTCTACTTCTTTTCCTTCAAATTCATAACCAGCCGGTAAGGTATCTTCCGCAAGCGCCATGTTTTCTACAAGCTCTTTCATAACCGGATGTGCTGCGTCCATAAGATATCTGGTTTCCTGTGTATTATAATCCGTATAACTCATAAGAATCGGACAAAGAATCCGGTAAGAATTACCAGCCTCATAATAGGTTCCTCTATAAATAAAGGTGTCTCCCGTATCCTGTTTCTTTACCAGACAGGCATCACTTCCTCCACTTGCCATCGTAGTGGAATAATAAGCTGCTATCTCTCCATTTGCTGTATATGCCGAAATATCCGTAAGCTTATCTTCTACAGTTATTGCTACCTCTGCACCCAGCGTAGTGCATTCCTGCAATTTTTCAATCCGGTAGGTCTTATTTCCGGACATATCGGTTACTTCTGTTATAACAAACCGGCCTTCTTCTCCGGTTTTTGTATACACATCACTCTGGACCGGACTGATATCAGTTCCAAAATAACCACCATATACCTGAATCATTTCAAAAGGATGCTCTGCCTGCATCTTCATGTCATTAACCTGTCCCTTTGCTACAATCGGTGATGACGTATAATTCCAGGATGAACCAAACGGACATCCGTCAGTTCCACGATATACCGTTACTGTACTGTCCCCGGAAACCGTCAGCAGCGACTTGCCGCCTTCTGCAAATAATTCAATACCATCCGGATTCTTTCTGTTTTCATTGACAGTAAGGCTTCCGGAACCGCAGATTGTCAGGGAGCCGCCCCAGCCGCCATGCCAGATTCCAAGATTCTGCAGCTTATTACTGCCTACCAGATTCAATTTAAAATCGTCTCCCATCATGTTGGTATAAAGTGCAACATCCGGATGGTCATAATTGGTTAAGGTCAGCGTATTGCTTGCCTGGTCATAAGACGCTCCGTCCACTGTATTTTTCTCATTGGTGGAAAATACAACCGTATCATTCAATTGAATATTGGCAAATGCAAACTCTCCTTCCATGCATGGTCCATTTGATGCCTGCACCGGAATCATGGACGGAACCATCATCAGGGATGCTGCCAGTGCCACTGCACCAATACATTTTAAAGCACGTTTCATTTTCATAAATCTATCCTTCCTTTCTTCGTATTATAAAAACACTATAAGGAAAACGATAGATTCTGTGCAGTCTACATCCGTTTCAAAATATGAGAAATTTATCTCACCCGGCTTTTTGGGGCAGAATTTCAATCTACAAAACCCGCACCAATAGCTGCCGGCAGCTTTTTACGGGTACCCGGCAACTACGAGAAACACGCTTTGCAAGTTTTTCCAATTATCGCATAACCAAAAATCCCCCGAAACAGATTTGGGTTATTATTAACCGCCTGCTCCGGGGGATTCCATTTTTATTTTTATTCTGTTCGTATTCTACTAATCCTGCTTGCCTAATGAAGTCTTTCTTAATGCTGCCGCAATAATAAATGCATACACTCCACCAATCAGTGCGGTAACTACCTGAGTCAGTGAGGTTAGAATGCAACCGGATGATTTCTCATCTGCGATTCTGTAAACCATTTTTATAATTGTTCCAGTGTGCTCTTTACACTATTTGCGGCACTTAAAATCACATTGGACGATGCTGCAATCTCCTCCGTTGCTGCGGCAAGATTCTGAATCCGGTTACCGGTATCATTTACAACATTTGCCAGCTCATCTGCATCTTTGATAATCTCCACAATGGATTCTTTTACCTTTGCCTGGCTCTCTGTACTCCGGGATGCCGTATCCTTGGAATTCATGGCCAGTTTATTTATCTCATCTGCAACTACTGCAAAACCTCTTCCCGCCTCTCCTGCACGGGCTGCTTCGATATTGGCATTCAATGCCAGAAGGTTAGTCTGTGCAGCAATGGAGACTACTTCCTGATTATTCTCTGCCATAGATTCCAACAGCATATCAATCTCCTGCATTCTGCCAGTCAGCTTCTCACAGAATTCAGACACATTACCAATTTCCTCTGATACTGCACTGCATTCCGTCGCATTACTTTCGTTTCCATTCACCATATCATCCACAGAATCATAGAGTGATACAAACAAGTCATTGACTGTCTCCACCGTTGTTTTAATATTCTCCTGCTGTTTCTCCACTGCATCTTTTTCTGCCTTGATTTCATCAGCAAGTTCTAATGCTCTCTTCTTCTCTTCCTCTACGGTATCCTTTACAAAATGAATACAATTTTCCTTCTTATTGAAGCCATTATAAATAGCCAATGCCATCTTTTCACAGCTTTCATAGCCACAGCATTCACAGTCAATGCATCTTGCTTCCTTAGTCTTCTTGCCCATCTCATCATAAATCTGATTCAGTTCCTCTGTAGACGGAAGTTTATAATTACACTCTTCGGAGCAGTCTGTATATTTTCTAAGATAATTCTCCAGTTTTAATTTTGAGAACTGCTTATTTAATTTTGCAAGCCGCTGTGCCGGAGTCAGTTTCCTTGACCATGCACTGTTCTTCGTATTCTTCTTACAGTTCTCCTGTATCTGATGGATATTATATAAAGCTTTATCTGTTCCTGCAATTTCCTCTTCAACACCGGTTCCGTAAATACAACCCATTCCACAGTTTAATGCGTCAATGAATAATTCTTTATTCATGCCCTTTGCAATTTCTTCCTTATGCTCCTCTAAATAACGATATGTGTGTTTCTCTCCTTCTATCTGGCGTATATATACATCGTCCCCTAAGAACCAGTATACATTTTCCTTCAAGCCACCCGGCATCGGATAGATGGAACCAAGTCCATATTCAATTTCATCACTGGCAAATGTGCCTGATATATTATGTTCTCTTACATATTTCATCAAATGGTCAAATGTCACATTATACGATACATAGCCTTCTGTATCCGGGTTATGAATCTCTGACCATTTTGCAACACACGGACTGATAAATGCCAGTTTATCTGTAATTCCCATCTCCTGCTTTGCATAAATTGCGCTGCACATCATCGGACTGTGTACCGGGAATAACTTTGGAAGAAGCTCCGGTAAGTAGTGTTCAATATATCCCACAATTGCCGGACATGGCTGGGAAATCCCACCGGTAAAGTTGTATTTCTTTACATAATTAAGATATCCCCAGGTTGTAATGTCTGCACCGAAAGATACACTGATTATACGGTTCACTCCAAGATTCTTTAATCCTCCCAATACCCTCTCATAATCTTCAGGATAGTTTGCCTTGAACGCCGGAGCTAATAGTATGGATATTTTCTCACCTTTTGCAAGGTCTGCAAAGAATTGCTCCGTATCATCTTCAAACTCTCTTGCACCATGCTTGCAGGCATCCATACATGCACCACAGCCAATACACCTTGCCGGATCTACCTGAATCCGCTCTGTTCCATCTTCTTCTGTTACTGCCACACATGCCCCCGGACAAGGACACACGCGAATACATTTGTTACACCCAATACAGTTGTCATTGGTAAAAACCAGACTCATTTCAAGCACCACCCTTTACTTATATTCATAAGCTACCTTTTTTCAATTTCAACAAATAATATCTCATATTTGTCTATTCGTTAATAATATTATTTCTTAATAAAATTGTCAAATTTTCATGTTTTTATATGATATATTCTTACGATTTCCCGCAATTTTCGACACTTTTTGAACAAGAAATAGCCCTTGCCTCTATTGTCCAACAGAAGTCTGTTGCTATTTCATCAGAAAATGCTCCCGCTCAGGGTATTGCTGCCGGAATGCTTCCAACGCAGCTTTCTGCAAAACTGCAAATTCCCTGTCCATATGAAATTTATGTGGCATTGTAAATGCAATTGCACTTATCTGCTCTGCTATTTTTTTAGCAATTCCTTCCTCTGACAGCTGTCCCATTCCAAATACGAAAGAGGTGAAACCTCTTCCCTTTTTACTCACATCCATAAATGTAAGAAACGTATTCTTTAATTCTGCCTGAAGTATCTCCTGTTCCACCCGGCTTCGGTTCTCTGCATCCAGAAGATATAACCCATTTATGATTTCAACTGCCTGTTTCTTCCGCTGTCCCGAAAAATCTACTCCGGTACTTTCCGAAAGATATTTCATCTGCATCAGATAACCAATAAAGGTATCCTCTTTCTTTTTCTTCTTTCCATATCGAGCATATAAAAGCTGCTCCCGGAAAGTATCTCCTTCTGCTTGTTCCGTACACCCGTGCTTCTGCCATAGTTCCATTCTTTTTCCAGCATTAACTTCCTGATAAAAATCATTCAGCCACTTTGAATCTTCCTGCATAATATTTCCTCTTCGTCACTATTTTATAAAATCTTCAACATTACTGATGTCAACTTTACGATACTGGGATACATAGTATTTTTCTTCCTGCAGGCTTTGTACTTCCTGATTCTTTCCATCATAAATGTCCACTGCAAGCCTTGCCATTTCTCCAGCCTGGTCTTCCTTGTCATTATATACGGTTCCCTGCATGGTTCCATTCTGTATTGCCTCTAATGCATCTTCCAATCCGTCAATACCAAATATAATCGGCCACTCCTGCCGGTTATAACCGGCATCTTTATAAGCTTCAATTGCCCCTAATGCCATTTCATCATTGTTGGAAATAACCATCTCCACTTCGGTCCCATACTGACTGATAATCTGATTCATTCTATTTTCCGCCTGTCCCCTGTTCCAGTCTGCAAACAGGTAGCTCAGTTTTTCCAGATTGATTCCCTGTTCTATCAGTGTCTTTACCGAACTGTCTGTACGGCTGATGGCATCCTGATGTCCAGCCTCTCCCTCCAGTAAAATATACTGAATTCTCCCATCCTGATTCCTGTCAACCTCAGGATGATTCTTTATGTAATCTGCTGCAATTTCTCCCTGCATCTCGCCGGACTGTTTTGCCTCACATCCTACATAGTATAGTTGATTCCACTGCGACAAATCCTCCGGAACCGGTTCTCTGTTAAAGAAAATGACAGGGATATCATTCTGTCTTGCCAGTCTGATAACGGTTGTCGGATCCGTCCGGTCAACCAGATTTACACATAAAATATCACACCCGGCATCTATCATTTCTTCGACAATTTCATTCTGGGCTTTCTGATCATTATCTGCACTTCTGACAGATGTTATAATCTTCCGTTCTTCTGTTTCCCGCTTCTTTAACTCTTCCTTCAGTTCATCCACCGTGGCGTTGATAAACGGGTCATCATGCGTATAGGTAACTACACTCACCCTCAGTGTATTTTCTATCCGCTTTGTCTTCTGATTGCATCCGGGCAGCACCAGTATCAGTATTATCAGTGTTACCGTAACCGCCATTGTCCTTCTTCTTGTTCTACTCATATGAATACAAAAACCTTTCCAGATCTTTTGAATACAAATCTTCTTTATTGATTATTCTGACTTCTGTTTCACAACTGTTCATTTTGTAAAAGGAATGCCTTAGCTTTTTTGCAATCTCATTCATACTCTTATACCCCGTCTCATAATCATCTGGTACGACAAGACATTCTATATTCTGATTATCTAATAACACAATTGCTTTTTCACTGCTTCCAACTCCATAAATCTTTGCACCGTGATACTTATTTTCTTCTGCAGCCTCACCCACTTCTTCTAATGCCCAATTGTCCAGTATTACCAGATAATCTACCTGTTTCTTAGATGCAATAATCTCACTGGTGTTCTGGTTTCCCCTGGCATAATTGTACTCCCAGGAAATTTCACAACCACTTCCCTCCAGTCCATCTTTTAACCCTGCAATTCTGTTCACATTTTCCTCTGTCTCTGCCTTTCCAAGAATGACACCGATTTTTTTATTCTCCAGTTGTTCTTCATCATCCTGTATTAACCGCTCCGCAAGCATCTGACCAATCTTATAATTATCCGGTTTTACCGTTGCATAACCAGATGGCTCTTCTGCGTAGGTATCCTCATTAATCAGTATAAACGGTTTCTCCCCCTGCAGCCGGTTTAGCATAGTCTTTGTTTCTTTTCCCGGAGCCGGACAGATTACAAATGCATCTACATTATTCTGCAGTTGTTCATTAATCAGTTCTTCTTCATCCTCCATGCTTTCAATTAAATCTGTATTACAAATGATCAGATGCAGATTATTATTTTCCGCAGACTGTTTTAACCCATTCAGCAATGCATCCCATCTCTTATCTCCGGAATCTTCCACAATAACCGCAACTCTTTTCATAGACTCATTATCTGAAAAAATCCTGATTATAAAAAATGCAGCCAGTACAATAAGCATCAGTTCTGTGAGGATAAAGGTAATCTTATTTTTTTTCATCTTCTACCCTCTCTCTTTTTCTGTTCTGATTTTCAAGTTCTCCACGTTTTTCCTCTGAATAAGGAATTGCCGGGATATGTATTACAGCCTTTGTTCCTTCATCCGGCTCACTGTAAATTTTTAATCCATATTCTTTGCCAAACATCAGTTGTATTCTGGTATGCACATTGATAAGCCCAACTCCCGAACCATGCTTTGGAACTTTTTCACTATTTGTCAGAAGATTATCAACCACTTCCTGGCTCATGCCCATTCCATTGTCCTCTACTGACAGGAAAATATCATTCCCTTTCTGCTCACCGCGGACAATAATTTTGCCACCCTCATCTTCATCCATATTTCCTACTCCATAATAAATTGCATTTTCAAGCAATGGCTGTACTACCAGTTTTACAGTACAGCATTCCTCTACGTTTTTATCAATCAGAAATTCCACCTGAAAACGGTCTTTATAACGAATCTGCTGTATGTTCATATAACTTTTGCTATGTTGTAATTCTTCCGAAATCCTTATCACTGTCTTTCCTTTTGAAAGACTGATGCGAAGCAGTTTTGCCAGTTCCGAAATCATAAAAACAGCTTCTTCATTCTTATTTGCCTCTACCATCCAGGTGATGGATTCCAGTGTATTATAAAGAAAATGTGGATTAATCTGGCTTTGCAGTGCATCCATTTCACTTTTTCTCCGCTTATTCTGCTGCCGGATAATTTCTTCCATCAATTGTTCTATCTGCTTATATGAATTTTGGACAGAATATGCCAGATGCCTTATCTCTGAAGCACCCCCTATATATATTTCAGTCTTTTCTCCTGTTTCATAAGACTTTACGGATTCATCCAATTTCAAAATCGGTTTCGAAATCTTTCTTGCCATAATTTTATTCACAACAAAAAGCATCATCAGAAGAATAATTGCCGTGGCAATTATATAATACCGGAACTTATTAATGCTTGCCGTCTGTACCCCCTCCGGTACAACTCCTACCAGTTTCCATCCGGTATAAGATAGACTGTTCACAACTATATTACTTTTTTCCCCATTCACAGAAATCTCATATGTACCATCTGCATAACCGGCAGCCGTACTGCTATCTTCTGTAAAAAATCCCCTGTCTATTTCTGCTTTTCTTGGGTGATAAAGAATTTCCCCATCATCTGTACATAAATAATAATACGTCTCTCCCGCTGCTTCATTCAGGTTATCTAAAACCTCTTCTATCATGGAATACTTCATATCAACCAGCAATACTCCACTATCCGGAGTGTCACCATGATTCATATCCACAAGACTGCTTAAAGACACCACCCAGTTATATTGATATGTCTCATTCTCAAACAAATCCTGTATATGGGGTGTTGATATATGTATATTTTCTATCTCATCTATAGCGCTTTTATACCAGTCCTGCTCTGTTACTTTCTGATTCTTTTCTCTGGTAGCTACTGGTTCTGCTGCAATAATTTTCCCATCACTGTCATAAAGGGCCATACTCTGCAGCTTATCATTATTTACTTCATACAACAGACTGAACTGCCTGCTGAATTCCTGGTCAGAAATATCATATTCCTGTACGATATTATAATTAACAGCATTACAAATCTGTCTCATATTCCGCAATTCATTATTTACCTGATCCACTGTACTCTCTATCCGGCTTTCTGCATTGGAAATTGCGGTTTCTTTTACTGACATTTTAAAACGGCTATAAATCAGTAATCCCATAACTATTGTTGTAACAATGGTCATGGCAGAAAGAACTGTCATAAGCAGTGACTGTATATCCATCCAGGCTGAAATATTCTGCATCATATTTTGAATTGTATTCCTTTTTTCGTGCTTTTTCTTTCTGTTTTTTTTCTGATCCATACCTCTCCATGTTCCTATTCTGGTGATTTTCTGTATTTTGACGGAGATACTCCAAATTTCTTTTTAAACACATAACTGAAGTAATTTGCGTCCAGATACCCTACTTTTTCTCCAATTTCATAACTTTTATCATTGGTTTCTACAATAAGCCTGACTGCGACATCCATCCGGTAATCCGTCAGATATGTAATAAAGGATTTCCCGGTTTCTTTTTTAAATATAGTTGAAAAATACGAATTGGATACACCAAGCACTGAGCATACCGTATCCAGGGAAAAATCAGGTTCCATATAACGCTCTGCCACAACATTCTTTGCATCTGTAATCAGCCGCCTTGAAGTATTATTTCTTGCACTTTTCAACTTTTCACTAATTGCCACTGCTGCTTTTTTCATCCACTTCATCAGAGTTGCTTTATCCAGTTCCGGCACCTTTTCATAGAGATTTTCTTTTTCTTCAAAGAAATCATTAAAGTCCATAAAATTATTGGCGCAGAACCGGTAAAAAGCACCTACCATCTCCATAACTGATAAATGATACTGATTTACTGTGGCAGCACTTTTATGAAGTTTTTCCACTTCCCTCTCTACTGCTGACTCAATGTCTTTTACATTTCCAAGATAAATCGTTTTAAACAACTCATGCATTTTCGTATCTTCTGACTGTACGGCTACCGTCTGCTCCCGTGGAACTACTTCCGCAATATTTATAGCCCTTGCAGTTCCATAAAGAACCCGGTAGGATACTGCTTTTCTTGCACCTTCATAAGAATTACTGATATTCAAAAGACTATCGCAATATCTTCCAACACCGGCCGTTACAACTGCACCAATCACACGGTTCGCCCATCTGCAGAATCTATCGCAAAAATCTGTCAGTTCTGTTGCCTTATCTTCTGAATCAAGCGATACTATCAAAACTGTATTCCCAAGATACATAAATTCCTGACAGTTGAGTTCTGATGCAATCCTTTCCTTTATTTCATGCTCGACAGACATGGATAACAACAATGGATTCATTCCTTCCGGCACATGGTGCTCTGAAGTATGAAATACCACGCTGCAATAATAGGGTCCCTCCAGTGGAATCTGATAGGCAGATAAAAATTTCTCATATTCTGTCTCATTTACCCTGCCTTCAATTAACGAAACAAAAAAATTCGTCCTTAGCACCGGAAGTGCATCCTGGAAATAATTTTGCAGTTTTTTAACATTTAATTTTTCTTCTCTTTCCCTGTTTAAAGTCTCTTTCAATCTTTCCATGCAGTCAGATAATTCAACTGCATTTACCGGCTTTAACATATATTCTTCAATTTCCAGATGTACTGCCTCTTTGGCATATTCAAATTCATCAAATCCTGTAAAAATAATAATATGTATATTTGGATAATCATTATTTAACTTCTGCGCCAGTTCCAGGCCATTCATATAAGGCATTTTTATATCGGTTATCACAACATCCGGCTGTATATTTTCTACCAGTTCCAGGGCTTTCACTCCATTGGTTGCACTGCCCGACACCTCAAAGCCCAGTCCATCCCAGTCCATCTTATGTTCCATTGCCTGGATTGCTTCTATTTCATCATCAACTAAAATCACTTTATACTTTTCCATATGACGTTCCTCTTTCAGCATGTTCAGCTCTTTCTTCTCCTGCTCTTATTATATCAGACAAATGTCTTTTTCTGAATACCTGATATTGTTTAGGCCGTCCATTCATCTCTAGCGATGAGCGGGCGGCCTATGGTGATTATATGTGAATGATTCTGATTACGAATTACTTATTTTTTCTGTACATATTTCAGACAGTCAAGTGTTACTGCTGCCAAAATGATGATTCCTTCGAAAATAAACTGAAGATTTGTATCAATACCCAGAATGGTAAGGGAATATGTAAGGGATGTAAAGATAAGTACACCAGTTACAACTCCGGAAATCTTACCAATACCACCGGTAAAGGATACACCACCAACTACGCAGGCTGCAATAGCATCCATATCCCATCCTTGTCCATATGCTGCACTACCGGAACCAACCATTCTGTTACATTCCAGCCAGGAACCAAATCCATACAGGATACCTGCCAGAATAAATGCTCCTAATGTTACTTTAAATACTGATATACCGGAAACTGCTGCTGCTTCAGGATTTCCACCAACCGCATACAGATTCTTACCAAATGTTGTTTTATTCCAGATGAACCATACTACGATAACTGCAACAACAGCCCAAAGGATAATTGTCGGGAATTTTCCAATCTGCGGAATAAACATAGCCGGGATTGCAGAATCAATAGCTCCGAAGGAAACACCTTTTGTTGCATATGTTACAAGTCCGAAAATAATCAGCATGTTTGCCATGGTTGAAATAAACGGATGCATCTTGAACTTCGCCATAAAGAAGCCTGCCAGCATAGAAAATGCTGTTGTAAGTACAATACAGACTGCCAATGCAAGAATTGCTCTTGCAGCAACCGGGATACCGGTAAAGTCAAAGATATGGCCAAATACACCACCTGTATTAATTCCGTTATGCATGATGATGGTTGCTGTTACCATACCCATACCAACCATACGTCCAACAGAAAGGTCAGTACCTGTTAAAAGAATCAGTCCTGCAACACCTAATGCCAAGAACATTCTTGGTGAAGCCTGCTGCAGAATATTTAAGATGTTTGTCGTTGTCAGCAACTGTGTATTCTTTACAACCGGTGTAATAATACATAAAGCAATGAAGATTAAAATAATGACAATATACAATCCATTTTTATAAAGGAACTGTGTGGTATTAAAGGTATATTTGTAATTTTCAAATTTCTGTGCTCTCTTCTGTGCAAATGTATATCTTGACATACGGAGTAAGTCAATCAGATGATACTTATGTGCATATGCATCATGCTTTCTGTCCTTAATCTCCTGAAGTCTGGACTCATGTGCCATCTGGGCATCAAATAATTTATTCTTATAAACATACTTCTCGTCTTTTTTCTCATCTGCATCGCTGAGTCTGCTCATATTCTGCTCATGCTCTGCTTTGATGGAAGCACATATCTTTTTGTATTCTGCATTTTCAGCTTCTTTCTCAGCTTTGCAGCTATCAGCAACTTTCTGATAGTAATCATTTTTATAATGTTTTGCAAGATAACCTTCTGCATCTGCGATAAGTTTTGATACTTTGTCTTTATTCGAAGACTCTACCGCTTTTGCCTGTTCTAAGGCTTCCTTGTCCTTTGCAATCATTCTGCTCTTTTCTTCTTTTGTTAAATTCTTATTTTCCTTTACGATTGCAATGTGATTTTTTAAGCTGCGCACCTTATCTGAACCATCCTTACGAAGTTCATCAATCTGTGCCTGTATTTTTCCTACATATTCATCAATCGGCTTCAAAAGCTCTGCCTCTGCAGCGGATGAAAGAATAATACTACTGTCTGCCATATCCAATGCTCCTTCCTGATTATAAATATTTCGCACTGAGTCTTAATAACTCTTCCTGACTTGTTTCCTTAGTATTAACAATTCCGGCAAGATGTCCATTTGACATAACACCAATCCGGTTTGTGATTCCAAGGATTTCCGGCATCTCAGAGGATACAACAATGATTGTTTTTCCCTGTTTTGCCATATTGATAATTAATTCATATATTTCGTATTTGGCACCTACATCAATTCCTCTTGTAGGATCGTCCATCATAAATATATTTGGTGAGCGCTCCAGCCATTTACCAAATATTGCCTTCTGCTGATTTCCTCCGGACAAACTGGAAATCATATCATCTGGTCCCATACATTTTGTATGCATGACTTTAATTTCTTCTGCCGTCGCACGAACCATATCATCATTGGAAAGTGCGAATCCATTTTTATAATGATTCATATTGGCGATTGTAGTATTAAATGTAATATCTGCTTTCAGGAAAAGTCCATTTGCTTTTCGTTCTTCTGTAATTAAAGCAAATCCATGATCCATTGCATCTTTCGGGGATGTAAAATTCATTACTTTTCCATTATAAATTACATTTCCTGCCGCTCTGGTACGCATACCAAAAATAGTTTCCAATAGTTCCGTACGACCGGCTCCAACCAGACCATACAGTCCAAAAATTTCTCCTTCTTTAATATCAAAAGAAATATTCTGTAATTTTGGTGCATACTTAGTTGAAAGATTCTGTATAGAAAGAACCGTTTCACCAGGCTGGTTATCTACCGGTGGAAAACGGTTATCCAAAGAACGGCCAACCATTGCAGAAATCAGTTCATTCATATTGGTATCTTTACTTGCCTTTGTCATAACAAGGCTGCCATCCCGAAGAACTGATATTTCATCACAAATTTCAAAAATTTCATCCATTTTATGTGAAATATAAATCAATGAAATTCCCTGTTCTTTTAACTGCCGCATCATCTTGAAAAGTTTTGCAACCTCCGGTGCTGTCAGTGATGAAGTCGGCTCGTCTAATACGATTACTTTGGAATGATAAGAAATTGCTTTTGCAATTTCACACATCTGGCGCTGTGATACAGACATTTTTTTCATTGGCTGTGTCAGATTAACAGTAATACCAAGTTTACGGAATAAATCGGAAGTTTCCTTTCTCATTCTTCCTTCGTCAATCATTCCCAATGAATTCTTCGGATAGCGTCCTAAGAACATATTGTCAATGACACTGCGCTCCAGACACTGATTTAATTCCTGATGAACCATTGCGACACCATTTTCAAGTGCATCCTTTGGGCCAGAAAAATTAACTTCTTTTCCATCTAATATTATTGTTCCTTCGTCCTTTTGATAAGTTCCGAAGAGACATTTCATCATTGTCGATTTACCGGCACCATTTTCACCCATAAGTCCCATGATTGTTCCAGGTCTGACATTCAGATTGATATGATTCAGAACCTTATTTCTTCCGAACGATTTGCTCATGCCGTTAATCGATAAGACATATTTATTCTTATCCTCTGCCATAATTCTACTTCCTTTTCTTTGAAAAGAAGGACACCATTTTTATCTGATGCCCTTCTGTATCTATGCTGTTTTCTTCCAGGCAATAACCTTATTTTGAAAGAAGTGATGTATAAGATGATGCATTGTCTGTTTTAACCATGTTGATTGCAAATGCATCATACTCACCCGGGTTGCCAAGACGGTTTGTAATGTTAGACTCTGTCTGTCCATCACCACCGATATAATCTACTTCAAGATTCAAAAGTTTGTCATAGTTCTGAAGAAGTGGCTGATAGGTTGAGCTAAGGAAGTTATCGGAAGCATTGTAAATATCAAGCCATACCTTCTTGCTTGGGCTCTTGCTTTCATCCAGCTGATTGGATACTTTGTCATAAACCTTGGTTGAGTCTGTGAAATCCTGATAATTATCAGCTGTAACAGCTATATTTAATGCATAGTAGGATCTTTCTTCTTCACTATATCTGTAATCTTCTCCTTCTGTTAAGCAGTTTCCTGCATCATCCGGAGTACCGATACCGGTATCAATGTCTACTCCATCTAATGCATTACGAAGCACTCTTAATGTCAGGTAAGCCTGAACATCTGCATGCTGTGAAATTGTTCCGCCATATCCCTCTGCGATAGCTGCAACAGCATCACTGTTTGCATCGTATCCAAAGGTTGGTACTTTGTTATCTTTTGCCCATGCATTAAACATTGACATTCCCATACCATCATTATTAGAAACAACTACATCAATCTGGTCACCAAAAGATGCGGTCCATGTTCCGATTGCATTTCCTGCTGTAGCTGCATCCCATGTTGCACCAGCAGAGTTCTTCATCTCCTGTGAAGCAAGTTCACGAATTGTATAAGTCTTTCCATCTACATCCAGTGTTGCATCCTGAACAACTTTTGCAGAACCGTCTACGTTTGTACCAGCCGGTGTTGAATCAATTGCTCCATTTGCATCTACTCCGGTTCCAAGTGCAGAACGGACACCACGGGTACGTGCAATAGAATCGTTATGTCCGATGTCTCCGATTGCAAGTACATAACCAATTACTCCGTCTCCGTTACGGTCAATGGTCGCTGCATTTTCTTTGATATAGTCAAGAACCATCTGTCCCTGCAGTTCAGCACCCTGATTTGCATCGAAGCCTACATAATAGGTATCTTTGTTGTAATTTAATGCATCCATGTCAAGTTCTCCTGTGGAGCTGTTGGATGGCTGACGGTTAAACCAGCAAAGTGGTTTATCCTTGTTTGCTACGCTGCTGGTGCTTCCTGAGTCACCAGAGCCGCTTCCTCCGGAAGAGCCACATCCAACCATGGATAATGCAAGTGTTGCTGCCACCAATACAGTTAATAATTTTTTCCTTCTCATTCTTTTTTCCTCCTGATTTGCAATTTGTTGATTTGGTTTCTCCCAACCTGTCTCATCGACTAAATTCATTATAATCACAAACCAATCTTGAAAGAATAGAATTTTTTTGGATGAAATATCAAAATATTTTGATATTTGATAATTTTTATATATATTTTGACGAATAACTATGCGGCTGCACCATCATTCTGTTGGCATGTATGCAGGAATGCCTCTGCCAGCTGCTGGTTCTGCTGTGCCTGTTTTCTGATATGATTAACCACGAAAAAAGGCAGGAAAAATAAGGAAAGGAAACCTAAACACAATGCGATAGCACCGACTAATAAATCAATCGGAAAATACGGGACTACAAACCAGCCAAATTTTGCAATGTTCCAAGCCCATTTTGCCGCTATTCCAAAACCACCCACTTTGCTGTAACAAACACAGCCCATAACAAATCCTATCATAATAAAAATCGGATGGAATGCCAGCACCATTCCGATACCTCCACAGACCGTTCCGGCAATTGCCAGTCCCCAGATTTTCTGAATCTCATATAACTGTGTCTCCGCTTCCCGTTTTACCTGCATTGCATAACCATAATCGTTACCAAATTCTACTTCTTCATAAAGATTTCTTTTTTCTTTTGCCATAATATTTTCCTCTTTTCTCCGATGTTCCACCGGTTTTTATTATTGTTTTCACTTATATGACGGAATAATATTATGGCAGGTTTTATTTTTTTAAAATTTTTTTGACAAGTCCTTATTGCTTTCTTCCGATTACCTGCTTCCCACACTTCCTTTGTACTATGCACACAAGGCTTACCATACCGGAACGGCTGAAAGATTTGAGAGTCGCAGAAAAAAGAATGTCATTACAGGAATTGTCTGATGCTACCGGCATCCCAAGTTCCACACTCGACAACTATGAGAAAGATGAAAATGTAGATATGTCGCTTGGCAATCTACTGACGCTTGCAGACTTTTATCAAGTAAGCACCGATTATTTTCTTTGCCGAACCGAACTACGTGAACATACAAATAAGTCAGTATCCGCTCTGCATCTCAATGATGATGCAGTTCAAATACTGACTGATGAAAAATATAATCCACGGTTATTATCAGAATTACTCTCTCATGAAAGCTTCCATTATAAAGTTTAGGTTTCATGTACAATCGACAGCCCAACTTAACTATCTGCTTTCTACTATTGTATATGTTCCTGATTCAAAATTTACATATAATGTTGCAAATGCACTATTATATTCCCAGCGGATTTCCAGAGACCTCTCCCCTCCGGAGATTGCTACCTCTGCGCCTTCCGAAAATGCCTTATGGGTATTTCGCATGCGGATTAACGCAAGCTGTTTTTGAACCACATCTTTTTTCAACCCTTCCGTGATCTGATCAGTGGAAAGATTTGTCCGGTTGATTTCCTTATGTCCGGATTCTCCCGCGCGCTGCACCGCTTCATGGTCATTTTTTCCGGCAAACAGATCCAGATACCAGATCTGCGGTTTGCCCGGCATAAACATCTGGATTGCCCGCGCCAGAAGCATTTTTTCATCCGACTCTCCCAATGCACTGTAGTACGTGGCATTTACCTGATAATACAGATTCTTTTGTCCATGTAAATTTTTGACCATGCCTCCGCGGGATACAATCCGGTCAATTAACGACTGGATCTCCTCTTCAGGAAGCAACCCCTTTAAGTCCAGAAGCGGGATGCCATCGTGACAGCCGAGCATGTTGACCGTGGAGATCTTCTTTTCCACAATCTCCTTCGCCCATGCCGCAAGGTACGTTCCCCGCCGGTTCTCAATCGCATCAATGACCAGTCCCGGCAAGAAAAAGTCATAGGTTGCATAGCCTTTTTCTGCAAGTGTCTCATATATTTTTTCATCATACGCTGCGTGGATCTCCGGCAAAAGCGTAAGTCCCAAAGGTTCTGCCAGCGCATGGATCTTCTGTAAAAGTTCCCACGTTTCCGGATCATTGAGGAAGTTTTTCTTTCCCGGTGTCTTCGGCGCATAGGCAAAGGCATCCAGCCGCACAATCGCTGCGCCGTAAGAGGCTATTTTTTCCAGTGTTTCACGATAAAACTTCCACACTTTTGGTGACTGGATGTTTACATCCATCTGTCCGAGATACTGTCTGCCATGCACTTCCTGATAAAAGGTATTCCAGTACGGCACTTTTTTTCCATCCGGAAATTCCACCATCAGGATCGGCAGCCCGGGTTTGCGGAAAAACATCTGCTTCAGGCAGCTTTCATCCGGCTGGATATAGCCTTCCTTCGTCATGGTTCCATGCCCTTCCCAGAAATGGTTCCAATCGATGAAAAAATCGCGGTACGCAGAAGCCTCCCCTTTTTCCACAAGATCCCGAAACTGCGGGGACTGTGCGGAAGCATGGTTTAAAATAAAATCGAGTTTCAAATCAATTCCCATATTCTTTAACTGGTCAAGGTCTTCCCGGTCGGCAAGCTGCTCATTCAGGTCATAGTCGATCACGGAAAATCCCCGGTCGAGATCGGAATGGTACAGGCTCGGCAGAATGTAAAAAGAAGAAAATACATCCTGCAAAGCCTCAGTTTTCAGCAATGTTACGATATCTCCCAGATTTCCTCCAAGGCTGTCGGGATATGCATTGAGCATCGGTTTACTGTTCATAAACTCTTCCGTCCTTTCCCACGATTAATCCTGCATTTTTGCGCTGCACTTCAAGTTTTTCCTGTTCCAGTTCTACCACGCGGCAGATAAACGGGCTTGCGGCATTCTCATCGCGGTTTCTGCGGATGCGCCGCTCCCTGGTCTCCTCCGGGGAACTTTCCAGAAAGACGGGCAGATCCACACCATGTAAATCGTCACTGCCTCCGTGTGTCCACTCCAGAAGTAATACGGATATTCCGGAAAAATCGGTTTCTTCCGATGAAATCTCGCCATCTTCCTGTCCCATATGCCGCAATGTGATTGAATCTTTTCCCTCATGAAATGCCGCAAGCACTTCATTGATCCGGTCGAAGTCAATCTCTTTCTTTGTCCCGAGATATCCACGCAGTCCGTCTTCCCCGGCTTCTTTATACACACGCAGCCGTTCTTCATCGTTGCGTTTTGGAACCCGTCGTGGATAATCATCGCCCGAGAGCAGGTAACAGCCCCTGCCGTCATTTAAAAAATACTGCTGCAATGCCGTGGCAAGTGTTGTTTTTCCGGAACCGGAGCCACCGTAAATGCTGATGACCATGCGATTTTTGGTATTCCTCTCACACCATTTCTGTACTTTTTCGTATAATGCTCCAGCCTCTTTCAGCTCTGTAAAAACAAACTGATACGCCTCATATTCTCTGGTAAACGGCGGAAGCGGAATTCCCGCATGCATCAGTGCTGCACCGGAATACTGTCTGCCGCTCTGTTCTTCCAGATACACGGCATCCGGTTTTAACCCACGCAGGCGGACATAAACGGCTGCCTGATTTGCCTCTGCCCTAAGACGCACTGCGCTGACTAATGCATGATCCTGTTCCTCTGACACCGTCATCCATGCCGCAATTTCATCCATAAACGGATCGGACAGCCGCCAGTAGGTTCCCTCGTTAATGAGTGTTTCATACTTCTTGTATGTTTTAATCTGCTCCCGGATCTGCTGTTTTTCCTCATCGGATAAAAGCGCCGGGTTTAATTCGTAACCGAAGGTTCCAGCCATCGCCGTCACCCCTCGGGTGTGGAAATTTGTTACCCGTCCGGTCTGGTGGTTCGGCACCGCTGAAACGTGCGCCCCCATTACGGAAACCGGATAGAAAAACGACGTTCCGTACTGGATCCTTGTGCGGTTGATTGCATCGGTATTGTCACTACACCAGATCTGTGGGGAATAATAAAGCATTCCTGCGTCAAATCTGCCACCGCCACCGCTGCATCCCTCAAGCAGAAGATCCGGATACCGGCTGCACAGGCGCTCCATAAAATCATAGACACCAAGCACGTAATCATAGGAAAGATTTCCGGCATAGACATCTGCCATACTGCGGTTCATATCCCACTTGACATAATCAATTTTTCCCTGATCCAGCACGGCACAAATCTGATCAAATACACAGTCGCGCACTTCTTTTCTGGAAAAATCAAGCAGTAACTGGTTTCTCGAGCGCACCGGCTTTTTCCCCGGAATCTGAATTGCCCAGTCTGGATGTGCCCGGTAAAGGTCGCTGTCTTCATTGACCATCTCCGGCTCAATCCAAATGCCAAATTTCACCCCCTGATTATGCACACGGGTAATAAGCTCTGCCAGGCTTCCCCCCAGTTTCTTTTCATTGACCTGCCAGTCCCCAAGGGAAGAATTATCATCGTTTCTTTTCCCAAACCAGCCGTCATCCATCACTACCATATCAATTCCAAGGGAAGCAGCTTCTTTTGCCAGATCCACGATCGTATCTCCCGTAAAATCGAAATATGCTGCCTCCCAGCTGTTAATCAGCACCGGGCGCTGCATATGGACATATTTGCTGCGGCACACATGGTTGCGGATGCAGTTATGATATTGCTGCGACAGTGCAGACAATCCGTCTGCCGAATAAGACAAAATGACTTCCGGTACCGTAAAGGTTTCTCCTTCCGCAAGCGGATAGGAAAACAGTTCTTCATTTAATCCGAGAAGCAGGCGCGTCTGGTTGAACTGATCTTTTTCTGCCTCACAGGAGAAATTTCCGCTGTATACAAACAGCATTCCATAGCAGCTGCCTGCGGTCTCTGTTGTTCCTTTTTCTGCCAAAATCACTGCCGGATTATACTGATGACTGGACGTTCCCCTGCGGCTGCCAAACGCAATGGTTCCATGCCCCAGCGGCGTACGCTCCAGATTGCGCTCCATGGCATGCTTTCCATAAAACCGCAGGACATCAAAATCTCCCTGTACAAAATCCAGACAGGCTGCCGCTGCCTTTTCGATCGTAATCTGTCCAGTTCCCATATTTTTAATCTGGACGCTCCTTGTAATGACATCATTTTCTTCCAAAACACCATACAACAGATGAACTTCAACCTGTGCGTTTTCGTCTGCAAGGACAATTTCCAGTGTCTGTGCTTCCTCTTTGTCTGCCCAGACAGCCGGAAGTCCCTGTAACTGGTATTTGCCGCTTCGGATCTCATAACTTTTAAAAAGCAGATCTGCGCTTTCCACCCCTTTTTCATTTTTGATATTCAGCGCAATATTGCGGTAATCCCCAGTTCCAATGGAAGGATACTCCTGTGGCAGCGCATCCAGCGAATAGGCGCGGTCCATGCCCGCTGCATAAGGATTTCCGGAAAATCCACGGTCTGCATAGGTTAAAACATAATCCATGGGGCTGTTTGTTTTATCTCCATAGTACAGATGCAGCAGATATCCCAGTGAATCGACCTGCATCTGATAAGTTGTATGCAACGTATGCAGGTTAAATATTTTTTTATTTGGATTGTATATAATTGCCATAGAAGTCACCTCGTTTTATTTTTATCCTTTGACTGCACCGTTTGCCACACCGTTTAAAATCTGTTTCTGACAAATCACATAGAAAATAAGGATTGGAATCAGTGCCATAATATAGGAAGCAAATGCCAGATTGTAATTGGTTCCAAACTGTGTCTGGAAATTAAGCTGTGCAAGCGGCAGCGTATTCTGTCCGGTTCCAGACATGATCACAAGCGGTGTCATAACATCATTCCACGTTCCAAGAGCTGTCAGGATTGCAACTGTTGCATGCATTGGCATCATCATTGGAAAGACCACTTTCCAGTAAGTAGTCCATGTGCTTGCTCCGTCAATATCTGCCGCCTCTTCCAGCGCTATCGGAATATTTTTTAAGTACCCACTGTAAAGAAGGACGTTCATTGGCATATAAAATACCAGATACAACAGAATGACACCCGCGCGGTTTCCAAGTCCCATATGCGCCGTCTGCTTTACCAGAGGCATCATTAAGATGGAAAACGGAACAAACATTCCGCTGACAATATACAGATAGATAAATCGGAAACTTTTTCTTCTTGCCATGCCGCGTCCGATCACATAGCCTGCAATTGAGTGGATCAGGATTGCCAGTACGATTGTTACCAGTGTGATCAGTAAACTGTTTCCAAGAGAGTGCCAGAAATCGGTCACTTCCATTGCCTGACGGAAATTTTCAAAACTCCACTGTTTCGGGAAAGAAAGTGCACCCGCCACATCGTTTGTCATCTCACTCGGTTTCTTAAACGCAATGATCACTGCCATATACAGCGGGAAAAATACCGTAACCGTCCCCAAAATCAGAACCATCGTAAGTACCCAGTTTGTTTTCTGTTTTACTTTCATCATAGCTGCTCCTCCTTCTTATTCATGACTGTCATCTGGAAAAGTGAAATCGCCACGATCACAATAAAGAAAATGACTGCATTTGCACTCTGGAATCCAAACTGTCCGCCATCCATACCATTTTTATAAATCAGGTAAGAGATGGATTCGGTGCTCTGTGCCGGACCTCCCTTGGTCAATGACATGATCTGGTCGAATACCATGAGGAAATTCTTTGTGCTCAGTACCAGATTGATCGTCACAAACGGCATCACCAGTGGAAATGTTACTTTCCAGAACTGCTTCCATTTACTGGCTCCGTCAAGCATGCTCGCCTCGTAGATTTCCTCCGGTACAGTCTGCAGACCGGAAATATAGATGATGGTATTCATGGCAACTGCCTGCCATACACCAACAATCAGCACACCAATCCATGCGTATTTTTCACTTGCAAGAATACTGTTCTGTAAAAATCCAATATGGAACACATTTCCCACAGTTGGAAGAATGTAAGTAAAAATAAAACTGAAAATATAGCCGATGACAAGTCCTCCTAAAATATTCGGTACAAAATAAATACCGCGCAGTGCACTTTTAAAACGGATTGCACTGTTTAATCCAACTGCCATGATCAGACTTAGCACATTTACCAGTATCGTTCCGGCCAGTGCATATTTAAACGTAAACAAATAGCTTTTTCCCACGCGGGAATCCGTAAACAGCTCTGCATAGTTCCGGAACCCGACATAATCGTAAGTTCCGTATCCTTTATAATTGGTAAAACTGTAAATCACACCTTTGATCATTGGAAGTGTATTGAATGCAAAAAATAAGATTACAACCGGTATGATAACTGCCCAGAATGTTTTGTCCCTGTTTGACATTTTCTTTTTCATTGTGCATCCCCCTGTTCTTTCTGATAATCCTGTACTTTCCGAATCAGATCCCGGTTGTAGCGCTTCCAGTCGGAATCAAATTTTTTCAAAAACTTTTCCTGTGCATTGTCGCTTGTATCCAGCAGGAACGTCTGGATCATGGCATCCACACTCATCTCACTCGGATAATGGTGATCCTGATAATCTGCCATGCGGTTGTTTTCAATATAAGGACGCATATCCTCGAGTGTTTCCGGAATTGCAAAATCCCCGTCTTTGCAGGCAATTCCGCCCTGATCATCCAGATAAATCTGAATGGTCTCATCGTCATACAGATATTTTAAAACTTCATATGCAGCCTCTTTATTTTTGCATGATTTCATTACGGAAAACTGCAGATCAATTCCTGAATTTAATACATTGTCTGATTCCTCATCATTTGCAGGAAATGTAAAAGAGCCGATATTCATATCCGGATTGACCGATTTGATCTGCGGGATCGCATAGCTTCCAATCGGATACATGGCAGCTTCCCCGCGGGCAAATGCTGTACATGCATCGTTATAACCATATGCATACGGATTTTTTTCTGCGTAATCCAAAAGCGCACGCATCTTTTCTGCTACCGGTCCATACGTATCGGAAAATGTGGTATTTCCCATATTTACCTGATTGCAGGTATCCGAATCGGTAAGTCCGACTGCCAGCGCATTCCACGGAGCCAGACAGGTCCAGGTATCTTTAAAGCCCAGATACAGCGGAAGTGTTCCGCTCTGTTTTATTTCATCACACAGTGTGGTAAATTCCTGCCAGGTGGTCGGAACTTTCCAGCCATTTTCCTCAAACATATCTTTGTTATATAAAATTCCTGCCGCGTTTGCCGCATATGGAAGTGCATACGTGCCATCCTTTGGAATAAACTCCAGTTCCTTATCCATATCCAGATATGCCTGTTTTACGGTCTGGACTTCATCCAGATCGGAAATATCATCAAACAGATCTGCATCTAAAAAGTTGGAATAGTTGATGTCTCCTCCGATTGCGATGATATCCGGATAATCCTCCCGGATAAAACGTGTCTTTAAAATGGTCATTGCTTCGTTTGGAGATGAAATCGTCAGATGGATGTCATCATGTGTTTCATTGAACTGCTTTTCAATCTTTTCAAATGCCTTAACTGCTTCCGGTTTGTAGGAAACCACTTCGATTTCGGTTTTCCCGTCTGCCCTTTTTTCACTTCCGCATCCGGCAAGATCCGTCATACACATGCCAAGTGCGAGCACCACCGCAACACTGCGGAAAATACTTCTTTTTGCCATATTCTTCTCTCCTTTTCTTAAATATATCCGCTTACCTTTTTGATAATCTGATTATAACATACCTTTATGCATCCTTAAATACCCGTTTTTTTTAAATTTTATACCCAAATGCAATATTTTGTGCTATAATAGATACAAATATCGCATTTTGGTATATACGGAGTGTTTTATGAGTAATACATTTTTTAATATTTTTCCAAATGAAAATTTTATCGATCTGTGCATGTATCAGTTTGGATATGAACAGTGTGATCCCGGCCATTCATTCGGGCCTGCAACACGCAACCACTACCTGTTTCACTACATTCTTTCCGGAACCGGAACTCTCATGGCAGACAATGCAAACGGGGATACACAGACCTATTCCGTAAAAAGCGGACAGGGATTTATGATTTTCCCGGGGCAGATCAATACTTACATTTCCGATGAACAGCTTCCATGGGAATATGTGTGGATCGAATTTGACGGCTTACGTGTAAAAGAGGCTTTAAGTGTCACAGATTTGTGCAAAGACGCGCCCATTTATCATTCACACTCCAAAGAATTACGGGAAAAGCTTGCCGATGAAATGCTTTATATCGTCAATCATCCGCAGGAATCCTCCTTCCATCTGATTGGGCATCTGTATCTGTTTTTGGATTATCTGCTACAGTCGGCAAAATCGACAAAGCTGGTCTCCAGCGGACGCATGAGTGATTATTATATAAAAGAAGCGATCAATTATATGGAACAGAATTTTCAGAATAATATTTCGATTGAAGATATCGCTGCGGTATGCGGCATCAACCGGAGTTATTTCGGAAAAATCTTCCGCAACTCGATCGGCCGCTCCCCGCAGGAATTTCTTATGAACTACCGCATGGTAAAGGCTACGGAATTATTAAAGCTGACTTCCTTATCCATTGCAGATGTCGGCTCTGCTGTCGGATACGAAAATCAGCTTCATTTTTCCCGTGCATTTAAAAATATTTATGGTGTCTCCCCACGGGAATGGAGAAATCAGAACAAGTAACAATAGATAAGATAGATATCATTCCTATCAGTTTTAGATACCTTCTGATTGATGTCAGGTATTGTGCCCGTTCGCGGAAACATATCCGATCAAAACGGAAACATGTCCATACCTTCTGAAACCGCACATTCACAGATGCAAACAGATGCAATCTGTGGCAAAATTGACATTCATATCACGGTCTTGACCGTTGAAGTCTATGGGAACAAATCAGCATAAGGTCTTTTCTACCTATATAATGCAAGGCAATTTTACACTGCCGCTCCCTGCCACTGTCTCGACAGTTGAGACAGTGAAAGCCACTCAACTTCTACACAATTCATCCGCTCTGAGCACAAGTTGGCCATTCACTCGCAGGGAGTTGAGTTGCCGGATTTCACCGTCTCGACCTGGTATCTGATCATCATTTTATCGGTATCACATATGCCCTAGCTTCCATTAGATTTGAACTATCCGGAAATTCCGAATAGTTCATTTAAACTGATTTGCGAATTGGGTAAATACTGTTTTTCCAATTTCACCCTGTGAATAACCGCTACCAGCAGTTATCCAAAATTATCGGATAACTGACCATTCTTGTAATTATGAGCTATTCGAATTTTTCGAATGCCTGAATCCTGTTGCAGATAAATGCTATAAATAAACCTTTCCTTATTTTTCAAGCAATTTTATCATTCGCTGAACAATACGTTCAACCTGTCCGGATTCCACTCTCTGATCAAAAGCACCATTACAAAAATGATCTTCGCGCAATAGCATCGTCAACAAAGCTGAACATAAATCATAATCAGCGCATTCCAGGCGTTTTAACTCTTCGTTACAATTTATAGGTCCTGTGGTCATATAATCCCTGTAGTTTGTTTTTAGATCACCAGTCTCTTCAAGCACCTCATAGCTATTAGTAACATTTATATTTGAGAGCAACTGCCTAAACTTTATTATCTTTTCTTCGTTTGTCATTCCTTGCTCCTCTCCGGTAAATCAAAGTGTGTTTCTGCAATGGTATTCAGTTGCTTAGCAATATCCGAAAATGGCAAATTTAAGTCCAATGTTCTGACGGTAATCTGGTTACCATGCATTTGATACACGTTGTCCGGTTGAATCTCTTCTTCCGTTTTTGCATACAGCAACATCCCGGAAACCTTGTGAGCTTCATCTCCAAATTCATAATCGCGATTCTTCACATACGTGAATATCTGGTACATATTATTCGAATGGAGCGTATGTTTGTCATACTGCGTTTGAATTGTATGACTATAATATTTCGCATCAATAATCAGTACGGTATTACCTTTTTGCAGATGAATATCACTCTGCATTACCGGCAGCATCGTTCTGATTCCGTCGTCCACAGACCAAGGTATCTGAGAAGCACTGACTGACAGCTCCGGAAAATGCTTATAGTAATATTCAAGAATAAATTTCTCATACAGTCTACACATACGTTGCTCATCCACAAATGATGCAAGCCTATACTCTCCAGCATCTGTTGTGATAAGCATCCCCTCAATTATCAGCTGACAAATACTTATAAGCATCCTGTAAGTCTGATTATTTCGCTGAAATCTAATTGATGACCACCGTATAGAGGTTGGCTCAAGCGTATCAACGTCGGAAAAGAATAGCATCTTCTTTTTCAAATCATCCTTGTACTCCGCCTTAACCTTTGCATTTCGCAGTAACAGCATAACCACCGTCTTGATTATTTGATTGAGAAGATTATTCTCAGACAACTCATCGTAATCACATGTCAGTAGCTGCTTACGCGCCAGTCGATTCTTAATTGTTCCCGGCAGGTTAATCTTCCCGCGCATCACCGAGAACTCCTCCTGACGGTTTATATACTCCCGGTAGAGACCTTGTTTCAGCTGAATTCCAATCCCTCTTGCAAGAATCGCAGCCAATAGATCATACATCTCATCAAACGATTCAACTGCTACATCATCATAGTTTTCCTGATTCAATGTTTGAAAAGCGTATGACAGCATATAATATATGTTTTTGATTAGTATGCTCTTATCTCTTGTCATTGAAACACACCGTGCAAGATGTTCTCCCACCGCTGTAATTTTGAATTTTCATCAAACCAGTATTCACTGAGCATCGGTAAAATATCAAAATCAACAACGTCCTTCATCCATTCTTCTGTGCAGTCATCCGCATTACAGAAATAGCTATGCCCTATGCAGAAGCCTTTACCAAGTGACTTATCCTGATCTATTTCCTTGTTGAGTTCCTTAATACGCTCAATGAGAGTGTTGAATGTTTCATTTGCAAAGCTATTCTGATAATTGATAAATCCCTCCGAATCAAAGCCTGGTTCCATATCGAAAAAGCTGAATCTACGTCTTAATGCATAATCAATCATTGCCAGACTTCGATCTGCGGTATTCATCATTCCGATAATATGTAATCTCTTAGGAACCGAAAAGCTCAAGCCATTATATGCAAGCGTTGCTTTTTTATCTCGATAATCTGCCTCTATCAGCATCAGCAGTTCTCCGAAAATCTTGCTCATGTTTCCACGGTTGATTTCATCTATGATAAAGAAATAGTCTTTATCTGGATGGTTTGCAGCCTTCTGACAAAAGCGATAGAAAATACCATATTTTAGTTCAAATCCATTTTCCACAGGCTTATAGCCCATCATGAAATCTTCATAAGAATAATTCTGATGGAACTGAACAAATTCGATACGGTCATCATCTTTTTCACCCATCACAGAGTAGGCTAATCTTTTAGCTGCAAATGTCTTTCCAACTCCTGGTGCTCCTTGCAGAATAATGTTCTTTTTCTTTTTCAGAACCGCAGCAAGCCTATCGTATTTGGCTTCTGTCATATAGACTTCTCTTAAAAAATCTGTTTTCGTATATTCGGTATTGCCTTTCCCTGACGGAGCCGGATTTTCCTCTCGGATCATGTCTATGATAAAATCATATTCTCCGCGTGTAAGCTTAAACAAGCTGCCCTGTGTCATAGAGAAATATTCCATCTTCTCAAGCTCTGAGCATTCTTTCAACGTCGAAAAATCAATAGGAGAGGAAAGGCCTTCTACTTTCTCAAAATAGATTTTTTGCCCATCTTGCTCCGCACTAACGCGCAGAATTGCAACGATCTGCTTTACTGGTGTTGATTCATAACCAATTACCATATCGCCAGCCTTAGCGTCTAAGAAGTTCTGAAAAATCCTGCGTTTATTTCCATTATCGTTATAAAGGGTATAGTCCTGAACCTCACCAATTGGCATACTGGACATACTCCATATTTTAGGATTTGCATTTAAAAACCAGTAGCGCAAACCTGATGCATCATTCTTCAGAAGTTCTTCTTTTGTAATGTCAAAATAAGGCTTTAAGATATAGTCTTCAAAGAGCTGTGTTTCACTTTTGGGAACAACAATGCAAGTCGAGTTCTCGTTTGGCGTCCACCACTTTTTATTTCCAGAATAGGCACTTGTATCACGAGACTCCGTAATAACCGTATAACTTCTCTCATACCAGCCATCCTGCTTTTCTGGATTTTCATTTACTTCATCCGAATCAATACGTCCCAAAAGCCGTATGCTGTTTCCACGGCACAAATAGAAGAAATCGCCTTTCTTCATTGTAGCCATAAAATCTTCGCCCTGAGATACTTTTGATTTACCCTTTGCAACTGTATCCTTATGTACCACAATTACTTGTCTTTTTTCAAATGCCGCTGCCTCTACATCAGAAATACAGTCATTACCATGGCTTATCTTCCAGAAATTAGGCTCTAAATTTGCATACAAATTCACCTTAGACAAATCAACTCGTCCAAGTGCTTCTGCAAGCTCATCTCTAAGCTTCCAAACATAAGATCCTTCTTCATCCTTCTTGGCAGCCTTGCCAACATAAAGGACTGGCCACCATTTACTTTCATCGTTGTCCCGCGACATGATTGGGCAGTTTGTTTTATTTACAATCCTTCTGGCCAACGCTGATGATCCTGAATTATAGAAATTCTTACTTTCACCGTATTTTATTGCAAGCTGAGTGCAGGTAGCCTTCCCTCCATAATCAAGAATACGCTTCATTATTTCAAGGCTACTGTCTGTAAATATATCCGCATCATTAAGCAATACTTCCCAATCATCGACTGATAATGCAGGAGTATAATCTGTCGGCCACCATTCATCTGATGTCGGTGCTGATTCATCTTTATTTAGGTATCGACTTATAAAGAATCCAACATCAATCGTCAGTGTTTTTAATTCCGGATCCGGATAGCAAGTCCCCGTTATTTGTGATGCAAGCATATTTTTGAGTTCTTCATCTTGCTTCAACTCGTCACAGATTTCATTATAGAAAGCAAAAAAATTACGAATGTTATCTGCATACGCACCCTTTTTGAACGTATAATCGCTTTCCAGCTCATTGGAAACTGCCTTGATCTCTGTAAGTTTATAAATGTAATATTTATCCGGATAACGCAACCACAAATAGGTGCATATTGCATTCTCATACTGATAATGCTGTGCCGCACCATTGCCATATCTTTCAAGAAGGCTATTTGATTTCTGCTTGAAAGAGTCAATACGTTCATACACATCTTTGCCTTCATCAAAGAGCTCGATGAACATTGCTCTGACTTCTTCCTGTGCTATCTCCGCAAACTTGATAATCATTTTGGCTGGAAAGTTATTTACTGAAGCCAGCAGATTGCCCGTCTGCGATAACGCCTTTGTAAGCATTGCCGCAAAATCATCCGCATTAACATCCCAGTTCACCTGAAAGCATTTTACAGCTTCCCACTTATATTTTTCGTCCAGCCACTGTGTCTGTATAAATCGTTTCTTGTATTCAACAAGCGCTGACTTTAATCGCATTTTATTGAACATTGCAAATCACCACCTTATCATTTTGCATTACGAAGACTCTTGTATATCTCATCTGAGAAAATACCAAGAACCTGCCGCTTCATCTCATCATTGGATAGAAGCATAGAGAAGAAGTCCTGATTCTGTGACAATCCCTCAATCAAAGCATCGTCAATATCATCAAAATAGGAGAACTCAAAATCCTGCTGCGTATTATTACGCGCGCTGGTCTTCAGTTTGTCTGACTTCATCAGAATATCTCGAATCTGTAGCATAGCTTTGACCACAACATCGTTGTCATAATTCTTACCAGTGCGGCTGTTAATTTCATCGATGATCTCAGATAGTCTTTTTTCCTTATCTTCTGTCAGTCCAAAGTGCTCTGCTGTCGGAAGCTTCATAACCGGATCGGCAACGAGATCAGCCGACTTATGTTCTTCGCCCTTCTTCTGTACGAAATTAGTAGCCTTAATCTTTCCATCCAGATTAAAACCACCGCCTGGATGTTTGATATTGATATAAGCCAGCAGATAAGATACAAAATTATATTTCTTATGTAAATCAGTATCTTCAAAGCTGGACACCTGCAGCAGAAATTCGTAGAAGCGAACAAAGCTTCTCATATCAGCTACGCACTGGCGCTGCGTATTGTATTCATAATGTTCAATCAGCTTTTTGCTCTTCTGAAGGAAAAAGGTTAATCGCTGTTTCTGCTTACCATTCACTTTGTCGGCATACAGGATGTCATTAGCTGCTTCGATATCAGCCGGATCTAATATGCCATAAGCATCAATCTTAGCTTCCAGATCATATACCGCACTCGGTGTTACAGAATTAGCCAGTAATGTCGTTGTATAATATGGTGCGAAAGCAGATTTGATATCTTCATAACTATTTACAAAATCCAGCACGAACGTCTTTTTATCATAAGGTGCACAAATACGATTTAACCGGGACAAAGTCTGTACCGCATTAACACCTTTCAGCTTTTTCAGAACATACATGGCACAGAGTTTCGGCTGGTCAAATCCGGTCTGATATTTATTTGCTACCAGGAGAACCTGATATTTATCCGTATCAAATTCCTTTGTAAGACGATCCTCTGGAAATCCATTCAAAGAGCTTTCCGTATACTCCTGCTCATCATCCGGAAGCTTTACTTTTCCGGAGAAAGCCACCAATGCATGAATGCCCTCGTATCCTTTCTTCGCAATGTAATCTTCAAATGCCTGACGATACTTTACTGCACTCTGACGAGAAGCGGTAATCACCATTGCCTTGGCCTGACCGCCTAATTCCTGCATAACCGTGGTGCGGAAATGTTCTACAATCACTTCTACACGCTGCGCAATATTGGTATCATGCAATTCTATGAAACGTGCAATCTGGCGTTTCGCATCATTGGTTTTACAGCGCGGATCATCCTCAATTTCTTTGTTAATCTGATAGAACGTTGAATACTCCGTATAGTTCTGCAGTACATCCAGGATAAATCCCTCTTCAATCGCCTGCTTCATGGAATATACATGAAATGCTTCCTTCTGTCCCTTTGTGTTCTGATGCCCAAAAAGCTGAATCGTGGTAGGCTTCGGTGTTGCTGTAAAAGCAAACATAGACACATTGGCCTGCTTGCCATTCCGCTTGATTTCGCTGGAAATCATATCTTCCACATCCGCTTCCGTATCTTCTCCGGATCCAAGCGTCATCGTGATAGCAGCCATATCCTTTCCGGCGGTTGAAGAATGCGCCTCGTCAATGATGACGGCAAACCGCTTGTTCTTCAGATTAGCTACACTATCAACGATATATGGGAATTTCTGAATCGTTGTTGCAATAATCTTTGTATTGCCATTCAGCGCAATCGCCAGGTCTGCGGACACACACTTATCATCCATCACACGGATGAGTCCCGCCTTGTGTTCCATACCCATGATGGCTTTCTGCAGCTGCCTATCTACAACAACTCGGTCTGTAACAATAACAACATTGTCAAAGATAATCTTGTTGTTGGCATCATGCAGTGAAGTTAACCGGTGTGCCAGCCATGCAATAGAGTTAGTCTTTCCGGATCCTGCGCTATGCTGAATCAGATAATTCTGGGCTGTGCCATTCTCACGAACATCAGCCAGTACCTTGCGGATAACATCAAGCTGATGGTAGCGCGGGAAAATCAAATTCTCCGAACGCTTTACTTTTCCGGTTTCTTCATCGACCTTTTCTTTTACTTCCACAAAGATAAACTTGCTGATCAGATCGAGAATCGTATCCTTGGTAAGGATATCCTCCCACATATAGGACACACTGTATTTATCTTTAAATGCCGGATTCCCAGCTCCTGCAGTAACACCATGACCATTACCCATGTTAAAAGGCAAAAAGAATGTGGCCTGACCATCGAGTTTAGTGGTCATATACACTTCTTCTAAATCCATAGCGAAGTTTACAAGTGTTCCGGCTTTGAAGCGGAAGAGTCTCGTCTTCGGATTTCGGTCAGTACGGAACTGATAGATGGCATCCTGATAGGACTGACCTGCTGCATTACATTTCAGTTCAAAAGCCATAATCGCCAGACCATTCAGGAAAATAACTACATCGATTCTTTCCTTATCGCTGGCCCAGACCTCCTCCATCACAGAGAAAATATTCTGGCTGTATTTCTTTGTCAATTCCGGATTAAAGGTAGTCGCGGGCTTGGTATACATGAGCTCAATCTTCTGATTCGAAAGCTCAATGCCATGCTTCAGCACCTCAATCAGACTGCCTCGTATTTTCGTAGTCTCCGCATTGATGAAGCTAACAATCGTCTCTTCCAGATCATCTTTGTAAATTTTACGCAGATAATTCATTGTATCAGGCTGTGTATCGTTCAAGAATATAAAGAGCATCTCACGATCCACGGCATAATAGCGGTCAAAATTCGTAGCTTTACGGACTACAAAACCATTGTCCTTTTCCAGTCGCTCTAACAAGAACTTCTGGTATTCCTTCTCAGAGAGGATGGATGCCTGATGGATCAATTTTTCATGATATATCTTGGCTCTCCGGACAGTATCTTCGGATTTGCTTTGTTCTAATATAATGTTATCTCTATCATTATTTTCCATCCGTTTCTACCTCCCCTCTAATCCATTTTCCTGTCTTCAGATCAATAAATTGATCCAGTTTAATTTTCCCTTCAAAATCGGCGCCATACTCACCGGCACGAGTCTGGTCATCAAATTTGAAGCTTATGTTGTAATATCTACCTGTCTTGGTTTTACGAATCAGGTCATTGCCCATCATAAACTGAATCACACGCTTATGATTCTCAATGTCATCACCATTCAAGTAAAAGCAAATCACTCCCGTCGGAGCAAGCTGCACTTCCATGTCGGTACACTTGCACTCATAGCATGCGTGCTCCGCAATGGCCTTCTCGCATATCTGCTGTGCAAAGGACTGATCTTCAAAAAAGTACATCCACTTGCCGCATTTGTGCTTTTCGAACTTGGCCTCGTCACCGGAAAGATACCAGTACCATCCGCCTTGTCTTATCATATAGCTGACACCTCCTTCTTTCCCGTGACGTATTCGTAAATCAAGGACTTTTTGTATTCATCAATGAGCGCCAATTGTTCGATTTTGGCAGCAATCACTTTATCAATTTCTTCACACTTGGCATCGAGAAATTTCGCAATGCGCTTTTGTTCTTGAACAGGCGGAACAATCACTGAAATTGCTCCAAGTTGATCTTCTGTCAGTGAATGCCTAAGATTTTTAGCTAAATGCAACAACGTCTTATCGTTATCAAGCATCGTATAGTAATAGCAATAATATTTTGCATTCCCCATATCATTGAGCTCAAACTGACTATATGCTGGACTTGATAACCCCTCCTGTTTTATCAAGCCTATACAGCGCGGTGTAACATCAATATCAAACAAACACATCAACAAATTCCCTGGTTCTAATCGCTGATAGCCATCAAACGACGTAGGCATCTTTCCACCTGCATCTAAATCTCGGACTATAACTCCTTTCATTGTTAAAGAGAGAATATCTTCACCATTATATACTGGGCAAATAACTTTTTTCTTTTTCATGAGATACTTGTTAGGCATCACATTCCATGAGGAGGGTATTTTACCAATCCACTTCAATCCGCTGTCCTTCATTTCAACATCTGGATTCAGCCCCTTGGTTACCGCTTCAGTAATGACGGAACGTTTATATTGCTCTAAGGTGTCAATCTGAGTTTGGATATCAGCTGAGAGAGCATCAATCTCGGCACACTTGGCATCAAGGAAACCCACAATACTCTTTTGTTCTTGTATTGGAGGCATTGGAAGCTTGATGTTTGCAAATGTATTTGCAGATATTTCCTTAAAGGTTGTTCCTGATCCATAAAGGTTAAATACTTCTCCGTAGATACTAATTACATAAAAATAAAACTTATTCAGGACTCTGCCACTCTTTTCTACGAGACCTAAACAGCCTTGATTTGTACAGAGCTTATCCGCCGTTATTGCTACCGTTCCGATTGGTGCTCGCTTAGAAAACACAATACTTCCAATTGGAAGCATACTTGTACTGCAGGATTTATATCCTTCAATAGTAAGATTTCTGCTTCCTCCCGTTACAAAAACATCTTTTGTCTTAAAATCTGCTGGCGTTATCCACTTTATATCTCCATCCCAAAAATCAACATTTGTACTTTCAGGCGTAGCTCCAGCAATAAGACGATAACTGTATTTAATTGGCTCTACATTCCAATTCCTAGGAATTTCATTTATCCACGATATTCCACTATCTTTCATCTCTCGCATATCATCACCGCCTTACTCGAACAGCTTTGACACGCGTTCAGAAACGGAAAGCTCCAGATCCATGAACTTCACTTCCAGTTCTTCGCTTTGTGTCGGCTGCTGATACTTGTAGAAGTAGCGTGTAAACGGAATCTCTGCACCGGTCTTTATGACTGGTTTCTTTTTGCCCAGATCCTCTTCAAAGAATGCCTTAGCATCCGGGACATGCGGCAGTACTTCTCTCTCCATATAATCGTCGATGTTTTCTTCCCATTTCACCAGTTCTGTATCTTTGGTTTCCTTGTCATAGAGAATATTGCCTTTTTTATCTTTCTGAATTTCGGCATCCTTATCCATGACAGACAAACCATCTGCAATCTTATCAAGCAGCTTTTTATCTGCTGTTGCATTAGCAAGGGCCTTTGTCAGCACCGGCATAAATACTTTTGGTGAATTATAAACCTGCTCAGATACTGCCGCCTGCAGCGCCGTAATGATTGATTCATAAACCGGCTGGTTATTCTGGTAATTTTCCAGCTTCTTTAAATCCTTACCGGACAGTTCTTCCATATTCTCCAGTTCATCCACCTTAGCCTGATCGTAAAGAGAAGAAAGCGATCCCTTTGACAGCATTGCTTCAATTCTCTCTCCTGTGATGGCATAGCTTCTCTGGAGTGGCTGCATCACAGTGTACTCACGATAGATAAACTCCTCGTTTTTATAAATCTTGCAATACTCATTTTCAGCAAAATCTGCATAAAGCTTCGTAATCTCGGATCGATTCTCCGGCGAGATTTCATTTTTCTTATCACCGAGAGCTTTACGTAGCTTGTTATAAAATCCTGACGCATCTATCAGCTGAATCTTGCCTTTTCTCTCGCGCCTCTTATTCTTAGAAAGTAACCAGATGTATGTAGCGATACCTGTGTTATAGAAAAGATCTGTAGGCAGTGCAATAATTGCTTCAATCAGATCGTTTTCCAACATCCAACGACGAATCTGGCTTTCACCGGAAGCAGTTCCACCAGAGAACAGTGGACTACCATTTTCAATAATCGCAGCACGGCCAAAATTGTCGTCCATCTTATCTATAGCAGACTGCAAGAACAACATCTGCATATCGCCAGAGCCAGGAAGACCCGCACCCCAGCGACCGTCGAAGCCCTTTGTGTATTCATCATTAACTGCCTGCTCCACACCTTCTGCTGCATCTTTGCCTCCCCACGGTGTACCGAATGGTGGGTTTTCAATGACGAAACGCATCTTGGTTCCCTTGAATCGGTCAGCTTTCATCGTGTCCTGATAGCAAATATTCTCTGCGTTCTGGCCTTTAATCATCATCTCAGCCAAGCAGATCGCATATGATTCTGGATTGATTTCCTGGCCAAACAGACGCACATCCGCAGATGGATTGTAACGCTTGATGAAGTTGTAGCTGGTGGAAAGCATACCGCCGGTTCCACACGCCTGATCCAATACAGTGATGACCTTTCCATCGTCAAAGATATCATCACAGCCTTCTGCCAGCAGAATATTGACCATCAGCTTGATGATGTCTCTTCCAGTATAGTGATCACCAGCCTCCGCATTTTCTGAAAATCTTCTGATCAAATCTTCAAAGATGTATCCCATCTTTACGTTATCGATTGTCACCGGATTCAGATCCAACTCTGAGAAAGCCTTTACCACACTGAGCAGACGATTGTTCTTGTCCATTTTGTCAATCTGCTTATCAAAATCCAGACTCTTAATAATGTCCTGAATATTTGCAGAAAAACCCTGAATATAGGATTTGAAGTTCGCTGCAAGATGATCCGCATCATTTACCAACTCTGCAAGATCAAACTCACTGGTGTTGTAGAACTGATATCCGGATACACGATACATCGCCTTTGCCGGATATGCCGGATTCGCCTTGAACTGATCTACTACTTTCTGCTTTGTTGGTGCCAATGCACATTCAAATCTACGGATGATAACCATCGGAATGATGACATCCTTGTATTTGTCACTCTGGTAAGTACCGCGCAGCTTGTTTGCGATAGACCAGATAAAATTCACCTCTGTAGAAACGTCAACAGGGGAGTCGTCCCACATTGCGTCAATTGTCTGCTTTTCAGCCATTGCTGTATCCTCCGTTCATCGGGATCAGATATCCCTGTCTAAATCTATTTTAATTCTTACCGTGTCCCATAATCAGGACTCTGTATTCATCATCATTTTGTAATGCTGTTCCTGCTGCATTGCCTCAAAAATCATCTTGAACACTTCTTTTATCTGCTCTGCATCAAATCCCGTCTCTATAATGTTGAAGCCGTCCGCAATCAGTGCCGGGCTGCTGTCAATGTAAGAGAGAAGTGCTGACGCCAGTTCATGTTTCGTATAATCCGGCTTACTACCACTGTTGTCTACGAATTTGTCTTTATTGTCGTCAAGGACAATCTTCTGTAAATCAGCTCCGGCATATCCGCAAATCTGAATGAAGTAGTATTCCAGAATGTGGTGCACAACATTCGTAAGTGTATTAACTGTTTTCAGTTCTTTGTATTCATCCCATAGTGCCGCATAGGAATTCTGAATCGGATTATAATTTTCTTTATCTGTCGGTATTGTGTGGCTCTGTCTTACACACAGCTTAATATGCGAAATATTATCTGTTTTGCGTATGAGATAGAAAGATGTGCTTCTGTATTTATTTACCTGACGTGGCGTTATCTCATTATGGAAATAGACATTGTGAGTCAGAATAAAGATCTGTTTAATAAAGTTACCTTCAATCTTCTGATTCAAATAATCCGTGTTATTCAGACAGATTTCAACCATTTCGCGCACCAGTGCACTTACGATGAGAAGTGCACTGCTATCCATGCTGGAAACCGGATCATCAATCACTACAATCTTATCCTTCACTTCCTCATCACTGAAACTACCTCTTACAAGGTGATAAAAATATAAGAAAGCTATGAAATTACGCTCGCCCTCAGATAATTTCTCAGCAATCGTTCCGTCTGGGCGAATAACCTCGTATGTATTCTGCACATCTTTCTTTGCACGAAGATTAAACCCCTGGAATCCAGAAGTCTTTAATATTCTGTTGATGCCCTCAATCGTAGCTTCGGTATTAACAACCTGCTTATTCAAGTTGCTAATATCAGTTGTGATATTTCCATCCTTTGTTCTCAGATTATTCAGCTCTGTTTTAAGTACATTTAATTCCTTATCCGCATTAGCAAGCGTATCGTTGTATTCTTTTACAGCATCTTGAAGTACAAAAGCCAAATACTCCCACACTTCTTTGCTGCATTTTGATTGCTGATTCTTCTTATCACCTACCAGAGTATTGTGAGCCTCTATCTGATCATTCATCTGATCAATGATGCTGCCGATTTCCAGCAGTAAAGAATCTGTATCCTCAAGCGATGCTACCGTAGTCGGCTCTTTAACCTTGGCTTCAATTCTCTGTGTATTGATGGTAATCGCATCCTTGAAGTTCTTTACCTTTGCCTGATATTCATCTGTGTTCAGTCCTGGCAGAACATCATCAAGATTACTTTCAAAGGTGCGCACTAAACTGCTCATTTCAGATACATAAACTGACTGAAAATTACTGATTGCTGCAATATCCTCCTGATACTGAGCATCGAAACATTTAAGCAGATCATCCTCAAATGATACCGGTAATTTTTGCTGGCAGTACGGGCACTTGCCATCCGTTTGTCCGGCAAAATGCGTATGACCTTGTCTTACCCAGTCAGTTGCATTTAATTTCTTGATAAAGTTTGCAAAAGGCGTTTCACTGCTGCTAGCAACAACTTTCCCCATTAAATCAAATCCATGCAGCGAAGCATAAGAAACTTTTCCAGCCTTAGTGAATTTGTCATACTGCTTGTCGTCACCGCCCCAGAGAGTCTTTACTCTTTCTTCAAGTGCGCTTGCATCATGATGAACCGGAGTAATCTTTAGAATTTCACCGGCAAACAGAGCTTTCGTCTTCTTACCCTTTATAGCTGCATCGAATGTTGGTCTAAGTGTTTTGCTTTGATTCCAGCAGGCTTCCTGAAATACTCCTAAGGCACCTTCTTTTTCCTTTCTTTTTGATTCAGCTGCTTCGGACTTCTTTTTATACTCTTCCACAACCGCACTCTTATCAGCTTGAAGGGCCTCTATCTTTTTTTGCACTTCTATATTTGTTTCGCAAACGGTAAATACACCGGCAAGATTGCCATAGTTGGCGAAATTGGCATCAATAAATTCTGTATTGTATGTAAGCACATCATAGTCTGATGCTGACTTGCCATTTTTCCATTCTATTCCTGTATTATCACGAAGAGATCTGGCTATTGTGGATTTTCCCGCACCATTCTTTCCGTAGAAAAAGTTTACGAAAGTCGGCTCAATTACTTCTCCAGTAAAAGTCGCATCGTTTAAGGTTATTCTTTCAATTGCTGATTGCATCTTTGGCTTCATAGAATATTCCGCACCTCTTTTCTTTTACTCCTTGATTTTCCCTGTTCTAACCCACTCATCAACTTCGGAAATTTTAAACTTATATCTCTTACCTGCTTTGTAAAAAGGTAGCTTTCCTTCTTTTATCCATGTTCTGACGGTATCCTGGCTGAGACTCAGATGTACTGCTACATCCTCAAGGTTTACCCATTTTTCTATGTTCATTTCTTCGTATTCCTTGCTCATTTTCTACCTCCATTCATTGCTGTCTGCGAGCTGTATTACATAGAGAAAACTTGAATTCCATTTTCTCTTAAAACTTCTACCATATTGATTCTTTTGATTGCCCAATGCATTCGATTAAGCTCATTAAAATTTGAACTTCCCTGCAGACCTAATTCAAATAAAAGCTCATTTAGTTTCTGCTGTGGAATCGAATTCAAAAACTGATAGTATATCTTTATTCCATTATCTTGAACTTTTATATCGGTGATAATTCCATAGTGAGCATAATGCGCTTCATCGGTCTTCCCATAACTATGGTTTTCAGTGGCTATGATTGTTGGAAACGTTTTTATTTCAGCTATAGCCTCCGGTGTCAGTGCAGCATACTGCTTTTTCAATTCGTCTGACGTACTCTCTGTGATAGCTCTCTCTTTATCAACCATCACATGATACGTTCCGTCGAGTACATCCCCTGCAACTACTATCAAATTATAGAAATCGAGGTTTAGTGTTACTGATATCGCGTAACCTTGCTGCATCCCCGGCATTGGATTCGTGATCAGAATTGTAGGCCTATATTCGTTTTTCACATTGTCCGCATGAGCTATAAGCGTATTATGATCGCCCGGAAGGTTAATTTCCGTCGGAGTGTTATTTTGTTGAAGCACGGTAGGTTTATTTAACTGAGGCTTATTTTCCATCCTTTTTTCCTCCATAGTAATTATTTACCGTGTCAACATGGTTGTAGAAGCTATTGTTATTGCCGGTAACGTTAAAAGTGAAATTCATTTGCGGAGCTTCTTTTGTACCTTGTCTCTCTACATCCGACTGCTGTTCTTCATATGTCTGTTCCTGATCCGGCTCTACTATTTCAACAATTTCCGAATCTTTGAGTTCTGCTCCAATTTCTTCTGCATAGGTCAGTTTCACATCTTTTTTCCAATCCTCACCCATAGTTCCCTCGTATGTTCTGGGTGCTCTGTTTCTTGGCGGACACCAGAAATCAAAGGTTTCTTTTCCAATCGTTGCAGGATCAGTACGCATAACACAAAAGTGCAGAATTCCCAGCAAAAATGTCTGAAAGCAAAAGCTCTGGCTTTTGACAATATCTGCTTTCGACATGCCTGTGCCATCCTGTAAAGCGTAGAATATCTGGTTTGATTCTATTGAATCATCTTTATCTATCGTATCGATGAGGGCCTTGACCAGCCTCTCGTCTTTTTTTGTACTGTCTTTTACGTGAAGAAATTCATCGCAAAATTCAATCATTCGATTCAGTGCAACTTGATAATTTTCTTTCACACATTTGTCAAACTCTGTCAAAGCAACTCTATTGCTAAACGGGAAATAAGTGCCGCCTTTATTCTTACAGCTCTTGTATTCCGACGTATTCCCTTTAATGGTTGTCATCATACTTTCTAGCGGCTCCCGAAAATCAGGCACCAAAACCTTAGATAATCCTATTAATACTTCTGGTTCAGACAGCCCATCCTTCTCTCCCGCGTAATGTTCTCTTACTCCGGCCCGTGGCTTTCTATCCTCAAGCAATAAGGTGAAGAACGTGCCGCCACAGAGTCTTATATTCTCTCTATTCGTCATTGATTGTCCCTCTTTTTCAAAACACCAACTCTACTAACTCTGCCAACTATGACACGTTAACTCAAGCAACTATTGGATGTCCTTGTGAGCAAATCACAGGGACTTTTTTATTTTGGTGCAAGATTTTCTCTGGTACGCAAATCAGATTAAACCCTAATAAACCTTAATAAAGTATATCACAATCCACACTTTTTTTCAATTGCACGCAACGTTTTGTGATGATAGGAAGATGAGAATTTCGTGATAGCCAAATGCCCCTGCGATTGCTCAACAAAGCCAATCACAGGAGGAAAATTTATGGCAAATCATGAAAATCATAACGCACCATTCATCTATCTTCGCTCTACAGGAGAGAAAATCTCTGTCACAAAGGAACAGCACAATTCATTTTATAAGGAAGCCGACCGCATTCGCCACAAGGAGCAGGACCACGGCAGGTGCATGTGCCCATATCGCTTCATATGGAGATGTGATGGCGACTGTCTTGACTGTGAGTACCACGCTGCCGGAGACATCTCCTCTCTGGATCAGCCACTACCTGATGGCAATGGTACCATCGGTGACTATGTACCTGACCGTAGCAAGGCTATGGAAGAAGTCATCACCGACCGTATGCTCCTGGAGCAGCTCTTTGCCAGACTTCGCGAGCTCGACCCAGAGGCTGATACCATCATTCAGTGCTGGCTTGATGATTACAAGATCTCAGATCGTGCAATCGCCGAGAAGCTCGGTCGTCCTCAGCGTACCTTCGCTGATCAGATGAAGAAGATCCGCACGGAGCTCCGTAAAATCCGTGGCTATTAATCCTACATATCATATGTAGCAATTCATCCCTCTTGGCATCCATCAACCGATGTCCGGAGGGATTTTATATTTTTTTAAATTTCTCCGCTCAAATCCGCCACTCATCTCCAGTGGAAGGTGTAAGGCACGAAACAACAAGCCTTAACCATCACAGAAACGGAGGTGAAGCACATGAAGAAGTCCTACTTCGATTCAGGCGGTAACGACACGGAGCTGATTGCAGTACTGAATGCAATCTCCCACGTATCCGCAAGAATGGCGAGAAACATGACAATCCTCGCACAGCAAAGACAATCAGAGAAAGGAGAACGTCGCTATGAGCAAAATGAGCGATATGGCTATGACCATCGAAGAGCTGCGCAGTGCAGCCGCTGCTATTAACGAAGCAGCCAACTGGTTAGCAGAACAGTTTGGTGGCACTGTTGATGAATCATCTGCCAAAGAGCCTGCTGCCAAGGAAGAAAAGAAACCGGAACTCAAACTTGAGGATGTACGAGCTGTCTTAGCAGAGAAGTCCCGTGCCGGGCATACCGCTGCTATCCGTACATTACTTCAGAAGTATGGTGCTTCCAAGCTATCTGCTGTTGATCCGAAGCACTATGAAGCCTTGTTAAAGGATGCGGAGGTGCTTGACGATGCCACCTAAAGGACACGCTACCTTATCTGCTTCCTCTTCAGACCGCTGGCTTCACTGTCCGCCTTCCGCAAGACTCTGCGAGACCTACGAGGATAAAGGCAGCGATTATGCTGCGGAAGACACCAATGCTCACGAGCTTTGTGAGTACAAGCTGAAAAAGGCACTGGGCATGGATGCCAGTGATCCGACGGAAAATCTCACCTGGTACAACGAGGAAATGGAGGACTGTGCCAATGGCTATGCCGCCTACATCCTTGAAATGGTAGAGGCCGCCAAGGAAAGCTGCGCTGACCCGAAGGTTCTGATTGAACAGCGTGTAGATTTTTCTCGCTGGGTGGAGCAGGGCTTCGGAACCGCTGACTGCATCATCATTGCAGATGGCACCTTGAGAATATGCGATTACAAGCACGGTCTTGGAGTCCTCGTAGATGCGACCGATAATCCGCAAATGAAGTGCTACGCACTTGGAGCCCTGGAGCTTTTTGATGACATCTACGACATTGATAACGTCAGCATGACCATTTATCAGCCTAGACGTCAGAACATCTCCACCTTCGAGCTTTCCAAGGAAGAGCTGTACAAGTGGGCGAATGAAGTGTTGAAGCCGACCGCAGATCTTGCCTTTGCCGGAGATGGGAACTTTCTCTGTGGCGAATGGTGTGGTTTCTGCAAGGCCAAGCACGAATGCCGTGCCAGAGCCGAGGCCAATCTCACACTGGCTCAGTACGATTTCAAGCTTCCACCTCTTTTAGAGGATTCGGAGATTGAATACATCCTCTCTCGTGCAGATGAATTAGTTGCCTGGGCATCCAATATCAAGGAATATGCTCTGCAGCAGGCCATCAGCGGTAAGGAATGGGCTGGCTGGAAGCTGGTCGAAGGTAGATCCAACCGCAAGTATTCCAATGAGGAGGCAGTCATCTAGGCAGTTACAGATGCCGGGTTTGATCCATATGAAAAGAAGCTCCTTGGTATCACTGCCATGCAGAAGCGTCTTGGCAAATCCAGATTCGATGAGCTGCTTACCGCCTATATTGAAAAGCCTCAAGGTAAACCGACGCTCGTACCGGAGAGCGATAAACGTCCGGCAATGAACAATGCAAAAACTGATTTTATGGAGGAAAATTAAATGAACAAGAATGTAAAAATCAACAATCCTATGAAGGTAATCACTGGTCCTGACACTCGTTGGTCTTATGCCAACGTCTGGGAGCCGAAATCCATCAATGGAGGTACACCGAAGTACAGCGTATCTCTGATTATTCCGAAGTCTGATACCAAGACCATCGCCAAGATTGAAGCTGCCATCGAGGCCGCTTACAAGGAAGGCGAGGCCAAGCTCAAAGGCAATGGCAAGTCTGTACCTGCCCTCTCTGTCATCAAGACTCCGCTTCGTGATGGCGACATGGAGCATCCGGACGATCCGGTCTACGCCAATGCTTATTTCGTAAATGCCAATGCAACCTCTGCTCCTGGCATCGTGGATGCAGATCGCAATCCGATCCTTACTCGCTCCGAGGTTTACTCTGGTGTGTATGGTCGTGCCAGCATCAGCTTCTATGCATTCAACAGCTCCGGTAACAAGGGTATCGCCTGTGGACTTAACAATCTGCAGAAGATTCGTGACGGTGAGCCTCTTGGTGGTAAGGCAAGTGCTGAGTCTGATTTCGCATCTGATGAAGATGACGATTTCCTTAATTAATGGAGGTGGCAACTATGGAAATGTTACAGACTATTCTCGTTGTTGTTCTTCTTGCAATCTGGCTGTTGTTCAGTGTGGTATTCCTTATCACTGCGATCCAGAACCTCATCAATGACCACAAGCGTGAGATTCGCGAACAGGAAAGTGCTAAGCGTGATCTTGAATATCACGAAGCTCGCATGAAGGTTTACGAGAAGACAAACTAATCTACTGAAAAAGAATCCAAGGAGGTGGTGGGAGCAATCTCACCACCTTTTTGGTAGAAAGGACAATCTATGAAAATCTTACACTGACAAAGGAGGTGAATCACCATGAAGAAGGTAACCAAAATCGATAAAATCCAACCTTCACTGGCTTCGAAAAAGAAGCTCCATGTGGCTGCTTACTGCCGCGTTTCCATGGATTCTGATGCACAGCTCGAAAGTCTGGATGCACAGAAGGAGCACTACAAAAGCTACATCACCTCCCGTGATGACTGGACCTTTGCAGGGCTCTATTTTGACGAAGGTATCACCGGCACCAAGGCTGATAAAAGGCCAATGCTCCTGCGACTAATCGAAGATTGTAAAGCACAAAAAATTGACTTTGTAATCACCAAGTCCATCAGTCGCCTCTCCCAAAATACTACAGACTGCTTGAAGATAGTAAGAACGCTTCTGTCACTGGATATTCCGATCTATTTCGAGAAGGAAAATATCAGCACCGGCTCGATGGAAAGTGAGCTATTTCTTTCCATCCTAAGCTCTATGGCCGAAGGCGAATCCGCTTCGATTTCCGAAAATAACAAGTGGAGCATTAAGAAACGCTTCCTGGATGGAACCTATAAGCTTGGCTATGTGCCTTACGGCTACCGCTGGAAGGATGGAGAAATCCTGGTGGATCCGGCACAGGCTGAAATCGTAAAACGCATCTTTCGAGAGCTTCTTTCCGGGAAAGGCACGGAGGCTATCGCTAAGGAGCTAAACCAGGAACAGGTTCCAACCAAGAAAGGCGGCCGCTGGACCTCTACCAGCATTCGCGACATCATCAGGAATGAAAAATACACCGGTGACTGCATTTTCCAGAAGACCTATACCGACAGCAATTTTAATCGCCACAAGAACGACGGCCACCTCGATCAGTACTATGTGCCAGATCACCACGAAGCAATTATAAGCCACGAAGATTGTGAAGCCGCAGCAGCCTTGATTGAACAACGGGCAAGTGAGAAAGGCATCAAGAAGGGAAATGCTAAGTATCAACAGCGCTATGCCTTTTCCAGCAAGATTATCTGCAGCGAATGCAGGAATACCTTCCGTAGGAGAATCCATTCCAGCACCTACGTGAAATACGCAGCCTGGGTGTGCAACACTCACCTGGAAGACACCAGCAGGTGCTCTATGCTTTATATCCGTGATGATGATTTGAAGCTGGCATTTACCACGATGATCAATAAGCTGGTCTACTGTCACAAGCTGGTCTTGAAGCCTTATTTGAAAGTACTACAGGAAAACACCGGCGATGTATCGCTTCTAAATATCCAACAATTAGAAATGCTGCTGGAGCAAAACACCGAACAGCGAGAAACCCTGCATAGGCTGATGGGACAGGGCTACATTGACCAGATTCTTTTTACCCAAGAAAACAATATCCTTCTCTCCCAGGCTGGCGAATATAGGAACCAAATTGAGCTCTTAAATCGCTCCCAATCACTGGATGCCACAAAGGTATACGAGACGGAGCGCCTGCTACACTTCTGCGAACGTGGCGAAATGCAGCTGGAATACAGTGAAGAATTATTTGAATTATTCGTGGATCACATTGAGGTTTACAGCCGCCAGAAAATCGGCTTTGCACTTCATTGTGGTCTTATTTTGAAGGAGATGATTTAATGGGACACACACCCTTCGGTTACCGGATCGAGAATGGCAAGGCAGTGATAGATGAAGCTGCTGCCGCTCAGGTTCGAGACCTTTACAAGAATTATTTAAGCGGTCTATCCCTTACCAATGCTGCAAAGGAAGCCTGGCTCAACCTACTCCATTCTGGTGCCAAGCGCATGATGCTAAACAGGCATTACCTCGGAGATGACTTCTACCCGGCCATCATTGATCCGGCATCCTTCGATGCCGTCAATGCGGAGCTTAGCAAGCGCTCTACGCAGCTCGGACGGAACGACCGCTATATTGCACCAATCATAAAAAGGCCACCTACCGCCTTTCGACTTGGTGATATTACAGAGAATTATGAAAATCCGGTCAGGCAAGCAGAATACCTATACAGCCTGATAGAAAGTGAGGTCAAATAATAGGAAATGTTATGGTCATCCCTGCAAAACGGCAGGTCGGAAACACTGCCAGGCAGCAGAATGCAAAGCCAAAGCTTAGAGTCGCAGCGTATTGTAGAGTCAGTACTGACAGCGATGAGCAGGCTACAAGCTACGATGCTCAGGTCGAGCATTATACAGAATTTATACAGAAAAACCCCGAATGGGAATTTGCCGGTATCTACGCCGATGATGGTATTTCCGGCACCAACACAAAAAAGCGTGAGGACTTTAACCGTATGATTGACGACTGCGAGGCCGGAAATATCGACATGATTATCACCAAGTCCATCAGCCGATTTGCCAGAAACACGCTGGACTGCCTGAAATACATCCGCCAGCTGAAGGATAAGAACATTCCCGTCTTCTTTGAAAAGGAGGCTATCAACACAATGGACGCCAAGGGTGAGGTCCTGATTACGATTATGGCTTCCCTGGCTCAGCAGGAATCACAATCCCTCAGCCAGAATGTAAAGCTGGGACTCCAGTTTCGCTACCAAAATGGCCAGGTACAGGTAAATCACAATCACTTCCTCGGCTACACCAAGGATGCCGATGGAAATCTTATCATCGATCCAGAACAGGCAGAGGTGGTAAAGCGCATCTACCGGGAATACCTGGAAGGCTATTCTATGGATCGGATTGCGAAAGGACTGGAATCAGCCGGCATTCTCACCGGTGCAGGCAAAACAAAATGGTGGACCAGCACCATCAACAAGATTCTTCGAAATGAAAAATACATCGGTGATGCTCTTCTTCAGAAAACCTACACCACAGACTTCCTGAATAAAACCAGAGTCAAGAACAACGGCATTGTTCCGCAATACTATGTGGAAGGCAACCACGAAGCAATTATTCCGAAGGATATTTTCTTACGGGTGCAGGAAGAGCTGGTACGCAGACGAGTGGTCAAAACCAGTGCCAATGGCAAAAAGCGCTCCTACAGCTGCAACCACTGCTTTGCACAGATTGTCATTTGCGGCGAATGCGGTGAAATGTTCCGCAGAATCCACTGGAACAATCGCGGCTGCAAATCCATCGTCTGGCGCTGCATCAGTAGACTGGAGCCGACCGGGCAGGAATGCCACGCAAGAACCGTCAATGAGACGGTATTGGAGAATGTGGTAGTTCAGGCTATCAACATGCTCCTTGGCGATAAGTCCACCTACCAGGCGCAGCTCCAGCAGAACATTGCAAAGGTGATCCGAAGCGCTCAGCAAAATACCGCTGATGGTATCAACGAAAGACTACAGGAGCTTCAGAAAGAGCTTCTCAAAAAAGCTAATAGCAAAGAGGCCTATGATGAGATTGCCGACGAGATCTTCAAGCTCCGGGAACAGCGCGAAAAGTGCACGGTTGATACCGCCGCCAGAGACGCACAGATTGCCCGCATCAATGAACTGCAGGATTTTATCAAGCAGCAGCCCGCACACCTGGAAGCCTTCGACGAGGCCCTGGTAAAGCGCTGGCTTGAACGAATCATCGTCTGGGAGGACCACTTCACTGTGGAGCTTAAGTCCGGACTGAAAATTGATATTGAAGGATAATCCCATAGAAGCAAAAAGACTCCTCACCACTGGAAGCAAATCAATCCGGTGATGGGGAGCTTTCTTTATTGATTGAATTTTACTACTCCTGATAAATTGCCGTCTGAGTGCTTTGATTTTATTGAATATTCAATATCAAAATTATCTTTCAAAGGCTTTATCAGTAACGCAGGACCTAACCACTTTTTTTCTTTTGGTCTAAGAGAACTAATAGTGAATTCAAACTCACTCTTACTCCCGGAATTTGGTATTGCAATATATTTTGATATTTCTCTTTCGTAATCCTCTTCACCATACTTTGGATTTCCGTTTATTCCACTTGCATTAAAATATGCCCTTATTGATGCCTGATTCTCAGCTAAGCTATCAGCAATACTATATGATATATCACTATCATATGAAATGTCTGATGATTCAAACATTAACAAAAGTTCTTTTATAATGCCTTCTTCAAAAATTAAACCTTCCAAGCCTTGCATATTCGGATTTATCAGTTTCTTTGACGGATAAATTATTTCAGCATCATTTTCTTGTATCTTAATATGTATATCTATATCTTCATCATACACTGCAGATGCATTTTCAATTGCAAGTGGTATAAAAAACATCCCATCAAAAGTTGTTACATACCAATCCATCATTTGTATGCGATACAATTTATATTCTAATTCCATTATCTTATCATATTTAAGTTCTTCCTCTTCTGTTCCCTCGTAGGTGTATGATGACAATAAATCATTTTTTCTTTCCAAATTACCGATATTGAAGAATTCTATTTCAACGGATATATCTATACCTAAATAATCTTTGCATAAATTTATTATTGATTTCTTGTCATCGTCTTTGATAACCACTCTCTGTAATTTGAAAATGTTTAGTGTTAAAGGATTTTTAATTGGTGTTAATACTGAACCATCTTTTCTAATAATAGAAGTTTCTTCAATATTCTTTTCCGCATTTGTATTTTTTTCCTCAGCTTCACTCAATAATTCAGATGGATCTGTGATTTTTATACTCTTGATTTGCTCTATCAGTTGCAAACATTCTTCTATTATTTGCTCTCTATGCTTAACAAAAGCTACCGATTTAGATATCTCAATCGGATAAAGAAATTTTGAGATAGTACCCTCAACAAAGCAACCCATGCGCAAGTCAGAGAATCCTATTTTGACACGCTTCCCATTTTCTAACAAGTTTTCAACTGTATCCTGAATTACTCCCTTTATATACCGTTTTATCTCTCCCTTACTTTTACCATCTTTTGTTGAAAAAGGCGTTAGTCTTCGGCTTGCAATATCAAATGGCATCTCTTCCGGCGCACCATAATCAGCATTTAATACACAAATCACATTTTCCCAACCAACAACATGAGTAGCATATCCTAATTCAAGCATCACGTTAGGATTGGGCATATATTTTACCTTTTTATTTCCATCTTTATCAGTTGTTTCGTATTGACATACCGCACTAACATCTGCAATAAAAATATCACAATCATCTATCTTAGAAAAAATTGTCTGAGCTATATCCGGTGAACCATATTCACCCTTGGTATCTCGGTCTGCTTCAATATCAACTGTATCCCTTAGTAGTTTTACAGCATCCTTTATTGCGTCTTGTATGATGTTTCTTGTTTCGCTTCCAGGTAAATCCGACTGCCATGAATAAAAAATTGTAATTTGCGAATTACTCACTTTTCAATCCTCCTCACATCTATCCCACTGCCTACAAACACCTAAAATGGTCGAGTTGCCGGATTGGTTGTCACCCTTTTTCATTTTCCAAAAATCATCCCAAAATGCCTGACATCTAATCCACTGTCTCAAATCGTGACATCTAATCCGAGGTTACAACCTGACACACATTTTGCAGTAGATATGTTTCCATATAAGAAAACCGAGCTTTTTCAGAAGTCTGGCTTCTAATCCAAGCCTCCGAAAAAGCCCGGAAATACGCTACTTTCTGGCACTTGATTTTATTTTTTTGACATCAATACAACCGTCTCCACATGTACCGTATGGCCGAACTGGTCTACCGGCTGCACCTCCACAAGGTCATATCCATGGCTGCAAAGATATTTCAAATCCCGGGCCAGGGTTGCGGAATCACAGCTTACATAGACGATACGCTGTGGTGCCATCTCACACATCATGGCAAGGAGGGATTCCTCGCAGCCTTTGCGTGGCGGGTCCACTACGATAACTTCTGCACGGGCTTCCTCGCTATGGGCGGCACAGTATGCCGGATAGACTTCCTCTGCTTTTCCAACGAAAAATTCTGCATTGGAAATGTGATTTCGAAGGGCATTCTCTTTGGCATCTGCGATTGCCTGCGGTACAATTTCCACACCATAAACCTTCTTCGCTTTCTGTGCCAGAAATAAGGAAATGGTTCCGATACCGCAATATAAATCCCAGACCGTTTCTTCGCCGGTGAGCTTGGCATATTCCAAAGCTTTATTATAAAGCACCTCTGTCTGCACCGGATTTACCTGATAAAAAGACTGTGGGGAAATCTGAAATGAAATTGTTCCGATATAATCTGTAATATAACCCTGTCCATAGAGGGTATAAGTCTCTTCCCCTAAAATCACGTTGCCCCGGGTTTCATTGATATTTACAGTAATACTTGTCATCCCCGGCAAATCCTTTAATACTTCGATAAAACTTTCTGCATGCGGCAGCTTCTTTCCGTTGATGACAAAGCAAACCATCCACTCTCCGGTTTTCTCGCCATAACGGATTAAGATGTGGCGGACGCAGCCTTTTCCGGTTTTCTCATCATAGGCACTGACGCCATAGGATTTCATGGTGTCTAAAATAAGGGACAGGATTCTTCCGTTGCCTTCCTTTCCCAAAAGGCAGTCCTGCACCGGAATAATGTTGTGGGTTCTGGACGCAAAAAAGCCTGCCACCAGGTTGCCTTCTTTATCATAACCCACCGGAAACTGTGCTTTGTTCCGGTAGCGGTAAGGCTCCTGCATGCCAAGTGTTGGTAAGACCTTTGGATTTTCAAATCCGCCGATATGTTTTAAGTTGTTGCGTACTTTATTTTCCTTAAACTTAAGCTGGCTCCCATAAGAAAGTGCCTGAATCTGGCAGCCACCACACCGCTTATGCTCCGGGCATGGCGGGGTTGTCCGCATGGTGGATTCCTTAAGAATTTCCATCAGGCGGGCATAGCCATAAGTTTTTTTCATCTTCATGATTTTGGCACGAACCATGTCTCCCGGCAGAGCATCCTTGATAAAAAGTGTGATGCCTTCCGTTCTTCCGATACCTTCGCCGTTAGTTCCGATATCGTCAATGGTCAGTGTAACAATGTCATCTTTTTTCATATTTCTTATATACTCGATCTGCGGATGTTCGATTCAAACAGACGGTTGAATCCCTGCCACTGAGTATCTCCTTCCGGTACGTTTGCCAAAAGCTCACGCATGGTCTCCATTTTTGCATCAATATTATCTGCATAGCTTAATGCTACAGCTTCCGGTAATGCCGGCTTCTTCGGAGAACCATACTCTAACTCTCCATGATGTGCCAGAATACAGTGTTCCATCTCATGTGCCAGTTTCACCGGGAAACCATCGATGGTCTTGATGCGCTCTGCAATTTCCATGGCTCCAATCATGATATGTCCTAAAAGCTGTCCCTCATCGGTGTAATCATTTTCCGGGAAAGTAGAAAGCTCTTCTAACTTTCCGATATCGTGAAACATGGCGGCACAAACCAGTAAATCTTTATTGAGAATCTTATAGTTGTCAGCAAAATAAGCAGAAAGCTTCGTTACGCTTAAAGTATGCTCTAAAAGTCCGCCCACAAAACCGTGATGTACGCTTTTTGCTGCAGAATGGAATTTAAAACGTTTTGCAAAATCTGCATCCTCGATAAAGAAACTGCCTGCCAGTTTCTTAAGATATGGATTCTCCATCTGCTTAATATATCCAAGTAACTGCTCATACATTTCATCTACATTATATTCACTGACCGGAAGATATTCCTTTGGTTCATACTCTCCCTCGGTTGCTTTCCGGACCCTCTTTACATTTAACTGTAATGCGCCCTGAAAACTTGTGATATCTCCCACTACATTGATATAATCAAAGCGGTCAAAATCATCAATTCCCACAGAGCCCGGCTCCCAGATTTTTGCATCCAGTGTGCCTGTTTTATCCTGTAAAATCAATGCTTCATAAGGCTTACCTGCCTTCGTCAGCGCTGACTGCTTATTTTTACAAAGATAGATTTCATTTACTCTTTCGCCTTCGCGTAATGTTTCAATATAATGCATAATTTTCCTCTTTCTATTTTAGTACACCAACGGTTGCAGAACATTCGATTTCTACATAGCCTGCTGCCCCCTGGCGTTTTATGGTAATCTTTACAACATCTCCCGGAGTCTGCCCGGATAACACATTCTTATATGCCTGCGCTGTCTCTACATTTTCTCCGGCAATCTTTACGATGACATCACCGCTTTGCAAGCCTGCCGCCATCGCCGGGGAATCAATTCCCACTGATTTAATATATACGCCCTTTGGTATGTCATATTCCTTTTCAATGTCAGATGTTACAGAAGTCAGTTTCAGTCCAAGATACGGAATATCCTGTCCATTGGAAAGCTTCTCGATAATGTCTTTCAACTGGGAAACGGAAATTGCGGTCAGCGTATTCTCATCGCCGCTGCTGTAATCCTGCATAACAATTCCAACCACTTCACCAGAGAGATTGACCAGTACACCACTTCCCTGACTACTGCCCACAATATCTGTTGTCAGTACATTGTAGTTTGCATCAAAGGTGGAAATGCTGTTAGAAGTCGATGTAATATTTCCTGTCAATATGGAGAAATTCGTTCCCAGCGGACTGCCCAGTGCCAGCACAACGCTGCCCTGTGTGGTCTGAAGTGAATTTCCAAGCACTGCCACTTTAATTCTGCCCAGAGTGCTTTCTTCGATGTCGGAACGTTTTACATTTAAAATCGCAATTCCGGTATTTCCGTCATAGTTTTTAAGCTCCGCTTCTACGGTGCTGTCATCAAGGAAGGTCACATGAATGGATTTTGCTCCGCTTATGACCTTGCGCTCTGTCATAATCAGAAGCTCCTGACCGGTATCCGCAATAATGACTCCACTTGCCTGTCCCTGTCTCTCATAAGGCGTGTTAAACCAGTCCACATCACTGGTCACACCTGTCACCGTAACAATGGACTTATTTGCTTCGCTTCCAATCGCATAAAGCTTACTCTGTAATTTCTGATATTCCTCCGGTGTAAGCTCTTTTAAGCCTTCTTCTACATCCGGCTCGTCTACACCTGTCTCCGTGGAATTTGTCTCTTCTTCCGTATCCGGCTGTACCTCTTCATCTTTCGGGATGCTCACCCTGGTATCCTCCGGCTTATTCAGCCACTCTTCCATCACCGGGCGCATCCATGTAAATACAAAACAGGATACAAGTCCAAAGACAACCGCAAGCACAACCGTAAATGCCGTTTTTAAAATAATACGTCTCTTATTTAACGGCTTGTTCTTGATTTTCTCTTTGATAAATGCAAATTCCTCTTTTTCATTTTCTGACATAGGGAATCCTCTTTTCTACTGTAAATACAACCAATTTTAATTATACTTTCTATCTGCCTATGTTGCAACATTTTTTAAAAAAGAGAGCAGATACAATCAGTACCTGCCCTCTTTTAAGAGTAATGATATAAATATGTTTTCTATATAAAAGATTATTTTCCAAGAATATAGCTTTCCATCCGGCGCATGGCTTCCTCTAATTTTTCCATGGCTGCCGCATAACTGATACGGATATAGCCCTCGCCCTCTTTGCCAAAGGCAATGCCCGGTATCACGGAAAGATGTGCTTTTTTTGCCAGGTCCACGCAGAACTGCATACTATCCTGAATCTGTCCTGCCGGAATCTTTGCAAAGATATAAAAAGCTCCGTTTGGTCTTGCAATTTCAAATCCCAATGCGCTTAATTTTTCATATAGGAAATCTCTCCGTTTCTGATATTCTTTTCTCATTTCCAGTGCATCATCTATACCCGCTGTTACAGCCTCTAATGCTGCTTTCTGGGAAATGGAGCTGGTGCTGGATACCAGATACATATGTGTCTTACGAATCTCTTTAATGATGTCGGCACTTGCCAAGATAAAACCGACACGCCATCCGGTCATGGCATGGGACTTGGACAATCCATTGATTACAATGGTATTCTCCTTTGCGAATTCTGCCATGGAATGATGCGGTTCATCGCCATAGGTTAATTCGCTGTAAATCTCATCACAGATAGCCAGCATATGATGCTTTTTGATAACTTCAGCCAATGCTGCAAGCTCTTCTTTTAAATAAGTAACTCCTGTAGGATTACTCGGATAATTCAATACAATTGCTTTGATATCTCCACCATTTTCTTCAATGGCTTCTTCCAACCGCTCCGGTGTCAGCACCATTCCGGTGTCACTGGTATCTACCGTAACCGGTACTGCCCGCGCCAGACGAATCAGTGGAACATACGCCGTATAAATTGGGGATGGCACAATTACTTTGTCTCCCGGATTCAGTGCTGTTAAAATAGATGCTGCTACGCCTTCCTCTGCTCCAACCGTTGTTAAAATTTCACTGGCAGGGTCATAATTTAAATGATATTTTGTCTTCATAAACGCTGCCACGCCTTTTAGCAAATCCGGCATTCCGGCATTGGCGGTATAATGGGTAAAGTTTTCTTCAATACCTTTCATAGCTGCTTGTTTGATATGTTCCGGTGTATTAAAATCCGGCTCTCCTAATGTTAATTTCAAAATATCCGGCACATCACTGGTCTGCTCATCAAATTTACGAATCAGTGATACCTCTATTGATAAAATCTGGTCATTCAGACCATCTCTTAATGTCTGCTCCATGTTTCTCTTCCTCCCTTAGTTTACAATGTTCTTACAAGGCTTTCCTTCCAGAATATCCAGTGCATTCGTCATTGCCACATCCATCATTTTAATATGCGCTTCCTCTGTGGATGCACCCATATGCGGTGTTATCACAACCTCATCCAGTGAAAACAGCGGATCATCTGCCTCCGGCGGTTCCTCCTGCATAACATCTGTTCCATAAGATGCTACGATTTCTGTCTTTATTGCATCTATTAAATCTGCACGGTTTACAAGATAACCTCGTGATGTGTTAATTAAAATGACTCCTTTTTTCATCTGTACAAATGCTTCTTTATTGATACTTTCTTTCGTCAGCGGAGTCTGTGGCATATGCAGGGAAATAACATCACTTTCCTGCAAAATCGTCTCCCGGTCAGCAGGTATGATTCCATATTCTTTGCAGAATGACTCATCAATATGGCGGCTATAGCCTAATACTTTCATGCCAAATGCGGCAGCTTTCTTTGCCAGTTCTTTTCCGATTGCACCTAATCCTAAGATTCCCAGTGTCTTTCCGGTAAGCTCCATTCCATTTCTGTCATTCTTCCATAATTTCTGTTTTGTATTGGCGAAATGATATGGAAGTGACCTTGCGCAGCACAGCATTAACCCCATTGCCAATTCTGCTACTGCGTTGCTGTTGGTTCCCGGTGCATTGCATACATCAATGCCACGGGCTCTTGCTGCCTTAATATCTACTCTGTCATAACCAACTGCAGGTCTTGATATTACCTTTAAGCAGTCCGGAAGTTCTGCAATCACATCTTCTTTGATGAAATCTGTTCCGGAAATCAATGCATCTGCATCGGAAACAAAATCTAAAAGTTCTTCTTTGCTTAAATTTACTTTTTCACTTAATACTACTTCTGCTGCTTCTATTGCCCGCTTCCAGGTAGGATGATCCTCCGGAAGCGATGCATAGTGGCAGGTAATTGCTATTTTCATATCAATTTCCTCTATTTCTCAGTCTGAGCTTTTTTTCTTTTTCCAACGAAACGGATGATGCAGCATACGCAGATTCCAAGTAATGCAAATACTACGATAGTTCCGAATACATAGTTAAAACCGACTGCTGCATACTTGTCCAGGAAGTTACCTAAAATAGTATTTTCATAGGAATCCGGCAGATATCCGATAACGGAAATAATACCGGTTGCGGTTCCTGTCATTGCTACCGGAACGCCTGCTTCCCCCATGGTTGCATAGTATACACCGCGAACTGCATAATAAACAGTTGCTAAAGCCAGCACTACTACGATTGCAAGGATTAAGAAGTTTGGTTTTCCAGGAATTGCGATTAATGCAATACCAAAGATAATTTCAATCACAAATAAACCGATTAATGTCTTGGTATAAGAACCAACTTTATCAGAAACCTTTCCAATAATTGGTGCGGAAAAAATTCCAATTCCATAAGAACGAATGGTTGCTACGATTCCGGCTACTACCGCACCCATGCCAAATACGGTTGTAAGATATGTTGTGGTATATTCTGCTGCAACCTGTACGCTGTATGCACATAATACCAGGATTGCTACCAGCCATACGCTTGGTACTTTCAATACGTTAATGTAATCCTTAAAGGAAGTTGCAACATTTTCTTTCTTATCATCATGTGGAAGCAGGAAGAACATGAACACTCCCATAATCACATATACGATGCCATAGAAAATTAAGACATAACGTAACGGGCAGGTGGAAGAAATGTATACACCTAAAATACCAAGTGCCGCAAAGTTAATAATTAAGCCTGCTACTGCACGGATTCCTTCGCTGTAACCGAATACGGAACCCTGTTCATCCTCTGAGCCAAACAAACGGACCGCCTTTACAAAGGATACCCAGAATAATACGTTAGAAATTGCCAGGAAGAAATAAATTACTCTCAATACGGCAAACCCCGGTGAAGTTGCATACCAGAATGTTAAAATTGCCAGCAAGCCGGTGGAACCAAGTAACATTTTCCGGTTGTCAAATTTATCTGCCAGAATGCCCCCCGGAATATAAAGAATTGTTTTTGTCAAAGAATACACCGTCATCAATAAACCAATCTGTGTATTTGTAAGTCCGAAGTCAGATACCATGTTGTCATAAAATACTGTTTTTAAATATGGGACACGGTAAATTAAACCTGCTGCAAGTGTCAGGATAATAAAACCAATCCACTTTGTCATCTTATTTGATTTTGCATCACTCATAAGAAAATCTCCTTTACTTTTTATTTCTATTTACAGAGACTCCTGCAAATCCCGGGAAGCAGGAAATCTCGTAAAAGCTATTTTATTTCTGCTTTGCTAAAAGCCGTTTCTGATAACTGCGCATCACAAGACTGATGCCCCATGCAATGATTCCAAAAATAACTATAATTGCAAATATTTTTTTGAATCCTGCTTCATAGCCGTAAGCATCTAAAATATGTCCGCACCAGAGTGACATAAACATATCCGGTGTATAACCAAGCACTGCCACTACTGCCGTTGCAGTTGCTGTCATGGAAACCGGTATTCCGGTTTCTGACATTGTTGAATAATATACTCCGCGGACTCCATGGAGTACCACGCTGAACACCAGTACAAATCCCATTGCAGCATATGCAATCTTTGGTGTCTCAGGACTTAAGAAAAGTACAATGGATAAAACAATTTCTACTACGATTAACCAGGAAATCACTTTTGTGGAAGATTTCACCCGGTCTGCATAAGCGCCTGCTAACGGTGCTCCGATTACTCCACAGATATTATCCCGGATGGTTGCTATGGTTCCAACGGTAACTGCGGCGATTCCCAGTACCTGTGTCATATAAGTTGTGGTATATTCAAAAGCTACCTGCATGCTGTATGTGGTAAATATCAAAAGTGATACCATCCAGATTGCCGGTTTCTTAAAGACTGCTACATAATCTGCCCAGGTCTGATGATGGTCTGCATCTTCTTCCATATCATCTGGATATAGAAACAAAATGAGAATTCCTGTCACCAGATACAACGCTCCATAGAAAAGCAGTGCTCCTCTGATAGAGTGTGCGGTCTCTGCCATCATGGACACGCATTTTAATGCAATGAATGTTGCTATGGAACCGGTAATTCCGCGAAAGCCTTCACTTAATCCGAAGATTTTACCCTGTGCCATATTTTTACCCAGGATTCGGATACTCTTAATAAATGAGGTCCAGAAAAATACATTTACCAGTGCTAACAGTGCCTGTATCAGTTCCAAGATTCCAAAGGAAGGAAGCAGTGCATAGACACCGGTTAAAATTCCCTCTCCCAATAAGGAAAAGACAAGGCATTTCTTGGTATCCAGCCGGTCTGCTATGATTCCGCACGGAATATAAATTAACATCTTTACGCCTGCATAGAAGGAAGAAAGAATTCCAAGCTGTGTATTGGTAATATCAAGGCTTGCTACCAGCTGGTCATAGAAAACAGCCTTCAGATATGGAACTTTATAAACGGTTCCTGCAGCTAATATTAATAATATAAATACGGATGTCTGACGTTTTCTGCTTTCAGCCATTGGAATCACTCCTTTCTCGGGTTATCGCGGTGCTCGTCCAAATCTGGGTTGAAAAGAAGTTCGCTCAAGCAAGCTTGGCTCCTTCTTTTCTCCCAGATTTTTTCTCGCTACTCGCGTAAAAAAAATAGAGTTGACACAGGTTTCCCTGGTCAACTCCGTCGTTGATTTGTTCTCTTTATTTTTTTGTTGTCCTGAGCATATCACTAATTTTGTTATTCGAAAAGTGACAATTTTTACTTTTTTCATGGTTACAATTTTGTTTTTTCTATTGAAAAGGATTTTATGCGACTATATAATAAATTAACTGTATCACCTGATGCAAAGGAGAGGATTTTATGATTTATGTTAACAAGGCGGATTCGGCTCCGCTCTATCAGCAGTTATATACTTCCATCATTGAAGAAATCACTAATGGTTCCCTGCCGAAGAACTCGGCTCTTCCGCCAATCCGGACGCTTTCTGAAAAGCTTAATATCAGCCTGAACACAGTATCCAAAGCTTATCTGCAATTAACAGCAGAGGGTTATGTCCGCTCTGTTCCAGGCTCCGGTTATTATGTAGAGGATATCTCCAATACTTTCTTGGATACCCTTTCTGTTCCTCCGGTTTCCAAAAAGATAACTTCTTCTATTTCCGGACAAAATCCTGCACCAAGAGCAACTCCTGTCCGTTATGATTTTAAACATGATGTCGTATATTCCCATCTTTTTCCGTGGAAGCTATGGCGGCAGTACGTAAACAATGCTTTACTTCAGGAAGAGAATCAGCAGAAAATCCAATACGAATCCAATAAAGGAAACTATGAACTCCGTTCCAATATCTGTCATTATCTGAACCGGAACCGTGGCGTTCACTGCGACCCGGAACAGGTAATCCTTGTGCCCGGCACCCAGTATGGCATTGAAATCATCAGCCGGCTGCTCCCGGCAGAGAAGCACCGGATTGCCTATGAAGAGCCATCTCACAATGGTATCCGGAATATTTTTCTCCAGAACGGATATGAACTTTTTCCGATTCCAGTTGTTGAAAATGGCATTGATATTGACAAGCTTTTTGATTCCTGCTGTAACCTCCTTTATGTTATGCCATCCCATCAGTTTCCTACCGGCCGCACCATTCCGGTCAGCAACCGGCTGCGGCTTTTGGAGTGGGCAATCAGAAACGATGCCTACATCATAGAAAATGACTACGACAGTGAATTCCCGCATCAGACCAGACCGATTCCATCCCTGCAGTCTCTTGACCACTATGACCATGTCATTTTTCTAAAATTATATATGTCTTTTTGACTATCTTTTTATATCTTCTTAAATGTCCGCAAAGCCTTATTTTATCGGCTCTACGGGCATTTTGCTTTTGTGGTAAACCTCACATATCTAGGTCTATCTTCCTATATTTTCTCTATCAAACGTGGTTAAAATCGTGGTAAATACTTTTATGCGATTAGACGCTGAACCTCTGATTTTGCGGTATCTATGGACGCATGAGCATACCAGTTCATTGTGATACTGATGTTTGAATGCCCCATGATATACTGTAAATCTTTTGGGTTCATGTTCTTGCTTGCCAGCCTTGTGCAGAATGTATGGCGTAGCGTATGCGGTGTGATATGTGGCAAGGGATTGTCCTTGTGGTGCTTGTTGTATTTCTTTATCATACGGACAAATAAGGCGTTGTAATCAATCGCAACTTTGGGCTTGCCTTTATGATTGACAAATAGGAAATTGCTCCGTCCGTCTATCACAAATGGTTCTGCCTTTGGGTGTTTCTTCATAACCCGTTGAAATGCCTGTATTGTTTCTCTGCTTAATGGCACTTGCCTTATTCCGCTCTTTGTTTTAGGCGTTTCAATATAATAGCCCTGTTCCTTGCTCTTTAGTAACTGGTGGTCGATAATCACAACTTCATTCTTAAAATCAATATCGGCTACTGTCAGTCCGCACAGTTCCGAGATACGAAGTCCTGTCTTTAACAGTATCAGCACATCATCATAATACTTGTGATACACATTGTCCGTCTTGATGAATGAGAGTAAGGCTTGTTCCTGTTCCTCTGTCAATGCGACTTTCTCTTTGGTATCATTTTCTAGGACTTCACTTAACTTGAAATCAAAAGGGTTTTTCCTTACACAATCGTCTTGTATGGCGATATAGAATGACGCTTTTAACGAGCGTTTATGGTTGTTAATGGTGTTATAGGAAAAGCCTTTGTCTTTCATGCGTAACGCCCATTCCTTAGCGTCAGAGGGTTTTATCGTATCAATGCTCCTAGCACCTAACTTATCCTCTTTCAATAACCGCATGAGTTGTTCCCGTTGTTTCATTGTGCTTTTCTTCACATTTGCCCTTTGTGCGTTCTGTTTGGCATAGAGTTGACAAAGTGTCATTTTCTTGCCTGTGCTGTCGATACCGTCCTCAATATCCCGTCTTATCTGCTGTTCCAGTTCACGAAGTGAGAGTTTTTCCCGTTTTCCCTTTGGTGTCGGGTCTGTGGGTGTCAATCTCCAAGCATACACATATTTTGTGTTTCCAAATGCGTCCACATATTTATATAAGTATTTTCCGTCTGTTCGTTGGCTCTCTCCAGTATGCAGGATACGTCCTTTGTTATCCCGTCTTTTTTCTTTCATGGTGTCTGCTCCTTTCCTTGTTGGAAAGAACCTTGATATGACTTGTGTTCATCATAACACATACAAGGCTCATTTGCATTAGATTGCGTCCAATTTATCAATAACCTGTTCAAACTGTCGGCGTTTAATCTGTATGCGGTTGCCATTCATAATGAGCCAGCCAGCGTCCTTGTTTTCCTCTGCCAATCGTCTTAACTTGTTTTCTCCGATACGGAAATACTTTGACGCTTCTTCAATGGTAAGGGTGTATTTTTCCCATACGGGAATATCGTTGTTATTCATCAGATACCCCCTTTCCCATGTTTCGTGTCATACTGGATATAGGGGATAAGGTCGGTGCGGTTTATCCTCTGTAAATGGGCGGTTAATTTACTGGAAAGGGAATTGCTGTATCTTGCCTTATCAAGCATAGTTCCCACTTTTTCCAGTCCACCTAATGCGTCATGTTCTTCCAAGAAGTAAAAACTTTTGACAGCGGAAATCACGCCACCCTCTGTGAGCCATTGCTGTGTTTCCTCAAGGGAATTTTGCTGTTTTGGTACTTGCAGTTTCAAGACTTCCACAGCCCCTAAAAAGCGTTCCCAAAATCGACACGTTTTCCACCTGCTTTTATTACTTTCGTTTCTGTTTGGCACGACAAAGCGTAGGTTGTTTGCCAGTAGCCCGAAAGCCAGTTCCCCAAGTTCCAGCGGTCTGTCCTTGAATGTCATGGCAAAAGCATGAGCCTTATCATCACGCAGTTGCATTTCTGTCCGTTTCCAACTGCCGACTTCCTCAAGCGTCTTATTATGTTTTGAACAGACTTCTTTATCCTTATCATAAAAGCGGTAGGATAATCCAGATTTTCCAGCACCGATATAAACAGTCTTTGCGGTGTCGAAATCGTCAAACTTGCTTTCATCAAAGTGGTAGCCCTCACTGTTTGAGATAAATTCCTCTTTTTCGCATTTCTTCTTTATCTGCTCAATGGTAAAGAATGGCTTTTCGTTCTTATCGTCAATGGCAATATCAAGTCTTGTGAAATGGAAATTATCCAGTCCGTATCTTCGCTCGCAACGTCGGAACATATCCCCAAAGGTATAATTCCTACTGTCGAGAATACGGAAAATATCATCACAACCTCTGCCAGTCATAACAAGATAACAGCCTAGCCCCTGTGGGTTGTCCTCTGTCTTTCTTGCGTCCCCCGATACATAAATATCTCCAATCTGCCAGCGTGCTTGATAAGTCTTGAATTTTATCGTTGCTGGATAAACATTGAAAATGTCAGTCGGTAAACCTAAAATGTGCATGATGATATCTTCTGCGGTTGTAGTATCAAATACAATGCTGATGTAATCAATCTTAACGGATAAATTTTTGTGTGTAGTTATAGTGCATTACTCCTTTCGTACTTCCCGTTTTTTTGCGGGGTAAAAATCGTGTTTTTTCCTTTATTTATCACAGTTTCTAGGTACTATGACATGTATGCGCAGGGCGGTGTTACATATACGCCCTTTATGAACGCCTAAAGGCGTTCCCTTTCTTCCTGTGTCTGATCCGTTCTTAACGCTCACGAGCCTTGTAAGGCTCGTGGCTAAACGGAACAGCCCCAGTCAGAAACCTTATTTTCGGTCTGATAGTCTATGCTTATTCATGCTATCAAAATGAAAATACATCTTTTCTATGCTTACTCAAGCGTGTGATTGACCCTAGCGTGCTTAATCACTCTATCTGATACGATAATAACGCCATTAGAATTACTTGTCAAGAAGTTTTTGTTGACTTTTAGATATATATTAAGTATGATATGCTTATAAATACCAAGAAAAGCAATGAAAGGAGTGTTTATACTAAGTCATGGAGCATTACGAAAAGAAAATCAGTTTCTTAGGAGAGAACATACAGACCATAAGAAAGCATAGAGGAATGAAACAACAGGAACTTGCGGACAAAATCGGTATCAATATGCAGAGCCTTTCCAAGATTGAACGTGGCGTGAATTATCCTACCTTTGATACGCTGGAAAAGATAATGGACGTGCTGGGAGTAACACCCAATGAATTATTGTCGGGAGAATGGAAGTATATTGACCACACCGAGCCCTATATCATGGATATTATCAAACGGGAACAAGACTTCAATGTTTCCTTAGATTACCTGTCTGAAAATGAATTTTTCGATGATGAAAAAGAATGCACATTTTACAAGGCATATAAACTCATACAGTATATCCATAACTACATTACCAATGAGGTTACGGAGTTGGAAGAACTTATGGAAATCAAGCAGTTGATACAGCGTCAAAAACTGGAACGCATGATAAAAGTACATAAGGAAATGCGAGGGTTAGACCGATACAGAGAACAGCCCAAAGAGTATAAATACCATGACCCTTATGATGATTGGATATTTCGTCAGCTTGCGGATATAGACAACAGAAACAACATTCCCGACACTTCTCCACAAGTAGACTTCAATGAAGCAGACTATGAAGATTATCTAAAGGCGAAATGGAACAGAGGTCTTTAATTTCCTCTTGCATGGAAGATACAGCAAACAAAAAGCCCAGTAAAGAGTGCAAAGCACCACCAATGGTGGCAAGGCTCTTGACAGGGCTTTTTCTTTTCTGTTGTGGGGTAATCAAGAGGAAGAAAGAAAAAGTGTGCATTTTTGTTCCATAAATGCTAAGGGTATGCTGATTTTTATTGTGGCGGATATATGGAACTGTTATAATATGGATATGAAGAAAGCGACAAATTTGAAAGTGTTAATAATTTTCAAACAGCCTCATTGCATGGAAATAAGAAACAGACTATCCTTAAAGTAGGAGGTGGCACAAATGGCAAATGAAGATAAAAAAGATTTTAATGCTATGTTGCATGATAGTAAGGATATGCCAAAATTTCAAATTATCATAGACCAGAAAAGTATTGAGAAATATGGTGGAAACAAAATGTATTTTGCTCCCCCGATTGACTATGACAAAGTAATGAAAAAAGTTCCGTATGGTAAAGTGATTACGGTTGGAAAAATACGAGAACACTTTGCAAAATTGAGTGGTGCAGATTTTACAGAGCCGATTACAGCGGGTATATTTGTTTCTATTGTAGCGTGGGCGAGTTATCAGCGTTCCGAAGATGAAACACCCTATTGGAGAACATTAAAAGCAAACGGAGAATTAAATGCTAAATATCCAAATGGTATTGAAGCACAGAAAGAAAAATTAGAAGCAGAGGGACATACCATTATTCAAAAGGGGCGTAAAAATATACGATACTATGTAAAGGACTATGAAAATTCTCTTTTTGATTTGAAATAGGCAAATTCTATTTCACAATTTCATATCTCTATACACAAAGCAGTTAGTCTTAGGATTGACTGCTTTTTTCATACCTAAATTTCAGATTGGAGTGATGAAATGGTGTTTGTTAGAGCTGTTCAGTAAGATTATCGGTGCATAAAATTTTATTGTGGTGCAGATATGAAAATGATATAATGTGGATATGAAGAAAGCGACAAACTGTTAAGGAAACAATCGGAGTTGGTGTAAACGAAAAAGCAGCCTTGAGT